>NZ_CP114910.1:937661-1250215 GCF_027497395.1 Solwaraspora sp. WMMA2080 | reverse complement strand
CGCTGGCCGCGCCGGTGGAGCCGACGGTACGGCCGTTCCGGGACCGGCCGTACCTGGTGCTCGACGCGGACAGGTTCGCCCGGGCCCTGTGGTCGGCTATCGGTGACCGCGAGCTGCGGGCTTTGCCGGTGCTGGGGGCGGTGGATCAGGTCGTCGACCACACCGCGCTGCTCACCGATGTCGCGCGGACCCGAATGGTGATGGGTCGCGTCTTGGGACTGGACCACGACGGGACGCGGCCAAACGAACGTTAAGCTTGCTGGGTGTCGATCGATACCGCCGGCCCGCCACCGTGGGCCGGCGCCGGCCCGCTCACCATCCTGGAGCGCACCCACCATGACCGTCGAACGAGTCCTGCCCACGCCCGAGGCGTACGACCTGATCGAGTTGGCCACCGAGCTCGCCGACCGGGAGTTGGCCGGCCGGGCCGCCGACTTCGAGGCACGGGCCGAGTTCCCCCGGGAGGTGGTCCGCACTCTCGGCCGGGCCGGCCTGCTCGGCCTGCCGTTCGCGGAGTCCGACGGCGGCGCGGGCCAGCCCTACGAGGTGTATCTGCAGGTGCTGGAGGTGCTGGCCAGCCGTTGGTTGGCGGTCGCCGAGGCGGTCAGCGTGCACACGTTGTCGTGTTATCCGGTGGCCGAGTACGGCACCGACCAGCAACGGAAGCTGTTGCCGGAGATGCTCGGCGGTGAGCTGCTGGGTGCGTACTGCCTCAGCGAGCCGCAGGGCGGGTCGGACGCGGCGGCGCTGACCACCCGGGCGGTTCGCGACGGCGACGACTACGTGGTGACGGGGACGAAGGCGTGGATCACCCATGCCGCGGTGGCCGACTTCTACAACGTCTTCTGCCGCACCGGCGGACCGGGCACGCGGGGCATCTCGTGTCTGTTCGTCCCGGCCGGCACTGCCGGCGTGCTGGCGCAGCCGGCGGAGCGGACCATGGGTCTGCGTTCCTCCCCGGTCGCCCAGCTGGTGTTCGACCAGGCCCGGGTGCCGGCGGACCACCTGGTCGGTGCCGCGGGTACCGGCTTCGGTGTGGCGATGTCCGCACTGGCCGCCGGCCGGCTGGGGATCGCCGCCTGCGCGGTCGGGCTGGCCCAGGCCGCGCTCGACCACGCGGTCGGCTACGCCCGGCAGCGGGAGCAGTTCGGCCGGCCGATCATCGACCTGCAGGGCCTGGGGTTCCTGCTGGCGGACATGGCCACCCAGGTGGCGGCAGCCCGGGCGGTGACCCTGGCCGCGGCCCGGTTACGCGACGCCGGTCGGGCGTACGCCGTCGAGGCGGCCAAGGCGAAACTGTTCGCCACCGATGTCGCGATGAAGGTCACCGTCGACGCGGTCCAGGTGCTCGGTGGGTACGGTTACGTGGCTGACCATCCGGTGGAGCGGTACCTGCGCGAGGCGAAGGTGCTGCAGATCGTGGAGGGGACGAACCAGATCCAGCGGGTGGTGATCTCCCGGGCACTGGCCCGGTGACGGTAGGTTTCTCGCCGTGGAAGAGACTGATCGGGCTATCGTCGCCGCGCTGACCACCGACGGCCGGGTGTCGTACACCGAGCTGGCCGAGCGGGTGGGCCTGTCGGTGTCGGCGGTTCATCAGCGGGTGCGCAGGCTGGAGCAGCGCGGGGTGGTCAACGGCTACACCGCCCGGGTGTCGTACGAGGCGGTGGGGCTGCCGTTGAGCGCGTTCGTCGCGATCCGGCCGTTCGACCCTTCCCAGCCGGACGACGCCCCGGAACGGCTGTCGCATCTGGCGGAGATCGACTCCTGCTACTCGGTGGCGGGGGAGGACTTCTACCTGCTGCTGGTCCGGGTGGGGAGTCCGGCGGACCTGGAACGGCTGCTGCAGGAGATCCGTACGGCCGCGAACGTCACCACCCGGACGACGGTGGTGCTGTCCACCCCGTACGAGTCGCGTCCACCAAAGTTGGTCTGAGTCTGAACGGGTCCTGACTCTGCTGCCGCTTGTCCCCTGCCAGGACTGCGAGACCCAGCCCTTTCCTATCATCCTAGGACGCGCTAGACGCTGTGCCCAGCATCCTCCTACACAGCCGCAGGCACGCACCGACCCCCGTACCGTTTGAAGCCCACCACGCCGGGCATGCAGGAAGCACGGACGGAAACCGTCCGGTCAGTACCGCGATAGGAGTGATCGACCATGGGCATGACCGACAAGGCACGCAACAAGGCCGAGGAGCTCAAGGGCCAGGCGAAGGAGCGCTACGGCGCGGCGACCGACAACGAGCAGATGCGAGCCGAGGGCGCCACCGAGGCGAGCAAGGCCCGGACCAAGGACGCGGGGGAGCACGCGAAGGACGCCGGCCGCAACGTACGGGACGCGTTCGGCGGCTGACGAGCAGCGGGCCGGATCAGCCGGTGGTGGTCGTCCGTTGCCGGGACCACCACCGCTGTCCGGACTCCGGCAGCGTGTCGATGGGGTCGTAGTACGGGTACCGCCGCCCCAGGTCGTCGTCGGTGCCGTCGAGCGAGGTGCGGTAGTTCTTGGTCCAGTACGAGATGCCGTGCTCCCGGTCGTACTCGGTCAGCATGTGCACCCAGCGCTTGCCGACCAGCGGCACATCGCACACGATCCGTGGGGTGGCGTAGCCGGGCAGGTAGCCCATCAGGTCGTGCTGCAACTGTTGCGCGGTCCAGACCGGGACCCGCCAGTGCTCGGCGTTGGGGATCATGTCGCAGAGGTAGAAGTAGTACGGCAGGATGCCGGCTTCGCCCTGGAGCGCGAAGCACAGATCGAGCAGGCTGTGCAGGTCGGCGTTGACGCCGCGCATCAGCACCCCCTGGTTGCGGACGTCGCGGATGCCAACGTCGAGCGCGGTCTGGGCGGCCCGGGCGACCAGCGGGGTGAGTGACTGCACGTGGTTGACGTGGGTGTGGATGGCGAGGTTGACGCCGCGGCTGGCGGCAGTGCGGGCAACGCGTTCCAGGCCGGCCACGACATCGGGCTGCAGCCAGTGCTGGGGTAGGCCCATGAGTGCCTTGGTGGCCAGCCGGATGTCCCGGATGCTGTCTATCTCCAGCAGGCTCTGCAGGTAGCTTTCGAGGTGCCGCCAGGGGAGGTTCGCCACGTCGCCGCCGGAGACGACGACGTCGCGAACTCCGGGGTGCCCGCGCAGGTAGTCGAGGTGCGCCTGGTAGCGGTTGGTGGGCTTGAGGGTCAGGCGGAGTTTGTCGATGGTCGGGGTGGAGTTGCCGACCAGGTCCATCCGGGTGCAGTGGCCGCAGTACTGCGGGCAGGTGGCGAGGAGTTCGGCGAGGACCTTGGTCGGGTAGCGGTGGGTCAGTCCTTCCGCCACCCACATGTCGTGTTCGTGCAGGGAGTCGCGGCTGGCGTACGGGTGGGACGGCCAGTCGGTCCGGCGGTCGCTGGCCAGCGGGAGCATGTAGCGCCGGATGGGGTCGGCCCGCAGGGAGTCGCCGTCGGGTGCGCCGCCCGGCACCATCGTGTTGATCATTTGCGGGGTGACCAGCATGGACATGGTGGCGTGACGGCTCTGATCGGCGCCGAGTTCGGCGTAGAAGTCGTCGTCGACGAGGTCACCGAGGACGGCGTGCAGTTGGGCGACGGTCTTGACGCAGTGGGCCCGTTGCCACTGGGCGGACTGCCACTGTTCGGGGGTGACCTCGCGCCAGCCGGGTAGTCGGGTCCAGTCGGGTTCGACGAGTTCGCGGCGCTGGTATTCGTACGGCTGGGGCAGCGTCGGGGTGGTTCCGGGGCTGTTCGCCGAGGTGGGTTGCGGCATCGGTCCTCCTGGCTCGGTGCGTCCGGTGGGGCGTACCGCACTCCTGGATAATTTCCTGTGTGTTGACTAGTCTGCCGTAAGTCTTCCGGTCCTGCTAGGTGCTAGGTGGTGATTCGGTTGTCGATCGGTGGCTCCGGTGGGCAGCTGTCGTCTCCCGCGCAGGTGGGGAGCAGACTGAGCAGATGACGACTCGTACGGTGAGTTCGGAGGCCGGTCTGCCCGTGGTCCTGTACCGGGGCGGCAGGTTGTACTGCCCGGCGGTGCCGGGAGCGACGGCGTTGCTGGTGCGCGACGGCCGGATCGGCTGGTTGGGCGCGGACACGGACGCGCCCACGGCGGACGTCGTGGTCGACCTGGCCGGCGCGCTGGTGACTCCAGCCTTCGTCGACGCGCATGTGCACGCGACCGACACCGGCCTGGTGCTGTCCGGCCTGGATCTGTCGTCGGTGCGTTCCCCGGCCGAGCTGGTCGACCGGGTGGCCGGCTTCGCGGCGGGGCTGCCGCCGGACGCGGTGGTGCTGGGGCACGGGTGGGACGAGTCGACGTGGCAGCGGCCGGTGCCGCCGGACGCGCGGCAGTTGTCGGCGGCGTCGGGCGGTCGGCGGGTGTACCTGTCTCAGGCGTCGATCCATTCGGCGCTGGTGTCGTCGGAGATGCTGGCGGCGGTGCCGGGTCTGGCGGAACGCTCCGATCCGCCGGGGTGGGTGCGGGAGGACGACCATCACGCGGTGCGGGCGGTGGCGTTCGGGTCGTTGACACCGGCGCAGCGTGCGGCGGCGCAGCGGGCCGCGTTGGCTGCGGCGGCCGGCGCGGGTATCGCGGCGGTGCACGAGTGCGGCGGTCCGCAGACGTCGTCGGAGTCCGACTTCGTCTCCGTGCTGGCGATGTCGGGCGACGGCCTGCCGGAGGTGTACGGGTACTGGGGGGAGTTTCTGGGCGCGGCGCGGGCACGGGAGCTGGGTGCGGTGGCCGCCGGTGGTGACCTGTACGCCGACGGCGCGTTGGGGTCGCGGACGGCGTACCTGTCGCAGCCGTACGTCGACGGCGGCGGCTGTGGCAGTTGTTTCCTGGACGCCGATCAGGTCGCGGCGCATCTGGTGGATTGTGTCCGGTCGGGGGTGCAGGGCGGGTTCCACGCGATCGGTGACGCGGCGGTGGCGGCGGTCGTGGACGGTTTCGCGGTGGCGGCCGGCGAGGTCGGGATGGAGCGGCTGCGGGCCGGCCGGCACCGGGTGGAGCACGTCGAGTTGGTCGACAAGCGGGTGATCGGGGCGTTCGTCGAGTTCGGGGTGGTGGCCAGCGTGCAGCCGGCGTTCGACCGGTTGTGGGGTGGTGAGGGTCAGATGTACGCGGCGCGGCTGGGCGTGGACCGGGCGTTGGCGTCGAATCCGTTCGGGGCGTTGCACGGGGTGGGTGTCACGTTGGCATTCGGTTCGGACTCGCCGGTGACGCCGCTGGATCCGTGGGGTGGGGTGCGGGCTGCGGTTTCGCACTTCAATCCGGCGTCACGGTTGGCGGTTCGGTCGGCGTTCGCCGCGCACACCAGGGGCGGTTGGCGAGCGTTGCCGCCGGGTGTGGTGCAGACCGCGCAGGAGGGGGCGTTGGCGCTGGGGGCGGCGGCGACGTTCGCGGTGTGGGAGACGCCGGCGGGTGTGTCGGCGGACGGCCTGCCGGTCCTGGTGGCGGAGGATCCTGCGCTGCGCGGGCCGGCGGATCCGACGCCGTTGCCGCGGTGTCTGCGGACGGTGCTGCGGGGGCGGGAGATCTTCGTGGCGGCGGATCGGGCGGCGGCCGGTGTGGGGTGAGCGGGGGCGGCCGGTGACACGCCGGTGATGACACGCCGGTGGCGGTGGTCGATGTTCCTGGGCCGGGTTGACAGCACCGGGGGTGGCCCGCGTACCGTCTTTGAGTCCTACCACGGGAAGCGGCTGTTGTTCGCTTCGTTTCTTCGTCCGCTGGCCGAGCGACTGTTGTCGCAGTGTGGTTGTGCCGCTCGTGGATTGCCACGGGTGGTGTCCGCATCGGCCAGGTCCAGTGGGCGAGGGTCGGCGAGGCGGCGCGAACCGGCCGCGACTTTCCGGTGTACGGGCAGGTGGTCGTGCGGGGCCAGTAGACAACGGTCCGTCGGGGGCAGCCAGTTCCCGGTTGGCCGGTCCGAAGGTCGCCGTACGGTCGTCCTGCCGCATCGGCGGGGGAGGGGCCTGGGAGCGCGGGGCGCGGCCGGATCGGCCGCGCCCCGATTTCTCGTTCGGTGGGCGGTGCGTCGCCGGCTGTGGCTGTCGTCGTCGGTCGGGCGGGCTTGCCGGTAGCCTTCGTCGGATGGATCGGTGGCTGCCGCGGGTGGTGGCCTGGCGGGTGGGGCTCGACGTGGCGATGGTGGATGCGGCGGTGACGCCGGTGCGGTCGGGGCCGGCGGCGGTCGCGGCGGCGGGTGGCCCGTTGGGGTTGCCGTGGGCGATCGGTCTGGCGGTGTTGTCGGGCGCGGCGCTGCTGGTGGCTTTTCCGCCGTACGGCTGGTGGTGGGCGGCCCCGGTGGGGGTGGCGGTGTTGTCGGTGGCGGTGCATCGGCGTCGGTTGCGGGCGGGTGCGGGTCTGGGGTTCGTGGCCGGGGTGGTGTTCTTCGCGCCGTTGCTGAGTTGGACGAATCTGCACACGGGCAGTTTGCCGTGGGTGTTGCTGTCGGGGTTGCAGGCCGGTTACCTGGCGTTGCTGGGTGCGGTGGCGGCGTTCGTGTCGCCGGTGGTGGATCGTCGCCGGGTGGTGCTGTGGCCGGTGGTGACCGGGTTGTTGTGGGTGGGGCAGGAGGCGTTGCGGGGTCGGACGCCGTTCGGTGGGTTCCCGTGGGGGCGGTTGGCGTTCAGTCAGGGTGATTCGCCGGTGTTGTCGTGGGCGGCGGTGGGTGGGGCGCCGTTGGTGACGTTCGTGGTGGCGGTGGCCGGTGGGGTGTTGGCTGCGGGGGTGTGGCGTTCCTGGCGTTCGTTGCGAGGTTTGGCGCCGGTGGCCGGGGGTGTCGGTGCGGCGGTGCTGGTGCTGCTGGTGGGTGGCTTGGTGCCGGTGGGGGGCGGATCGTCGGGTTCGGTGGTGGTAGCGCTCGTGCAGGGCAACGTGCCGCGGATGGGGTTGGATTTCAACGCCCAGCGCCGGGCTGTGTTGGACAACCATGTGCAGGGCACGGTCCGGTTGGCGCGGCAGGTGGCGGCCGGTGAGGTGCCGGCGCCGGATCTGGTGGTGTGGCCGGAGAACGCCAGCGACGTGGATCCGACGCGTGACCCGCGGGCGGCGGCGAGTATCGATGAGGCGGCGGCGGCTATCGGGGTGCCGATCCTGGTGGGTGCGTTGGCGTACGGGCCCGGTGCCGGGGAGGTGCGCAACGTGAGCCTGGTGTGGGAGCCGGGTTCCGGTGGCGACGTGGAGCAGGTGTACGTGAAGCGGCATCCGGTGCCGTTCGCTGAGTATGTGCCGTTTCGGCGGTTGGCGCGGATGGTCACCGATCAGGTGGATCTGGTCCGGGCGGATTTCGTGGCCGGCTCGCAGCCGGGTGTGCTGCGGGTGGGTCCGGTGGCGGTCAGCGGCATCATCTGTTTCGAGGTGGCCTACGACGGGTTGGTCCGTGACACGGTGACCGGTGGTGCACAGGTGTTGGCGGTGCAGACGAACAACGCGACGTTCAATGAGGCCGAGGCGGCGCAGCAGTTGGCGATGGTGCGGTTGCGGGCGGTGGAGCATGGTCGGGCCGGGTTGATGGCGTCGACCGTTGGCATATCAGCGTTTGTCGATCAGAATGGGCGGGTGTCGCAGCCGACCCGGTTCAACACGGCGGCCGCCGTGGTGAGTGAGCTCGAGCTCGGGGCGACGCGTACTCTTGCGACTCGGATGGGTTTCTGGCCCGAGGCGGTGCTGGTGGTGTTCGCCGGCGCGGTGCTGGTCGCCGCGGTGTGGCTGCGGCGGCGGGTGGTCAGTTCGGATACGGAGGTACGGTGAGCGAGGCGGTGTCGGCGGGCGGTGGCCCGGAGGGCTACCCGGGTGTCGGTCGGGTGCTGGTGGTCGTTCCCACCTACAACGAGGCGGAGAACGTACGTCTGATCACCGCCCGGATCCGCGACGCTGTGCCCCAGGTCGACGTGCTGATCGCCGACGACAACTCGCCGGACGGTACCGGGGCGGTCGCCGATGAGCTGGCTGCGGCCGACGGCCAGGTGCATGTGCTGCACCGGCCGGGGAAACAGGGTCTCGGCGCGGCCTACGTCGCCGGGTTCGGCTGGGCGCGGGAGCGTGGCTACGACGCGGTGGTCGAGATGGACGCTGACGGTTCGCATGCTCCGGAGCAGTTGCCGCAGCTGCTGGACGCGGCGCGGGACGCCGACGTGGTGATCGGTTCCCGGTGGGTGCCGGGCGGTGAGGTGGTGAACTGGCCGCGGCACCGGTGGGTGCTGTCGCAGGGGGCGAACCTGTACACGCGGTTGGCGCTGGGTATGCCGGTGCGGGACGCGACCGGTGGTTACCGGGTGTACCGGATCGCGGTGCTCGACAAGATCGACTACGCGAGTGTGTCGTCGCAGGGCTACTCGTTCCAGGTGGAGTTGACCTGGCGGGCGCACCGTGAGGGGTTCCGCATCGTCGAGGTGCCGATCACGTTCGCGGAGCGGGAGCAGGGCGCGAGCAAGATGAGCGCGTCGATCGTGCGGGAGGCGTTGTGGCGGGTGACCGTCTGGGGGGTTCGGGCCCGCCGGGACGGGTTGACCGGCCGGCGTCGCGACACGGCGTCGGCGCGCTGGCCGTGACGACGGCGCGTGCCATGATGCTGGACAGGTGACGTGACGCCACGTTCGCAGGAGGTGACATGCGCCGGGGAGTGCGGTTGATCCCGTTGGCGTTGGCGGCCGGTCTGGTGCTGGAGGTCGCCGTTTTCCTGCTGATCGCCCATCAGATCGGCTACGGGTGGGCGTTGCTGTTGGTGCTGGCCGCTTCCCTGGCAGGTATGGCGCTGCTGCGTCGGGAAGGGACGCGCGCCTGGCGGAGTTTCCGGGCGGCGGCGCAGTCCGGTCGCCCACCCGGCGAGCAGGTCAGTGATGGTCTGCTCGGGTTGGTCGCTGGTGTGTTGTTGGCGTCGCCGGGGCTGGTCAGTGGCGTGTTCGGTGGTGTGTTGGCGGTGCCGCAGGTGCGGCGGGTGGTGCGGCGGCGGGTTCAGGTCGCTGCGGAGCGGCGGATGTCGTCGGCGGCGGCGGCGGAGATGTTCGGGCCGCGCCGGGTGCGGGTGTATCCGCCGCCGCCGCCGCCGCCGTCGCCGTCGGCGTCCGGTTCGCCGCCGGCGGGGTCTGTGGACGGTTCCGCGCAGCAAACCGCTGCGGGTGGTCCGACGATCGAAGGGGAGATCGTCGACCCGCCGCGGTGAGCGGGCAACGCGGGGCGGGAGCGTGACGATGCCCCTGACGCCGGCGTACGGCATCAGGGGCGTCGGGTGTCTGGTCTGCCCGCCGGTCGGCGGGGGCGGGTGGGTCAGACGCCGCCGCGCCGGTTGCGGACCTCCTGCAGACGTTCGGCCAGGATGTCTTCCAGTTCGGCGATCGACCGCCGTTCCAGGAGCATGTCCCAGTGGGTGCGTGGCGGCTTGGCCTTCTTCTGCTCCGGTTCGCTGCCGTCGACCAGCCGGGCGACGCTGCCGTCGAACTTGCATTCCCAGGTCACCGGCACCTCCGCGTCGACGGCGAACGGGACCTCGAACTGGTGGCCTTTGGCGCAGAGGTACTCGCGGGTCTGGCGCGGCGCGAGTTCCGTGTTGCGGTCGGACTCGTAGCTGACTGCTCCCAGACGGCTTCCGCGCAGCATGCGCTCGCCCATGATCGGCTATCCCCTCGGTCGTGGTGCTGGTCTTCAGGTGTAACGATGTGCCCGGGGCGGGCGATTCCCGCTGTCAGCGGACGCTGCCTGGTAGCGGCAGGGCCCGCGCCCGGACGTGTGCGAGCGTATCCGGCCGATGCTCGTTGCTGCCGTGTCACTGGTGCGCGGACGCCGTCGCCGCCGGGGTGAAACACGGCGTTAACGAAGTCTGGCACATCGGTGACGATGTTGATGCGATGTAGGTCACTGTGCCGGCGCCGCCGGTGGCTTGTCGACCGGCCGCTGGGCGGTGCTGAGCGCTGCCAGCGCCGTGGCGAGGTCGCTGACCTGACGGGACAGTTCCGTGACCCGGTTCTGGGCGTTGTCACGTTCGGCCCGGGCGGTGTCGAGCGTGGCGGCGAGTTCCGTCGCGGTGTGTCGGGCCTGTTCGGCGCGGGCGACGGCGGCTGCGGTCTCCGCCCGGGCGGTGTCGGCGTCAACGCGGGCGGTGTCGGCATGGTGTCGCGCCGCATCGGCGCGCCGCTGCCACTGGTCGATGTCGGCGCGGGCCCGGTGCAGCTCTTCACCTGCGGCGGCGGCGTCTGTGCGCGCCTGAGCGGCGTCGGCCCGGGCGGCTTCGGCTTGCGCGCCCGCCCGGTCGGCGCGGATGTCGGCCTGCCGGCGGTGGTCGTCGGCGGTGCGTGCGGCTTCGCTGGCGTCGGCCGCTGCGGCGGTGGCGGCTGCCGCCTCCCGGGTGAGTTCGTCGATGACGCGCCGGTCGTCGTCGTGTTGCCGGGTCAGTTGTTGCAGTTGTTCACGGACGGTGTCGCGGTCGTGTTCGGCCTGCCGCAGCAGTGCGGCGGCGGCAGCAGCCCGCTGCTGCGCGGCGGCCTGTTCCGTCCGTGCCTGCGCGGCCTGCTGGCGGGCCGCCGCGGCTTCGACGGTCGCGGTTCCGGCGCGTGCCTCGGCGGTTTCGGCGCGGGCGGCGGCCTGCGCGGCGGCCTGTTGTGCCTGGGTGGCGGCTGTCGTGGCGGCTTCGGCGAGCTGCCGCGCGTCGTCGCGTTCGGCCTGGGCGGCGGCGAGGGTGGCGGCGGCTTCGGCCCGGACTTCGGCGACGCGACGGTCGACGCCGGCTGGGGAGAGTTCGGCGTGCAGTGTCTCGGTGAGGGTGCCGACCATCTGGTCGAGGCGGTCGACGAGTTCCCAGCTGCGGGCGATCTGGCCGGCGAGACCAGGGGCGTCGCGGCGGCGCATCCGGTTGGCGCGGGAGGCGCGTTGGCAGGCTCCGTCGTTGTCGCGGCAGTACCGGAAGGGGCGGCCGGCGGCTGCCCGTTGCGGTACGGGTGCGCCGCAGTGTGCGCAGGGCCGGGTTGCGGTATCGGTGTCCGGCGGCGGGGTGTCCATCGCCGCCGAAGTGTAGTTGCCGGTCTGACGCGTACCGCCGTCGTGGTGGCCGCAGGTCTGACTTCGGCTGCTTCGCGGGGTGTGTTCCGGCTGTGCGGCGTACGGTCGGCTGGTGGGTTCTGGCGGTGTTGGGCGGTCGATGCGGGAACGGATGGTCGCTGGTGACCTGTACCGTGCCGACGATCCGGAGCTGGTCGAGATGTCGCTGCGGGCGATGGATCTGACTGAGGAGTACAACCGCACGTCGGCGCGTGACGGTGAGCGGCGCCGGGCACTGCTCGTCGAACTGTTCGCCGAGGTGGGGGAGGATACCGAGGTACGGCCTCCGCTGTGGGTCGACTACGGCGTTCACATCAGCGTCGGGTCCCGTACCTTCGTCAACTTCGGGCTGGTGGCGTTGGATGCGGCGGCCATCAGCGTCGGTGACGATGTGCAGATCGGCTGCAACGTGCAGGTGTTGACGCCGACTCATCCGCTCGCGGCCGGTGCACGCCGGGACAAGTGGGAGTCCGCGGAGCCGGTCCGGATCGGCGACAACGTGTGGCTGGGCGGCGGGGTGATCGTGCTGCCCGGGGTGGAGATCGGCAGGGACACGGTGGTCGGTGCGGGGTCGGTGGTGACCCGGAGCCTGCCGGCCGGGGTGCTCGCGGTCGGCAACCCGGCGCGGGTGGTGCGGGATCTGCCGGGCGACCGGACCGGCGGAGGGTGACGCGGGCGTCAGTCGGCCTGCAGGGCGTCGACGAGACGCTCGAGCGCGGCCGGTGTGGTCTGGGGCAGGAACAGGGAGGGCTCCACCAGTTCCAGTTCCAGCACGCACGGCTGGCCGTGGTCGTCGCGGACGAGGTCGACCCGGGCGTAGAGCGGGACGCCGAACGAGTCGGTGACGGTGTCGACGGCTTTGCGCGCTACGGCGATCAGTTCCGGGTCGGCGACATGTGGCGTGCTGGTTTCCGGCGCGAACAGGTCGTCGATCGGGTCGGTGTGGGGCAACAGGACCCGTTTGTTCGCGGCGTGGCTGAACCTGCCGGTGAAGAAGACGAGGGGCCATTCTCCGTCGTCGGCCACCGAGGTGAGTCGTGGCTGGACCAGCACGCTGGTGCCGGCGGCGTGCAGTCTGCGGACGTGGGCGTACGCCTCGTCGTGCTGTGCCGGCCGGTACGAGGCGACGTGCCGGCTTCCCGCGCCGACGGCCGGTTTCACCACGAAGTCGCCGGCGGGGAAGTGTGGACGGTGCCCCGGCTCCACGAACGTGGTCGGTGTGACGGGTACCCCGGCCCGGTCGAGGTCAGCGAGGTAGTGCTTGTCCAGGTTCCACCGCAGCATCGGTAGCGGATTACGCAGATCCGTCACCTGTTCGACGGTTTCCAGCCAGGTGAGGAACTGTCCGAGCCGTTGCGGGTAGTCCCAGGTCGAGCGCAGGACGGCCCGGTCGTAGTCGGCCCACCGCACCGCAGGGTCGTTCCACACCACCACGTCGACGGCGAGGCCGGCCTGCCGTAGCGCCGGCAGGGCCAGCGGTTCGTCCTCGTCGTGTCCGCGTGCCTCGTGGGCGGAGACCCATGCCAGCCGGGTGACCATGCGTTGATCGTACGGCCCGGACGGTGGACGGGCCGGGTCAGCGGTTGTCGCCGCTGCCACCGAGTACGCCACGGTTCTGGCGGCTGGCCAGCTTGGCCAGGTTGCCGGTCGCGATGTCGTTGAGTGACAGGTCGAGGTAGGCGGCGAGGGTCGCCACGTACCACAGGACGTCGCCGAGTTCCTTGGCGATGTCGGCCCGGTCGAGTCTGGACTCGTCGCTGTCGTGGTCTCGGACCCATTTCTTGAACTTCTCGGCGATTTCGCCGGACTCGCCGACGAGTCCGAGTACCAGGTGGAGCAGTTCGTTGTTCTTGTCGCGTGGCGTGGCGGTGCGCAGGGCGCCGCGCTGGTAGTCGTCCAGGTCCATGGCGGACCAGTATGGCGGTTCACGCTCGCCCGCGCCGCTCCGCACCCTGTCGCCGGATTATCGGATTATCGGAAACGGCTATCCAATAATCCAAGCGGAGCCTCGGGCGCCGACAAGCACTACACCATAATGACAGTTATGTGGTGCCCGGACGTTTCTGGTCTGGCGTCAGCTCGTGTGGCGGGCGCCCGTCGGTCAGAATCGGCACGTCGGCGACGGTCTCGGCGAGGGTGGTGCGGTGGCAGGCGCGGATCGACGTGGCCTCGGTCAAGTGTTCAACGAGGTGCCGGAGCTGTACGACAGGGTCCGGCCGGGGTACCCCGCCCCGTTGTTCGCCGACCTCGTCACCATCACCGGCCTAGGTGAGAGGTCGCCTGTGCTTGAGGTGGGCTGCGGTACCGGTCAGGCGACGCGTTCGCTGGCGGCGCTCGGGTGTTCGGTGACCGCCATCGAGCCGGGCGCGGGTATGGCCGCGCTTGCTCGCCGACGGCTCGCTACCTTCGGCAACGTCACCGTCGAGTCGTCGACGTTCGAGGAGTGGGACGACCGCGGTCGACGCTTCGACCTCCTCGTGGCAGCTTCAGCGTGGCACTGGGTCGATCCTGCGATCGGTTGGCGGCGAGCACGCGAGGTGCTCCACCCCGGGGGCTGGATGGCGCTGCTCGGCCACGTCGTCATCCGCCGGCCCGGCGAGCCGGAGGTGTACGCCGAGACCGCCGATCTCCACGAACTGTTCTCCCCCGGCAATCCCGACTGGGGCCGTCCGCCGATTGAGGGCGACGTGCGCAGCACCGACGAGGGCTGGGGACTGGTCGACGATCCCGGCAGCCTGTTCGGCCCCACGATCGTGCGCTGGTACCCCACCGTCCAGTGGTTCGACGGCGACGGGTTCGCCGACCTCCTGCGCTCGCAGTCGCCGTACCGCAGGCTCGACCACGACGTCCGCGAGCCGCTGCTCGACGCCATCGCCGAGCGCATCCGTAGCCGCATGGGCGACCGAGCGGCACGCCGGTACCTGAGTGTCCTGCGTATCGGTCAGCGCGCGGAGTGATTTCAACGGTAATCCGGTCACGTTCTTCGATGGCGTCCGTAAGCTGGTGCTCCTACCCGGACGCCAGCAGCTGCGTCAGCTGGTCCAGGCCGGCTCTGATCAGCCGGGCGTACTCGTCGTCACCCAGGGCGTCGACGCCCGCCTGCGCGTACCGCAGGTGTTCCCGGGCCCGGTCGAGGTCACCGAGCTTGCGGTGACACTCGCCGAGGTTGAGGTGCAGCGACGGGTACAGGCCGGCCACCCCGGCCTGCGCCACCCGGGTGTCGGTGAGCAGGTCGGCCGCAGCCAGGGCCCGCTGGTCCCAGCGCAGTTCCTGGTGCACGTCGTCCTGCACGTCGGCCATCGCGTGGGCGAGGACGCAGACGTGCAGCGGATCCCCGTCCTGCCCGCCGATCTCGTCCCAGATCCGCGCGAACAGGTCACGGGCGGCGTCCCGTTGACTGCGCTGGTGGTGCAGCTGCACCCCGTCGTTGATGCGGGCGAGCGTGGCGTCGACGGTCATCGGCTGCTCCCGGAACGTGCATGTCGCGGCGACACCGATGGTAGTCGGCCGGCCGGACCCGACCGGTCGACCGACGGGGCGTGGTCCGGGGCGGCGGTGAGCGCGAGCACGGTGGCCAGTGCGGCGGCGGCGTCGAGCAGGGCCCGGGACCGGCCGGTGAGGTCGGCGTCGCGGACCGCCAACGCGGCGGTGATGTCGGCCGACCGCCCGGCGGAGCGCAGTCGCGGCATCAGGGCCCGTAGCGGCGCGACCCGGTAGCCGGCCTGACGCAGCTGGTGCGCGACGCGGGCGTCGCGGACCTGGGCCGGAGTGTACCGGCGGGGTCCGCCCGCCCGGTCGCGGTCGGGCACGACGAGGCCTTCGGCGTGCCAGTGCCGCAGCGTCGACGGGCGTACGCCGAGCGCCGTGGCCAGCTCGGAGATGCTCATCGCGTCGCAGCCGCGTACGTCGTCGATGGGTTCGGCGGTGATGGCCCGGGCCGCCAGCTGGGCCTGTCGCAGGTCGGCGCGTTCGGTGTGCAGCCGGGAGTGGGCGGCGTCGAGCAGGGCGAGCATCCCGTCGGCCGGGCGGCGGTGGGCGGCCTGGACGATCCTGCGGGCCTCGGCCGGTCCGGTCGCCGCAGCCAGGGCCCGGTAGGCCAGCGCCGACTGCAGGTGCAGTTCCCCGAAGACCCGGTGTCCGGTGGCGGTACGGGCCGCCGGCGGCAGGATGCCGTCGCGTTCCAGGTTTCGGATCTGCTGAACGCCGTACCCGGCCCGCCGGGCGACGTCGACGGTGCGCATTCGAGTCGAGTGGAGACCTTCCGTTTCGGATACCTGTGCTCGGGATCGTGAAGTCTCCATAAGCACTGCAATGTAACGCTTCAGGTATGACCCAGGACGAGATCATCGCGTTCGTCGCCGGCCTCGGCGACGTACTGACCCTCAGACCGGCGTCCGGCGACGGGACACCGCCGATCAGCTGGGGCGACACGTTCTTCTACGTCTCGCCCGACGGCACGGTCCCGACCCGGCGGCAGCCGTTCGCCACGATCGTCACCAAGGACTACCCGGGCGACGCGACGTCGCGCCTGGACCGGCCGGGTGTGTTCCGGCTCAACGTCGCCGTCGGACGCGACGATTTTCTGCGGCACGCCGGGCACGAGGCTCGCGGGGCCGCCCCGGCCGGGGTCGATCCGGCCGCCGCCGACACCGTGTTCGCCCATCCCGTGTACGGTGCCGGCGGCTGGCTGGCGGTGGTCGACCCCGGTCCACGCACCGACGCCGTGGTGCGTGACCTGCTGCGCGCGGCACACCGTCGCGCCGGCGCACACCACCGACGACGGGACGGCAGGAGTTAGCGGGTGGGCGTGCGCCCACCCGCTGTCACCGCGGTGTGCCCGGTCGCGGGACGTGGTTGACGAACACGACGCTGTCGACCGTGTCGAGCTGCGCCGGGTCCAGCGGGAAGTAGGCGAAGTCGGGGCTGACCCGTGGGACGGCTGCGGTGAGGGTCCGGGCCAGTCGGCGGGCGTCGACGAGGCAAGTGTCCCACGGCAGCGTGGCGAGGGCACCTTCGACGGTGTCCGGCGGTGGTGTGTCGTCGCCGAGGGTGCCGAGGGCGGAGGCCAGGTAGGCGTACCGGTCGCCGAGGCGGGCCGCGGTGATCGCACCCGCGCTCCACATCCGCAGCTGCTGGTCGCCGAGCGACATGACGCTGCGGTTGCGCTGCAGGTGCAGGTTGTGGGCGAAGACCAGAGCGGGGCCGTGGTCGGCGACGGCCCGCAGGTTGGCGGCCATCATCGCGTCCCGTAGCGCCGACAGCCGGGCGATTCGGGCGGGGGACGGGTCGGCCATCGCGTGGTGGTAGCGGAGCAGGCCGACGGCGGTACGCCCGTACAGTTCGGCCCGTTCGCGGTCGGCGGGGTCCAGCTGCGGCGCCTGGGTGTCGAGCAGCGCCAGCAGGTCGTCGGTGATCAGCCGGAGCTGCTGGGCGTCGGCGGACCGGCCGATCGACCGGGACGGGTCGGTGACGGTGGCCGGGTCGGACCAGCGGTCGTCCGGGCCGAGCAGCGAGTCGAGGGTGTCGCGGGTGCCGGGCGGCGGGTCGTCGAGCAGGTCGTGCAGGCCGGTGAGTGCCTGGCGTGGGCTGGCCGCCCAGTACTCCAGGGGGCCGTCGAAGCCGTGGAACCGTAGTTTGTCGTCGTGGTCGGTGTTGTAGGCCCGCATCCAGCTGACCAGGTCTCGGTTGGCCGGTGAGGTGCCGAACTGGTGGCTGAAGCCGTGGCGCATGACGTCGTCGAGGGTGCCGGTGCCCGCCGTGACGTACTCGTCGACCACGAGGCCCATCAGGCAGTCGCTTTCGACGGCGATCGACCGGTAGCCCTCGTGTGCGACGAGGTGTCGGAAGATGTCGTTGCGCAGCTGGCCCAGTTCCTCCACGAAGTGCCGGGCCTCGCCGAGGCCGAGCAGCAGGGGTCGGGCGGGCAGCGACCGCAGGAATGCCGAGATGCCCGCAGCGTCGGCTGGACGGGCGGTGTCCGTGATATCCATTCCTTCAACGGTATCGTTGAAACAACGGTGTAAGGTTTGTGTGCGTTTGGCGCTGGGATGCCTCGTCAACTTTCAAACAGTGAGGTAGCTGTGCGGCCGGTGGACCTGGCGCGGGAGCATGGTCTGTCCCCTCAGGCGGTGCGCAACTACGAGCAGGCCGGTGTCCTGCCGGCGGCTGCGCGGACCGCCGCGGGTTACCGGGTCTACACGCCGGTGCACGCGCAGGCGCTGCGGGCGTTCCTCGCGTTGGTCGCCGGGCACGGTCACGCCACGGCGACATCGATCATGCGGGCGGTGAACCGGGGTGCCGTCGACGACGCGCTGCGGCTCGTCGACGACAGCCACTGCCAGTTGGTCGACGACCGGCGTACCGTGCAGGCGGTCGAGGCAGCGCTGCGTGATCTGGCGCCGGTCGCGCCCGAGCGTGGCGGGACGTTCATCGGCCCGTTGGCGGCCCGGCTCGGTCTGCGCCCGGCCACCCTACGCGCCTGGGAGGCCGCCAATCTGGTCCGGCCGGGCCGGGACCGGCGGACCGGGTACCGGGTCTACGACGCCGCCGACGTGCGCGACGTGATGCTGATCCACCAGTTGCGCCGGGGTGGCCATCTGCTGGCGCAGATCGCGCCGTTGATCACACAGGTCCGTACCGCTGGTGGCGTCGCCCCGCTGGAGTCGACGCTGCGTGTCTGGCGGGACCGGTTGTCCGCGCGGGGTCGGGCGATGCTCGCCGGCGCCGCCGAACTGGACGCCTTTCTGCGTGTCCGGGCGGCGGCGTCAGCCGGGTCGGCTGCGGGTGGGCCGGACTGATTCTCGGTGGCCCGGGTCGCCCGGTGCGGGTCAGACTCGTCCGGTGTCGACGTTCGACGAGCTGATCGCCGAGGCTTCGGCGGTGCCGGTGGCGGGCTGGGACTTCTCCTGGTTCGCCGGCCGGGCCACCGAGCAGCGGCCGTCCTGGGGGTACGCGCGGTTGCTGGGCCGTCAGATGGCCATCGCCCGGCGGGCGGTGGATGTGCAGACCGGCGGCGGCGAGGTACTGGCCGAGGTTCCGACGCCGCCGCCGCTGCTGGTGGCGACGGAGGCCGCAGTGGTGGGTGGTGCCGAACCAGGCGCCGGAGACACCCGCGTACGGGGCGACCACGGTGATGCCGGCACCGTATTGACATCCTCGCCGCCCTAAACGGCGGCGATTCCAGCCACGCCGCGCGTGACACGCGCAGCGTTCTGGCGGGTTACCGTTTCACCGCGCGGTGCCGGGACGGGTCCCGGTCCTACCCGCGCTCCACGGTCGTTGACGTCCGCCTGCCCGGCGGCCTTGATGTTGATCGCCGCGTTGACATCCCGGTCGTGGTGACCGCCACACGGACACACCCACGACCGCACGTCCAACGCCATCCTGTCGTTGACGCGCCCGCAGTCCGAGCACATCCGGGTGGACGGGAGCCACCGGTCCACCCGGGCGAACGTACGCCCGTATCTCGCCGCCTTGTACTCCAGCATGGCGACGAACGACGACCATCCGGCGTCGTGCACCGACTTCGCCAGCCGGGTCCGGCCGAGACCGACGACACACAGGTCCTCGACGTACACCGCTTGATTCTCACGGATGATCGTCGTGGACAGCTTGTGCTGCCAGTCCCGCCGGGTGTCGGCCACCCGGGCGTGCGCCCTGGCGACCTTCACGACGGCCTTCCCACGGCGGTTGCTGCCCCGCTGTTTGCGCGACAGGGCCTGTTGCAGCCGTTTGAGCTTGCGGGCCGCGCGGCGCAGGAACCTGGGTGCGGCGACCTTCGTGCCGTCGGACATGACCGCGAAGTGCGTCAGCCCCAGATCGATCCCCACCTCGGCGTCCACCTCGGGCAGCGGCTCGTCCTCGCTGGTCCGCACGACGAACGAGGCGAAGTACCGCCCGGCGGCGTCCCGGATGACCGTCACGGACGACGGGTCCGACGGCAACGACCGGGACCAGCGCACCGCCAGGTCGCCGATCCTCGGCAGCCGCAGACGACCGTTGTCCAGCACCGTGAACCGGGAGTTACGGGTGAAACGGATCGCCTGCCGGTTGTCCTTACGGGACCGGAACCTCGGCGGCGCCACCATGCTGCCTTTACGCCTGCCCGACACGGAGTGGAAGAAGTTGCGGTAGGCGGTGTTGAGGTCCGCGAGGGCCTGCTGCAACACCACGGCCGACACCTCGCCCAGCCACGCCCGTTCCGGAGTCGTCTTGGCCCGCGTGATGACCCGCTTGGACAGTTCGGCGTCCGAGATGTACGGCAGGCCCTGCTCGTGGGCGGTCCGCCGTGCGCGCAGCCCGTCGTTGAACACCACCCGGGCGCATCCGAACGCCTTCGCCAGCGCGATCTGCTGGCCGGGTGTCGGGTAGACCCGGAACTGGTACCGGAGCTGCACGAACCACACGATATCATGTTGGTCTATGGCAGAAGGTGAGGGTATCCGTACCGGCAGGCACTGTGTCTTCGCGATGCACGTCCACTTGGTTTTCGTGACGAGGTTCCGGCACACGGTGTTCGCCGACCGGCACCTGACCCGCATGGAAGCCATCATGCGGGACGTATGCCGCGACTTCGAGGCCGAACTGGTCGAGTTCAACGGCGGCCACAACCACGTCCACCTGCTGGTCGACCACCCACCCAAAGTCGCCGTTTCCCGCCTGGTCAACTCACTCAAGGGCGTCCCGTCGCGCCACCCGCGGCAGGAGTTCCCCGACCTCGCACGCCACTACCACCGGGCCAACAAGCTCTGGTCCGGCTCGTACTTCGCCGGCTCCGTCGGCGGCGCGCCACTGAGCATCGTGACGCAGTACATCGAGCAGCAGAACCGGCCAGGTTAGAGCACTGCTCGGGCCCTGACGGCCCTCCCAACGCGGGCCTTCACCCCCGGCCTGAAGGCCGGAGCACTGGCCCGCATTCCGGTAGCCGGCGGGCGGCGTCGGGGCGCTGCCAGGCGGGGTCGGCGGTCAGCGGCACGAACGCCTTGGCCGCGTAGGCGAGGTCCCACAGCCGGGTGCCCGGCGCGGCGGTGTCCCAGTCGATGAAGGCCCAGCGGTCGCCGACGACCAGGTTCCAGGGCGCGAGGTCGTGGTGGACGACCAGATCGGTGCCGTCGGGTGGGATGAGCCGCCGCCAGACGGCACCCGGTGGTGGGGTGAAGCTGGCGGCCGCGTGGTGCAGGTCGCGTACGAGCCGGCCGACCCGGCGCAGGGCCACGGCCGGGCCGAGCAGGTCGGACCGGTCCGGCCAGGGGACCGTTCCGGGCAGGTAGGTCAGCACCTCGCGGCCGGCGGCGTCGACGCCGAGCGGTCGGGGTGCGCCGCCGAACCCGACGTCGTGCAGGTGGGCGAGGAAGGCGTGCACAGCGGGGGTCCACGCGCCGGCGGGTCCGGTCGACCGGTTTGTCCCGCGCACGGGACGACTTGACGCTCACAGGGTTGCGCGCTATAGCTATAAGTAAGTTGAGTCTGCGGGGCTCAACTTGAGGGAGTGAGAAGCCCGCACCCGTGAGGAGGTCCGACAATGTTGATGCGCACCGACCCGTTCCGGGAGATCGACCGGATCGCCGAGCAGTTCTTCGGCACCACCACCCGTCCGGCCGTCATGCACCTGGACGCCTACCGCGACGGCGACTGGTTCTACGCCGCGTTCGACCTGCCCGGCGTCGACCCGGACAGCATCGAGTGCACCGTGGAACGCAACGTCCTGACGGTGCGTGCCCAGCGCCACCGCCCCACCGGCGACAAGGTCGAACTCGTCGCCGCCGAACGACCGATGGGCACCTTCACCCGGCAACTGTTCCTCGGCGACACCCTCGACACCGACAAGCTGGAGGCCGGCTACGAGGCCGGCGTGCTGACCCTGCGGATCCCGGTGGCGGAGCGCGCCAAGCCGCGCCGGGTCTCGATCAGTGTCGGCGACGACGGCCGCCGGCAGCTCAGCAACTGAAACCCACCCACCGAGTCCCCGCCCGGCGCCGGAGCGCACCGGGCGGGGACTCGTCATGTCCGGCGGGGGACAAGCCGGCAAACGCCTCGCGCCGGTGTCGCCGGCCGGGCATCCTGGGAAGATGATCGACCCCCGGTTGACCGGGCACGTCGCGATCGTGACCGGCGCGAACCAGGGCATCGGCGCGGCGATCGCGCTCGCCCTGGCCACCCAGGGCGCCGCGGTGCTCGCCGCGTACCTGCGGATGGACCCGTCCTCCTACGCCGACGATCCGTCGTTTCCCGCCCAGTACGGGCAGGTCCGTGCCCAGGACGCACGCAGCGTCGTCGACCGGATCGTCGCCGCCGGCGGCAAAGCGGTGGCCGTGGAGGCCGACCTGGCGGACCCGGCCACCCCGGCTCGGCTGTTCGACGAGGCGGCGGCCTCGTTCGGCCCGGTCGACATCCTGGTCAACAACGCCAGCGGCTGGCTCAGCGACACGTTCCGGCCGGACAGCCGGGACCGGTTCGGCCGGCCGTTGACCCACGTCGACGCCGGCACCTTCGACCGCCAGTTCGCCGTCGACGCCCGCGCCCCGGCGCTGCTGATCGCCGAGTTCGCCCGCCGGCACCTGGCCCGCAAGGCCAGCTGGGGGCGGATCGTCGGATTGACCTCCGGCGGCCCGCACGGCTTTCCCGAGGAGGTGTCGTACGGGGCGGCCAAGGCCGCACAGGAGAACTACACCATGTCGGCCGCCGCCGAACTCGCCCCGTACGGAGTGACCGCGAACATTGTGCAGCCGCCGGTCACCGACACCGGCTGGGTGACGCCGGAGGTGGAGAAGCAGATCACCGGTTCGAGTCCGCTGAGCCGTATCGCCCGCCCGGAGGACGTCGCCGAGGTCGTCACCCTGCTGGCCTCGCACCAGGCCCGTTACGTGACCGGCCAGATCGTCCGGATGTCCTGACCGCGCCGCACCGCAGGTCGCGGCCGCCGTTGGCCGGCCGGCCGAGGTCACGAACAGCGCGGAAAGATCACGTACGGCGTTTCGGCGTCGTCGGTGACGCCGGCTTTGGCATCCTGCTGCGATGCGTCGCCCCACCACCCCCGGTCTCGTCCCCCGGCCGGCCGACCGCGGCCTGCCCGCCGCCACCGCCCCGGTCGACTTCACCGAGGCGTGGCTGCGTAACCGTCGGCTGTCCGAGCACACCCGGGCCGCCTACCGCCGGGACGTGACCGGCTGGTTGTCGTGGTGCACCGCCACCGGGCTCGACCCGCTGCAGGCGTCGTTCCTGGACGTCAACGCCTACGCCCGGACGTTGGAGGCCACCGTCGATCCGCGCAGCGGCCGGCTGCTGACCCCGGCGACGGTGGCCCGCAAACTGTCCGCCATGTCCAGCTGGTACGCGTTCCTGGTGCGGCTGCGGGCGGTACCGGCCAACCCGGTGACCGACGCGGACCGGCCGCGGATCGACCGGGACCATTCGGCGACCGTCGGGTTGAGCCCCGACCAGGTCGACGCGTTGTTCGCGGCGGCCCGCGCCGACACCGGGGCGAGCGGTGCGCGCAACCTCGCCGTGCTGGCGTTGCTGGCCGACCTGGGGCTGCGTGTCGGTGAACTGGTCAGCCTCGACGTCGCCGACGTCGGCGACGAGCGGGGGCACCGCAGCGTCCGGTTCGTCGGCAAGGGCGGCCGGGCCCGCCGCCGGGCGCTGGCGCCGGACACGGCGGCGGTGCTCGACGCGTACCTGGCAGTCCGGGCCCGCGCCGCCGGTGTCGCGGCCGATGCGCTCGACGGCCCGCTGCTGGCCACCGCCAGCGGCGCGCGGCTGGACCGGCACGCCGTGTTCCGGCTGGTCCGGCGGCTGGCCCGGGCCGCCGGTCTGCCGGCGTGGGACCGGCTGTCGCCGCACTCGCTGCGGCATGCGTTCGCCACCACCGCCCGCGCCGAAGGGGTGCCGCTGGAGGACGTGCAGGACGCGATGGGTCACGCCGATCCGCGGACCACCCGTCGGTACGACCGGGACCGGTACAACCTGGACCGGGACCCGGCGTACCGGATCGCGGCGGCGCGGGCCGCCCGCGTCGCCAGGTCCGGCTGAGCGTCTCACCGGATCCGGCAGGTCACCGTTGCCGCTGCTGGTCGTCGTGGCCGCGCAGCGAACCGGCGTGGGCGCGGGCGGTCGGGTCGCGGTGGACCTTGACCAGGCTGGCGACGACGGTGACGGTGAGGATCACCAGGATCAGCCCCAGCGACACCGGGGTCTGCACCTCGGGGACCCGGTCGTCGAGGGTGTGGCCCCAGTGCAGCACCAGCTTGACGCCGATCAGCGCCAGTACCAGCGCCAACCCGGTGGACAGGTAGACCAGCCGGTCCAGCAGGCCTTTCACCAGGAAGAACAGGGCCCGCAGCCCGATCAGGGCGAAGGCGTTGGCGACGAAGACGATGTACGGCTGCTGGGTGACACCGAACACGGCGGGGATCGAGTCGAGGGCGAACAGCAGGTCGGTGCTGCCGATCGCGACCAGCACGATGAACAGTGGGGTGACGACACGGCGACCGTCGAGGCGGGTGACGAGCCGCCCGTCGACGTAGTCAGGTGTCACCGGCAGCACCCGGCGGGTGGCGCGGACCAGCACGTTGTCGTCGACCTGCGGGTCCTCGTTGCGGTGCCGGAACAGCTGCACGGCGGTGAAGATCAGCAGCAGGCCGAAGACCAGGAACATGAAGGAAAACAGGTTCAGCAGGGTGGCGCCGGCGGCGATGAAGATCGCCCGCATGACCAGCGCGGCGATGATGCCGAAGGTGAGCACCTTGTGCTGGTGCTCCTCGGGAACGGCGAAGGTGCTGATGATGATGACGAAGACGAACAGGTTGTCGACGGACAGGCTCTTCTCCACCAGGTAGCCGGCGAAGTACTCGGTGCCGTAGTCGCCGCCGGCCCAGGCCATGAACACCAGGCCGAACACGACGGCGACCGCGACGTAGAACACCGACCAGGCGACCGCCTCACCGAACCCGACGGCGTGCGGTCGGATCGCCGCTACCGCCAGGTCGAGGGCGAGCAACGCGATGATGACGACGAGCGTGACGGCCCACACGCCCGGGCCGATCTCCAGCGAACCCATGTCAGAGATCGTGCACCTGTCGGCGGCGTCGCGCGCGCCGACACACGGCATTGGTGGACAATCCGGGACGTTGCGCTACGATGCCCGGCCGCCGGGTGATGCGCGGACGCGCAGGCTCGGTTGCTCATGGCCGCCGGCCCGCCCGGGCGACGGGACTCAGGTCCGGCTGAGCAGTTCCAGGTGCCGGTGGGCGTCGGCGGCGATGTCGGTGCCGACCAGCCAGCGTCGGGTCCACAGCCGGGCCGCCACCTGGGCGGCGTCGGTCTCGTCGGAACCCGCCGCTCCGGCGGCGGTGTCGTCGGAACCCGCCGCGTCGGTGCCGCGACCGGGCCCGTCGGCCAGGTCGACGAGCAGCGCGGCGGCCAACGTGTACGCCGTCCGCAGCGCCAGCGGGCGCGCGCCGGCTGCCGTGTCGGCCCCACCCGGGTCGGCCGCGACCCGGGCCAGGTCCGTACGCAGCCGCCCGGCGGCGTCGGTGAGCGCCGCGGCCACCTCGGGGTCGGCGGCGGTGGCGGCCGCCCGGTCGACCCGGGCCAGCAGCGGCCCGGCGGCCTTTTCGCGGGTCACCGCCCGCAGCGCGTCCAACGCCAACACCGTGGTGGTGCCCTCCCAGATCGGCAGCACCTGGGCGTCACGCAGCAGCCGGGGCGCGCCGGTGTCCTCGACGTAACCAGCGCCGCCGAAACATTCGACGTACTCGCTGGCGGCGGCGACCGCGAGCCGGCCGGTGGCGAGCTTCGCCAGCGGTGCGGCCAGCCGCAGTTCGGCCGCCGGGTCCACCTCGGCGGTGGCGTCCGGTCCGCCGGGTGTCGACCGGCCGGCGACGCCGGCCTCGACCTGTCCGAGCAGGTCGAACACGTGGCCGGCGAGGACGAACGCGCCGGCGGCGTCGACGGCGAGGGTGCCGAGCAGGCCACGGTGCGCCGGGGAGTCGACCAGCCGGCCGCCGGCGACCCGGCGGGCGGTGGCGTAGGCGTGCGCGTACGCCAGACCGCGGCGCATCCCGCTGGCCGCAGCGGAGGCGTTGTGCAGCCGGGTCACCACCACCAGGGTCATCGCCCGGGCCAGGCCGGGCCGTGCGGGGTCGCCCAGCGGCAGCGCGTACGCGTCGCGCAGGCCGACCTCGGCGGTGGGCAGCGCCCGGGTGCCGAGCTTGTCCTTGAGCCGGTGCACCCGCACGCCGGGGGCGGGTGCGTGCGGGTCGGTGCCGGCGGCGGCCAGCGGCGAGTCGGCGGCGTAGCGGGGCACCAGGAACGGCACGAGCGTGCGGCTGCCGCCGACGGCGCCGACCGGGCGGGCCAGGGCGACCGCGACCGCCGAGTCGATCGCGGAGCAGAACCACTTCTCGCCGGTCAGCCGCCAACCGTCGCCGCCGTCGTCGTCGGGGCGCGCCACGGTGGTCGACCCGGACAGGTCGGAGCCGCCCTGGGCTTCGGTCATCCACTGGCCGCTGGTGATCGCGGCGGCGGGGTCGGTGGCGGTGAGCCGGGGCAGCCAGGTGTCGCGGACCGCCGGGTCGACGTCGGGGTGGCGCAGCAGCGCGGCGGCCCCGTCGGCCATCGCCACCGGGCAGGAGAACGTCGCCGACTCCGGCGCGTACAGGTGCAGCAGGGCGTGCTGCACCACCCGGGCGTCCGGGCCGAAGGCGGCGCGGGTGTCGGCGCGGTACGGCAGCGCGACCAGGGCGTGCCGGGCGGCGGCGGCCCGTAGCCGCTGCCAGCCGGCACAGGTGTCGACCCGGTCGACGCGCCGGCCCCACGGGTCGTAGCGGACCAGCCGGGGCGGGTGCTGCTCGGCGTCGGTGTGCGCGGCCCGCAGCGGGCCGGTGACGTCGGCGGCGAGGGCGGCCAGCCGGGGCCGGGCGGCGGTGTGCGCGGCCGGGTCGATCCGGCGGCGCAGCCACCGGTCGAGCAGCCAGTCGGTGCGGTACGGGTCGCCGGGGGCGGGCACAGGTTGGACGTACCGGTCCACGATGATCGATCCTCCTCGCCACGCACAGCCGTTACTACCCGACGGTAACCTGTGGTGGGTTTCGCTGGCAGCGTGACGGTCTTCCGCGTCGTCGGGCCGGACGGCACAGTGGTGGTATGCGACTGCTGATGCTGGGCGGCACCGGGTTCGTCGGCCGGTGCGTCGTCGAGGACGCGCTGGCCCGCGGCTGGGCGGTCACCCTGCTGCACCGCGGCCACCGGCCGGCGCCGGCCGGCGCGCAGGTGCTCGTCGGCGACCGGACGGTCGCCGACGGTCTCGCCGCGCTGCGCACCGGTGACTGGGACCTGGCCGTCGACACCTGGGCCGGCGCGCCGTCGGTGGTCCGCGACGCGGCCCGGCTGCTACGCGACCGGGTCGGGCACTACACGTACGTGTCGAGCCGCTCGGTGTACGCGTACCCGCCGCCGGCCGGGCTCGACGAGACCGGGCCGCTGGTCGACGCCGACGCCGACGACGGCGGCGACGTCACCTACGCCCGCGCCAAACGCGGCGGTGAACTCGCCGCGGTCGCCGCCTTCGGTGACCGGACGCTGCTGGCCCGGGCCGGGCTGATCCTCGGCCCGTACGAGGACGTCGGTCGGCTGCCGTGGTGGCTGCACCGCGTCGCCCGGGGCGGCGACGTGCCCGCCCCCGGGCCGCCCGACCTGCCGCTGCAGTACGTCGACGCCCGGGACCTGGCGGCCTGGCTGCTCGACGCGGCCGCCGCCGGTGTCGGCGGGCCGGTCAACGTGGTCAGCCCGCGCGGCCACACCACGATGGGCGAGCTGCTGACCCACTGCGTCGACGTGACCGGGGCGTCCACCCGGCTACGCTGGGTCGACCCGGCGGTGGTGGCCGCCGCCGGTGTCGCGCCCTGGACGGAGCTGCCGATCTGGCTGCCCCCGGGTGAGCTGCACGACGCGCTGCACCACGGCGACGTGTCCCGGGCACTGGCCACCGGGCTGCGCTGCCGGCCGGCGGCCGAGACGGTGGCCGACACCTGGGCCTGGCTGGCCGGCGTGGACCATCGTCCGGCGCTGCGGACCGACCTGCCGCCGCTGGGGCTCGACACAGGTCAGGAGGCCGCGCTGCTCGCCGCCGCCGAACCGGATCCGTCCGCCAGTTGACGGGGTCGGCTAGCCGGGGCCGAGGTCACCGGTGCGGTGGTGCCGCCGGCACAGCACCTGGTACCGCACCTCGGAGTGGTCGACGGTGTCACCGATCACCACCTGCTCGCCGTGGCGGGCCACCACACCGTCGACCACGCGGGCGTTGAGCAGGCCCTGCCGGCCGCACCAGCAGAGCACCTCGACCTGGATACGGCACACCTCGTCGGCGATCTCGAACAGCCGCTGCGCCGCCGGGAACAGCACCGACCGGAAGTCACTGGCCAGCCCGAACGCGAACACGTCGACGTCGTAGCCGTCGACCAGGTCGGCCATCTGCCCGACCTGGTCGACGGTGTAGAAACACGCCTCGTCGCAGATCAGATAGTCGACCCGGGTGCCGTCCGCCCACCGGCCGCGCACCAGCGCCACCAGGTCCAGGTCGTCGGTGACCTCGATCGCCGAGTGGGCCAACCCGATCCGGGTGGTCACCTGCGGCCCCATCGACCGGTCGTTGCGGGTCAGCACCAGACCCCGGCGGCCCTGCCGGGCGTGGTTGTGGTCCATCTGCAGGGCCAGCGTCGACTTGCCGCAGTCCATCGGACCCCAGAAGAACTTCAACGCCGCCCCGTGCCGCAGCCGCCCGTCCCCGGCGGCCAGGCAGGCGGTCGCCAACGCGGACTGGTCGCCGCCGCCCGGCCCGGCCGTCCTCGGCTGACTGTCGTCGGTCACGACCGGGCAGCTTACTAGCCGTTACCGCCGGCACCGGCGGCCCGGGTCGCGATGTCGGGTCAGGCGGCGTTGTCGGGTCGACCCGGGCCGGGCGGCGATGTCGGACCACTGTGGCAGGATCTGCCGCCATGTTCCCCCGCACCTGGACCCTCACCCACATCGAACGTGTCATCCGTACCGCCTGGTCCGCCGACACCTGCGATCCCGCCGACCTGGCCGACTGGCACGCCGGCAACCCGGCCCGCGGCCAGTGCGGCGTCACCGCGCTGGTGCTGCACGACCTGCTCGGCGGTGAGCTGCTGGTCGGGGAGGTCAGCGCCGGCGGGCGACGGACCGGCCAGCACTGGTGGAACCGGCTCGGCGTGGTCGAGATCGACCTGACCCGCGACCAGTTCGGCCCGCACGAGCGGATCAGCAGCGGTACGGTCGTCGACCGGCCGGACGGTCCGCCGCGCCGCTGCCGCGAACAGTACGAGACGCTGCGTACCCGGGTGTTGAAGCAGCTCGGCGCCGACACGACGGTGGCGGCCGGCCGATAGCATCCCCGCCGGCGGCGTACGCACGCCGGCGCAATCCCGGGAGAGGACATCAGGACCGTGAACGGACCGGTACGGCTCGCCGTCGACCTGGGCACCACACACACCGTCGCGGTGGTCCGCCGTGGCGACGAGCCACCCCGGCCGCTGCTGTTCGACGGCACTCCGCTGCTGGCCTCCGGGGTCTGTATCGACGCCGCCGGTGGCGTCCACAGCGGACGTGACGCGCAGCGGTTGGCCGCCGGGGAGCCACACCGGTTCGAGCCGCACCCGAAACGGCGCGTCGACGACGGCTCGGTGCTGCTGGGTGACCGGGAGCTGCCGGTCACCCAGCTGCTGGCGGTGACCCTGCGCCGGGTCGCCGCCGAGGCCGCGACCGCCGGTGTGCATCCGGCCGGCGGCACCGTGCTGACCTGCCCCGCCGACTGGGGCGCCCCGCGTCGGGACCTGCTGCGCGCGGCCGCCACGGCGGCCGGGCTGGGCCCGGTGCGGCTGCTCGACGAGCCGATCGCGGCCGCCACCTACTGTGTCCGGGTGCTGGGCCGGCAGGTACCGCCGGGTGGCACGCTGGCCGTGTTCGACTTCGGCGGCGGCACCCTCGACGTGGCGGTGGTCCGCAACGAGCCTGCGGTAGGTGGAGCCGGCGGGCTGCGGGTGCTGGCCACCGGCGGGCTTGACGACCTCGGCGGGCTCGACATCGACGAGGCGCTGGTCGCCCACCTTGGCCACCTGGTCGCGGTCCGCGACCCGCAGCTGTGGCAGCGGCTCAGCCGGCCGGTGACCGGCGCCGACCGCCGTGACCGGCTCGCTTTCTGGTCCGAGGTGCGGGCCGCGAAGGAGATGCTGTCGCGGGCCTCGGCGGCGCCGGTGGCGGTGCCCGGGCGCGACGATCCGATGCATCTGACCCGGGAGGAGCTGGACCGCGTCGCCGGGCCGCTGGTCGACCGGGCGGTCGACGAGACCCGCCGGGTGCTGCAGCTGGCCGGGGTCGCCCCAGCGCGGCTGGCCGCGCTGCTGCTGGTCGGTGGGGCCAGCCGGATGCCGCTGGTCGCCAGCCGGTTGCACGCCCGACTCGGGGTCGCCCCGTCGGTGCCGGAGCAGCCGGAGCTGCCGGTGGCGTACGGTGCGCTGCACCACACGCCGTCGACGGATGTCGCGGCGCCGTCGACCGCCGCTCCGACCGGGCCGGGCCCGACCGCGCCGTACCTTGCGCAGCCAGGCCCACCGGTGCCCGGACCCACCACACCGGCGGCTGGCGGCGATCTGCCGTCGCCGCCAGCACGTCGGCGGCGTCGCGGCCGGGTGGTCGCGGCGGTCGCCGGCGCCGTGGCGGTGACGCTGGCCGCCGGGATCGGCCTGACCAACGGTTGGCTGCTCGACCAGTTCACCGGCGACGGTAGCGGGCCCCGTGACACCAACCTGTTCGGTGGCCTGCTCGGCGACGACGACGACGGCGGCGGGACGGGGGACACCGCGGGCGGCCTGACCGAGATCCACCAGGTGACGTTGCCCGCCGGCACCGGCGGGTCGACGGTCACCGTCGCCGGTGACCTCGCCGTGTACGCGGCGGTCGCCGTCGGCGGCACCACCGTCACCGCGGTACCGGCCGGCGGCGGCGACCCGGCCTGGACCGCCACGGTGGACGTCGAACCGACGCAGGTGCGGCTCACCGCCGCCGGTGGGCTGCTCATCGTCGACGCCGCAGACTCGGCGACCGACGGCGGCGACGACATGCGGGTCGTGCTCGACGCCGCCGACGGCACGGTGCGGTGGAAACGCAGCTGGCAGGACCTTACCGACGTGGTCCGGCTGGGCACCGACGTGATCGTCGAGATCAAGGACGGCATTTTTGACAACGCGGTCGCCCGGATCGACCTGACCACTGGGGAGCAGCGGTGGCGACGCGAGGCCCCCGACGATGACCTGCTGGTCCTCGACGCGTCCCGGATCCGGGCGGCGACCCGGTGGACCGGCACGGAAGGTGTCGAGGACGCCGGGGTGCTGCCGCCCGCCGGGTACGGGCTGCGGGACAACCGGTACGCCGAGCCGGGCCGTGTCGTCGAGCTGAGTGAGGGCAGCGGCCGGGGGTTCGTGCTGGACACCGGCGACGGCGACCCGATCGCCAGCGGCGACCTGCCGCTGGACCACGACGCGTGGACCGTCTACGAAGGACTCGCGATCGGCCGGCTGTCCGACGGCGCGTCGCCGGGACGGGCTGTGCTGGCCGCGTACGACCTCGACGGTTTCACCCGCGCGTGGGAGGTGCCGCTGCCGGCCGGTGACACCATCGAACTGGTCAAACCGTGCGGGGAGCGACTGGTGTGCGCGGCGGTCGACGGCGGCACGTACCGCACGATCGCCGTCGACATCGGCACCGGCGACGAGAAGTGGAACCGCACAAGTGAGTTCGGATTCGAGGACAACTGGTACGCGGCGCCGGCCGGGCTCGTCTTCGGTGACCAGACGTTCGACACAGTTGACGACTTCTGCCTGCTCGACGAGGACGGCGGGGAGATCACCGCCGCCGACGACACCCGGTCGGCGGCGGCGGTGGCCGACGGCTGGGTGGTGGTGCTGGGCCACCGCATCGACACGGCGTCGAGGACCGCCGTGCCGCAGGTGTCCGTGTGGGACGCGGCGACCGGTCGACGGACCGCACCGGTCGACGTCGGCACTGACCTGGTGGACAACCGGGTGACACACGCGGTGGTCAGCGGCGACACCGTCGCGGTGGTCACCGCCGACCATCAGGTGCGGGTGCTGTCCGTGACCGGGCTCGGCTGAGTGGGCGGCCGTCGGGCCGCCCACTCAGGCCACGGTCAGTAGACGTTGACCCCGTACGCCGACAGCGCCTCGGCCACCGGCTGGTGGTAGGCCCGGCACTCGGCCCGGTTGCTGCCCGAGTGCAGACCCAGTGCGGTGCTGCCGGCGAACACCGCGCCGCCGCTGTCGCCCTTGTCCGCGCACAGGCTGGTCTGGAACAGCCCGGTCACCGGACCCGCCGAGTAGTTGACGGTGACGTTGATTGCGACGACCGGGCCGGTGGTGACCCCGGTGGTACTGCCGCTCTTGCTGACCGTCTGCCCCACATACGGGTTCCCGGCGCCGGTGATGTCCCGCAGCGTCCCGTCGTACAGATTGACCGCCCCGGGCCGGTTGACGGTGGTGTCGACCCAGCGGACCAGGCCGAAGTCGTCACCGGGGAAGCTACTGGCGACCGTGGTGCCGGCGTTGGTGACCCCGTCGACCATCCACTGCGTACGCGACTCGGTGCAGTGCCCGGCGGTGAGGAATCCCGGCCGGCCGGCGCTGTCGTACACGTTGAACCCGAGCGAGCAGCGGCCGTTGGAGTAGACCGGGTCGCCGCCGGCGGCGGTGGTCTCCACCGTGCCGGCGACGCGTTCGACGCGGACCGCGTCGCCGAAGCGGGCCGCGACCGCCTCGACCAGCGCCAGCCGGGTACCGGTGACGGTCGCGTCGACGGACACCACGACCTGGTTGCTGACCGGGTCGGCGTACCAACTGCTCCCCGGCACAGCCGCCGACCGAGACAGGGCACCAGTGACCCGGGCCAGATCATCGGCACCACGCTCGACGGTCCGGGCCACCCCACCCGCGGCCCGGACCACCCGGGCGGCCGTCTCATCGGTCACGGTCACCACCAGGTCACCCGTGACCTCGTCCCGGTACGCCCCGGCGGACCGGTCACCCAGCCGGTCGGCCAGCGCCAGGGCGGCCTCACCGCCGAGTTCGGGGGCGGGCCCGGCGGCAGCGGCCGCCGGACTCGCCAGCAGACCACCGACCAGTACGGCGGTGGCGGCCAGCGCGGAGCCGATCTGTCTGATCGGCGTGGATAGATCCCTCACACAGTCCTCCTGCGATCTGGTGAACGTGAGATGTCCGGTCAGGACGGCGATCATCATCGCCGCTGGCGGCGGCGCTGCACACCGTGCCATTGCCCATTTGTGGGCGACTTCCGGCCACGTGCCCGACGCTGACCGGTGCCGCCTCCCCGGGCCGTGGCGAGTGGACCTGCCACAATGGCGACATGGCGCGACCGGACCGGGACTCGTTGTTCGCCGCCGGGGCGGCCGTGGTCGTGGCCGTCGCGGTCGGACTCACCGTGTTCGCCGTCGCGCGGCAGTTGAACATGGGACAGCGGTGGACCGCGCTGGTGGTCATGGGGCTGGGCGCCACCTCGATCGCTGTGGTGCTGTGGGGGGCGTTGTCGACGCCGCAACGGCGTGGCCGGGAGGCGGACGACGGTGGTGACATCCGGTCCCGCCTGGCCGGGCATGTCCCGTTGCTCGGCTCGACGGCGCTGTTGACCGCCGCAGTGGTGCTGAACGAGGTGGCCCGGCGCGGGTGAACGGGTCGCCGTACCGGTGGGCATACTGGTAGCGCTGCTGACCAGTGCACCCGGAGGGCATGATGATCATTGACGTCGCGCAGATCGAGGCGGCGGCGCGGCGGATCGCCGACCATGTGGTGCGGACGCCGACGGTGCCCAGCCCCGGCCTGTCCGGGCTGCTCGGCGTACCGGTGACGGCGAAGCTGGAGCTGCTGCAGCGTACCGGGTCGTTCAAGGCGCGGGGCGCGGCGGCGAAGCTGCTGACCCTCGACGACGGGCAGCGGGCGGCCGGCGTGGTGGCGGTCAGCGGCGGCAACCACGGCATCGCGGTGGCGGTGATGGCGCAGGCCCTGGACGTGAAGGCGACGGTGGTGATGCCGCGTTCCGCGCCGGAGCGGGCGGTGGAGGTCGCCATCGCCGCCGGGGCGACGGTGCGGGTGGTCGACACCATGGACGAGGCGTTCGACCTGACGGCGCGGTTGCGGGCCGACGGGCTGGCGATGGTGCATCCCTTTGACGACCCCGTGGTGGTCGCCGGGCAGGGCACCGTCGGTCTGGAGTTGGCGGCTGACGCGTTCGCCGACGACCGGACGGCACCGACGGACGTGCTGGTCAGCGTCGGCGGCGGCGCGTTGATCTCCGGGGTGGCGGCCGCGCTGCGGGCCCGCCGGCCCGGCATCCGGGTCTGGGGGGTGGAGACCGACGGCGCGTCGGCGATGGCGCAGGCCTGCGGGCACGGCGGCCCCGTGCCGGTGAAACTGTCGTCGATCGTGTCGACGTTGAGCGCGCCGACGGTGTCGCAGCTGACCTACGACCACGTCACCGGACTGGTCAGCGACGTGCTGGTGGTGTCGGACGCGGAGGCGGTGCGCGGCAGCCTGGACCTGGCCGAGCACGCCAAGGTGTGGGCGGAGCCAGCGGCCGGGTGCCTGCTGCCGGCCGCCCGCCGGGTGATCGAGCGGGTCGGCCCGGACGTCCGGCTCGGCCTGGTGGTCTGCGGCGGCAACGTCACCGTCGCCGATCTGACCGGTTGGGCCCGTCGGTTCAACCTGACCGGCTGATCCGACGGGCCGGGCCCGTCACCGGTGCCGGTCAGTACACCCGGGCGTTGTACGCCGCGAGCACCTCGGTCACCGGCTGGTGGAAGGAGATGCACGCGCCGACAACTCCGCCGGAGTGCAGGCCCAGGGCTGTGTTGTGGGCGAACACCGCGCCGCCGCTGTCACCACCGGCGGTGCACAGATTGGTCCGGAACAGCCCGTTCACCGCGCCGGCCGAGTAGTTCGCCGTGACATTCACAGCGTTCACCGACCCCCGGGTCAGCCCGGTGGTACTGCCGCTGGCACCGACCGCCTGCCCGACGTACGGGTTGCCGGCCCGACTGATGTCACGGGTGCTGCCGTTGTACATGTTGACCGCGCCGGGCCGGTTGGCGTTGGGGTTGTCCCAGCGGACCATGCCGTAGTCGTTGCCGGGGAAGCTGCTGGCCACCGTGGTGCCGGCGTTGGCGACTCCGTCGACGGTCCGGGCCACCCCACCCGCGGCCCGGACCACCCGGGCGGCCGTCTCATCGGTCACGGTCACCACCAGGTCACCCGTGACCTCGTCCCGGTACGCCCCGGCGGACCGGTCACCCAGCCGGTCGGCCAGCGCCAGGGCGGCCTCACCGCCGAGTTCGGGGGCGGGCCCGGCGGCAGCGGCCGCCGGGCTGGCCAGCAGACCACCGACCAGTACGGTGCCGGCCGCGCGCCGATCCGGCGGATCGACAGGGGTGGCACGATCATGCGTCCTCCTGCGGGAATCGATCCGTCCGATCTGGATGGATCGATCCTCGTGTCAGCCGGGTTGCTAATACACCAGGCGGTTGCCTACACATCGACATCCGTCGGCGCGCCGGGCCAGTGGCGCAGCGACGCGTCGAGTGCGTCCAGGATGCGGGGCCAGCTGTCCTGCGGGTCTGGGTCGCTGTGGCTGAACCCGCCGGCGGCCGCCAGGTCGAGGTAGCCGTGGATGGTGGCGCCGATCAGCCGTACCGCGTGGGTCTGTTCCTGTTCGGGCATCCGGTAGCCGTGCAGCACGGCGCGCAGCAGCCGGGTGTGCCGGCCGCCGGCGCTGGCTGCGGCGGTGGCCGGGTCGAGCCGCAGCCGGGCGGCGGCGTAGCGGCCGGGGTGCTCGCGGGCGTAGTCGCGGTAGGCGTCGGCGAGCCCGGCCAGCGCGTCCCTGCCGGACCGGCCGGCGACGGCGTCGGCGGCCCGGTCGGCGAGCTCGGCCAGGGCGAGCAGGGCGATCCGGGTCCTCAGGTCGTCGGAGCCGCGGACGTGCGCGTACAGGCTGGCCACGGCGACGCCGACGCGGCGGGCCAGCGCGGAGACGGTCACCTGGTCGAAGCCGATCTCGTCGGCCAGCTCCGCGCCGGCCGTGGTCAACCGCTGCACGTTCAGTCCGGCCCGCGCCATCCGTACCGCCTCCTCCGTCGAACCGACACTGATTATGCGTTTGCCTAATACCTTTAGGCAAAACTAGCCTGGCCGGTATGACACCACTGACCGAGCAGGAGATCCGCGCCGCGTTCGTCAACTGCACCAAGGGAGAGACGAAACGCCTGTACGTGCCGCGTGACCTCGCCGGCCGGCCGTGGGACGACCTGGACTTCCTCGGCTGGCGCGACCCGCAGTCGCCGGCCCGTGCCTACCTGGTCACCGAGCTGGCGGGCCGTCCGGCGGCGGTTGCGTTGCGCTGCCCCGATCCGGCCGCCCGCCACCTGCGGCGCTCCATGTGCTCGATCTGCCTGACCGCGCCGCAGGCCGGGGTGTCGTTGATGGTCGCGCCGAAGGCGGGCCGGGCCGGCCAGCAGGGCAACTCGGTCGGCACCTACCTGTGCGGCGACCTCGCCTGCTCGCTGTATGTGCGCGGCAGGAAGGACCCGGGGCCGGGCGCCAGGCTGCCGGAATCACTGACCCTGCAAGAAAAGACCGCCCGGACCCGGGCCGCCGTCGCCGCGTTCGTCGCCAAGGTGACCGGCTGACAGCTTCTACCGCAGCGTCGCGGCCCGGCGGCGGTGCGACAACGTGACGTGGTGGTGCGCCCCGGCGTGCCCGGCCGGGTCGGTGTGCACGGTCGCCGACACCAGCCGGGGTACGGCGTGGGTGAGCTGGTGTTCGGCGTCGGCGGCCACCTCGTGCGCGGCGAGCAGGCTCAGGTCGGCGTCGACGACGAGGTCGGCTTCGGCGTGCAGCCGGTGGCCGATCCAGCGCAGCCGTACCGCTGTCACGTCGCGGACGCCGGGCACCGCGCGCAGGGTCGTTTCGGCGATGTCGACCAGGGCCGGGTCGACGGCGTCCATCAGCCGCCGGTACACCTCGCGGGCGGCGTCACGCAGCACGTACCCGATCGCGACGGTGATCGCGAGGCCGACCAGCGGGTCGGCCCACTGCCAGCCGGCCGCCGCGCCCCCGGCTGCGGCGACGACGGCCAGTGAGGTGAATCCGTCGGTACGGGCGTGCAGCCCGTCGGCGACCAGCGCGGCCGAGCCGATGCGCCGGCCGACCCGGATCCGGTAGCGGGCAACGATCTCGTTGCCGGCGAAGCCGACGACCCCGGCGGCGGCCACCCACGGCACGTGGGTCATCGACGTCGGGTGGATCAGCCGGTCGACGGCGGTCCAGCCCGCGGCGATCGCCGAGCCGGCGATGACGACCACGATGACGACGCCGGCGAGGTCCTCGGCGCGGCCGAACCCGTACGTGTAGGCGCGGGTGGCGGCGCGCCGGCCGATCAGGAACGCGATCGCCAGGGGTACGGCGGTGAGCGCGTCGGTGACGTTGTGCAGGGTGTCGCCGAGCAGCGCCACCGAGCCGCTGGCGGCGACGATGACGGCCTGGGCGGCGGCGGTGGCGGCGAGGACCGCCAGGGAGATCCACAGGGCGCGGAGTCCGTCGCGGGACGCTTCGAGGGAGTCGTCGACCTTGGCGGCGGTGTCGTGGGTGTGCGGGGTGAGCCGGTGCAGCGCCCGTCGCCACCGGGCCCGCCGCACCGGATGCCGGTGACCGTGCGGGTGGTGGTCGTGACGGTGGTGGTCGTGGTCCATGGCGATGGCAGAATACGTGCTCATGTACGCACGCGACAACGCTGCAGGTGCCACGGATGGGCAGCAGCAACCGACCGGCGCCCATGTCGACACGGCGGTGACCGCGCTGAAGATGCTGGCCGACCCGACCCGGCTACGCCTGCTGTGGCAGCTGCGCGGCGGCGAACACGACGTCGGCACCCTCGCGGCGGCGGTCGGCGCCGCCCGCCCCGCCGTGTCGCAGCACCTGGCGAAACTGCTGCTCGCCGGCCTGGTCGCCAGCCGCCGTGACGGCCGCCGGGTGCTCTACCGGGCACGCGGCGGCCACGTCCGCCGCCTGGTCACCGAGGCCCTGTACGCCGCCGACCATTACCTGACCGGAACCCCCGACCACGACTGATCCCACATTGCCGGCTGGCCCGGCCGGCTAGAACGAGTGTCGGCCGACGTCGACGGCTGACTAGCATCACCGGCCGTGGATGACAGACGGTGGCGGGATCCGCAGTGGTTGGCCTGGGTGCGGGACTGGATCGACGGCCGGCTCGCCGCGGTGCAGCTCGACCTGGCCGACGACGTCGACGACCTGCTCGCCCTCGGCGTGCCCGACCGGCGGCTGGCCACCCTGCCGCAGGCGTACGCACGGATCATCGACGCCGTCGGCGCCGAGCGACGGTTCCGCGACGCGGCACCGATGGTGGCCGACCTGTGCGCCGAGCTCGCGCAGTACGGGCTGCCGGAGCTGCTGCAGCACGACGACCTGCACGACGCGCAGGTCTTCGTCCGCGACGGCCGCCACCTCATCATGGACTGGGGCGACGCCTGCGTGTCGCACCCGTTCCTCACCCTGTCGGTCACCCTCGACGGTGGGCTGGCGTGGGGGCTCGACGACGTGCGGGACTCGGTCGACACCGCGCCGTTCCGGGACGCCTACCTGGCGCCGTACGCCGAACGGTTCACCGGCGACCTGGTGGCCGCGACCCGGGTGGCATCGCGCCTGGGCTGGGTGTGCCGCGCGGTCAACGGGCACCTGCCCGGCGACGACAAGCAGACCCTGACCCGGCTGCGGATGTTCCTCGACGGCCGACCGTAGCCCTCCGTACGACACGCGAGGCCGACTGAATACGGCAAGGAAGCAACCGTTCCTCGCCGTATTCAACGTATATCGCATAGGGGACCTTGCGGCAAGACCCGGGTCGCGGCGCAGAATGTGCGACCGAAGCCGTCAGCTGCGAAAACGCGCGGATTCACGTACGTGTGTCCGCTGATCGACGCTGCCCGGATGGCTGATCGCAGAAATGGGGGAACCGAATGTTCGACGTCATCATTGCCGGCAGTGGGCCGACCGGTGTGATGCTGGCCAGCGAGTTACGGCTGCACGGCGTGTCCGTACTCGTCGTGGAAAAGGACACGGAGCCGACCAGCCACGTCCGCGCGGGCGGCCTGCATGTGCGCAGCATCGAGATCATGGACCAGCGTGGCCTGCTGGACCGGTTCCTCGCGTACGGCCAGCGGTATCCGTTCGGCGGCTTCGCCGGCATCGACAAACCCGCGCCGGACCGGCTGGACACCGCGCACGGGTACGTGCTCGCCATCCCGCAACCCGTCACCGACCGCCTGCTGACCGAACGCGCCACCGAACTCGGTGCCGAGATCCGGCGCGGCTGCGAACTGGTCGGCCTGCGCCAAGACGACGGTCAGGTGACCGCGGAACTGGCCGACGGGACCCGGCTGCGTTCGCGCTACCTGGTCGGCTGCGACGGCGGCCGCAGCACGGTGCGCAACCTGCTCGGCGTCGCCTTTCCCGGCGAACCGACCCGGGTCGACACCCTGCTGGGCGAGATGACGGTGGCCGTAGCGCCGGAGACCGTCGCCGCCGTGGTCGCCGAGGTCCGCGTCACCGAGAAGCGGTTCGGGGCCGCGCCGCTGGGCGACGGCGTGTACCGGCTGGTGGTGCCCGCCGCAGGGGTGGCCGCCGACCGTAGCGTCGCACCGACCATCGAGGAGTTCGCCCGGCAACTGCGGGTGACCGCCGGCACCGACTTCGGCGTGCACTCACCGCGCTGGCTGTCCCGGTTCGGTGACGCCACCCGGCTTGCGCAGCGCTACCGGGTCGGCCGGGTCCTGCTGGCCGGCGACGCCGCGCACATCCATCCGCCACTCGGCGGCCAGGGCCTCAACCTCGGCATCCAGGACGCGCTCAACCTCGGCTGGAAACTCGCGGCCGAGGTCGCCGGCTGGGCGCCCGGCGGGCTGCTCGACAGCTACCACACCGAACGGCGCCCGGTGGCGGCCGCCGTGCTGGACAACACCCGGGCGCAGATGGAACTGCTGTCCACCGAGCCGGGCCCGCAGGCGGTGCGCCGGCTGCTCGCCGAGCTGATGGACATCGAGGAGGTCAACCGCCGCCTGATCGAGAAGGTCACCGCCATCGGGATCCGCTACGACGTCGGCGGCGAGGACGGCGACGGCGGTGGCGGCTCAGCCCACGACCTGCTCGGCCGGCGGCTGCGCGACGTAGCGCTGACCGGCGGCCGCCGCCTGTACGAGCTGACGCGTGGCGGCCGTGGACTGCTGCTCGACCAGACCGGCCGGTTGTCGGTCACCGGCTGGGTGGACCGGGTCGACCACGTCGTCGACGCCAGCGACGACCTGGACGTAGCCGCCGTCCTGCTGCGTCCCGACGGCCATGTGGCCTGGGTCGGCGACGACCAGCAGGATCTGCTCCACCACCTGCCCCGCTGGTTCGGCGTAGCCGACAACCGGCTCAGGCCCGCCGCGTCGACACCGTAGGGCCAGCTCGCGACGGGATCGCCCGCTACCCTGTATGACGTGAGACGCAGCGAAGCCGAGGGTGGCATCGTGCCGTACCTGGCTCGGCCGGGTCGTCGCGCGGCAGTCGTTGCTGACCTCGCGCAGCTGCGCGGACCAGTCAGTGGCGTCGTCGAGTTGCCGCATCGGCTGCACTGGCAGCCCGACCGCCGGGTCAACCTCGACAACCCCGCACTGCTGCGGTGGATGTACGAAACCGTCCTGGTCGAGGCGGTCACCCCGGTCGAGCTGGTCACCTGGCTGCACGGCCCGACGCTGGTCCGGCTCTGGCCGGACCTGTGGGTTCCACGTGGCGTCAGACAGGCCTGGGAGCAACGGCACCCGCAGCTGCGCAGCGCCCACCAGCCCGCCGCCGCGTGACATCAGAGGAGTTCCAGGCCGAGGTGGCACGGCTGGCGCTCGCCGTGGCCCAGCGACACGGCTTCGCGTTAGCAGGCGGACACGCGCTGATCGCATACGGCGTGGTGGACCGGCCGACCGAAGACGTCGACCTGTTCACGGACCAGTCCGGTGGGGTCACCGCGGCTGCCGACCTGGTGATGTCGACCCTGAGTCGTGCTGGACTGCACGTCGAGGCGGTCACGGATTCAGCCGACCTCGGCGACGTCTTCGACGGTTTCGAGCATGATCTCGTCGAGTGCGAGGTGCGTCGCGGGGACCAGACGGTGCGGCTGCAGATGGTGCGGTTCGACCGGCACCACCAGCCGGTCATGATGCAGATCGGGCCGGTGCTGCACCTTGATGACGTGGTTGCCTCAAAGGTGGTGGCACTCGCTACCCGGGCTGCCCCTCGCGATTACATCGATACTGCCGCCGCCCTAGCCCGCTACTCCAGAAATCGGCTGATCCAGCTCGCCCGGCAGGCGGATTCTGGTCTGACCGAGGAGGACTTCACCGATGCCATGCAGCGGCTGGACCGGATGGACGACGCCGTCTTCCGCGAGATCTATGGGCTGACCGCGACACAGGTCAACGAGATTCGCCACTGCTTCTCCACCTGGCCGAGGTTTGCGCCCTGACCCAAGCGGGCAGGCGGCCCGGTAGGTTGGGGCTGTCTCGGTGAGCGGCCACGTACGCATGGTCAGGTGGCCGGTCCACCGTGGCGCTGAGCGGACAGGGGAGGCCCCTCGGGTGAAGATCATCGCGTTGTCCTGCACACAGAAGCGTCTGCCGTCGCTGACCGACGCGCTGCTCGAGGCGGCGATCAGCGGTGTCGTCCGGGAGGTCAGCGACGCGCGGATCCAGCGGATCCGGTTGATCGACCATCGCATCGCGATGTGCGAGGGCGAGGACACCTGCCTGGACCCCGAGGTGGGTCGGTGCACACTCGACGACGACTTCGCGCAGGTCGTCGACCTGGCCGAGGGCGCGCAGGCGATGCTGCTCGCCATGCCCGTGTACGCGGGCAACGTACCGGCGGTGTTGAAGATCTTCCAGGAGCGGTTGAAGAGTTTCATGAACGCCGGGCAGCGCCCGTTCGGCAACCTGCTGGTGGGGACGATCGTGCATTCGCGCACGATGCTGACCGAGCCCGCGCTGGGTTCGTTGTTCCCGTGGTACCTGCGGCTACGGAACAGGAACGTGGCGTCGGCGTGCGTCGCCCAGGGCGAGCATCAGGACCTGACCCGTACCGCGGCGGTCGACCTGTGTGTGGCGGTGGGCCGGCAGCTCGCCATGACACTCGACGTCAGCCGGTCACCGGCGGACGCGCGGACGGCGTTGCCGGTGGTTCAACCGCCGGTCCGGCCCCGCTGCGGCGACCCGGCCGCGTCGTCGCCTTCCGGCGGGTGAGCGGACTCCGCGCGCCAGGTGCACCCGTCGCCGGCCTGGTCGCACGACACCGTGACGTCCGGTTCCACGTAGCGGGCGGCGATCGCCGTGTTGAGTTTCTGGCAGTACGGGCACGGCGACGAGAACGTCAGCACGACGCCGGCGCGGGCGGCCCGTCTGCGGTACCGAAGGATCCCGCAGTCGGCGTTGCGCAGGACGGTGCCCGAGGGTTGTGGCTCGCGGGTCACCGCCGAGTCGTACAGCAACAGTTGACGCTGCAGCCGGGTCATGAAGTGGTCGGTGGCGGACACTCCGGCGGGCCGTTGCGCCCGCAGCAGTTCCGCGGTGATGCGCGAGTTTGCCTGGATCCACGCGGCCAGGCCTTCCTCGCCGTGTTCTCCCAGGATGAACTCCTCTGCGGCCGCCTGGGCCTCGAAGAACCGTTGGCGCCACAGGTCGACCTTCTCGGCCGGGTCGAGTGCGGACGGTTCACTGGTCATCGTCCGGGTCCTTCCCGGTGACGCCGTCCAGCTCGGCGAAGACCTCCTGGGCGACGCGCAACCCGTTGTTGGCGACCGGCCAGCCACCGTAGTAGGCGAGCTGAATAATGACTTCGACGATTTTCTCCCGCGACATCCCGAGGTGCATGGCGGCACCGATGTGGCCGCGCAGCTCCCAGTCGGTGCGCGCCAGCGTGACCGCGGTCAACGCGACCAGTTCGCGTTCCTCGACGCTCAGGTGCGGGCGGGTCCAGATCTCGCCGAACAGGTGGTCGACGGTGATCTGCAGGAACTCCGGGTAGGAACCGGGGCGCGGTTCGCGGCCGAAGACCTGCTGGAACATGGCCTCGCCCCGGTCACGTCGGGCAGCCGGCCGGTCCATGTGATCAACTCCTTCGGGTCGGTGGGACAGCGGTCGTCGGTCGAACCGTGGTCAACGTCCACGCCGCCGCGAAGGCGACGACCAGCAGCGCGGCGCCGCTGCCGAAGGCGGCCGCAGCGCCCGCCTGCTCGGCGACGAGCCCGACGACGACCGGGCCGACGACGGCGCCGACGTCGGTGCACATCGAGAAGACGGCGACGCCGCTGCCGGCCCGGCCGGCGACGACGTCACCGATCAGCGCGGCCGGCGCGGCGTTGAGCAGAGCTGATCCCGCCGCGTACGCGCAGAGTCCGACGACGAGCCAGGGGTAGGTGTCCACGAACACCAGGGCGGTGATCGCCGTCGCGGCCACCCCGGTGCCGGCGATCATGGCGGGGCGCCGCCCGGCCCGGTCGACGACCCGGCCGGCCGGGACGATCAGCAACGCCTGGACGACGGCGGAGATGGTGAACGCCCACCCGACCCAGGCCACGTCGTGTCCCCACGCGACGACCACCGTGGGCACCAGCGCGCTGCGTAGTCCGAAAAGGACCCAGCCCTGCGCCAGCGCCGCCGTACAGGCCACCAGGTAGCGCCGGTCCCGCAGCAGGACCGGCAGCCGGACTGCGGCACGGCCCGGGTCCGTGCCGTGGCGCGCGTCGGTCCGCAGCACCGCCAGGGTCAGCACCGTGGCGGCCAGCAGCAGCGCGGCGTACACCAGGAACGGCGCGGACAGGGCGATGAGCGCGAGCAGCCCGCCGAGCGCGGGCCCGCAGATGCCGCCGAGCAGGAAGCCGGCCTCGAACACGGCGCTGGCCCGGCCCCGCTGGTCGGCGGGGGCGACCGCCAGCAGTGTCGCCAGCGCGGACACCGAGAACAGCACCGAGCCGACGCCGCCGAGGCCGCGGAACACGAGCAGCTGCCCGTACGATCCGGCGAACGCCGCCAGGGCCGAGCAGACCGCGCACAGCAGCAGGCCGGCGACCAGGACCCGCCGTTCGCCGAACCAAGCTGCGAGCCGGCCGCAGAACGGGCTGGTGGCCAGCCGCATCAACGCGAACAGGGCGACGAGCGCGCCGATCTGGGCGGGCCCGGCCCCGAACGTCGCCGCGTACACCGGGAGCACCGGCAGCACCAGTCCCAGGCCCAGCATGACGCAGCCACCGACGACGCTGAGGACGTACACCTCGCGGGGCAGACCCGGCGGCCCGAAGGCGGCGACGGGTGGGGCGCCGCCCGGGGTGGCCGCCGTCACTGGCCGGTCACAGGATGATGCTGAGCTTGCCGTGCTCGTACAGCGTCTCGTGGTCGAGCACGACGAGCCGGCGGCGGACCCGGAACATCCCGCCGTCGACGACGAGTTCGAACCGGTACTTGCCGACGTACGCGTCGGAGCGTCCGTGCCCGAACCGGTGCACGACGACGTTCGCCGCCACGTCGAGGTGGGTGCCCCGGTCGGCCAGGATCTCCACGTTTGTGATCATCCGGTTGGTCCGCGACCGGGGGTTCTCGCACCACACCTCGCCGTTGAGTAGCTGTTCGATGCGCTGGCGCAGCCGGGCGGCGTCGTCGTCGATGAGCCCGAGCGCGTCGGCCGTGTCGCCCCGCACGTCGGTGGCCGGCACCGAGTAGCGGATGTCGGCGGTCAGTATCTCGTCGTACCACTGGCGCAGCCGCCACTCGTCGAGCAGCCGCGCCTCCCGGAAGAGGAACTGGCTCACCCGGTGCCACAGCCGCACCTGGGCCTCGTCGTCGACCGTCAGCTCGGTGATCATCGTCGTCACGCCCCTTGCATCAGCCGGTCCCACTGCCGCCAGAACTCGCGGGCGGGAAGCTCGTCGGTGGTCTCCGGGACCGCCTTGTTCATGCCGCGCGACAGGTCCGAGTAGCGGACCGCGCGGTTGAGGTACCCCCGCTGGCACGACTCGATGATCTCGATGTCGTCGGGGGTGGCGAAGCCGGCGGGACCGAGGAACGTCAGATAGTGGCTCTTGCGCAGTTCCCGGATGTCGGGGTCCTCGTCTCGGGGGGCCAGGGCGACCGAGGTGATCGCCATCTGGTCCGCGCCGACCGGGTCGATCTTGCGGATGGTGATCGCGATCGCGTCGATGATCATGAGGTTGGGGAAGATCAGCAACGCGCGGTTGGTGCCGGTGATCCGTTCGGCGCGTTGCGCGCCGAACCGGTCGACGAACCGGGCGGCCGTCGCCTCGATCCGGGGCCGCACCTCGGCGCCGAACATCGGCGTCCAGTAGGCGAGCGGGCGGGCCGCCGCCGGTGGCAGCTCGTTGGCGCCGTGCCCCAGCCCGAGGGCGCGGCCGAAGCCGCCCCGGCGTCGCGGTGGCACCGACCCCAGCGACTCCATGTAGCTGACGTACCGCTTGTGCAGGGCCCGGAAGTGGTAGATGTCGACGCTGTTCTCCATCATCAGCTTCCAGTTGGCCCGGGCACCGTGCAGCTGGGCACCCTGGATCACCTCCATCCCGACCTCGGACTGGTCGTCGATCAGGTCGAGGTACTCCGTGGCACCCGCCAGGTACTCGGTCAGGGTGCGCGGCTGCTCCGGGTCGAAGGTGACGAAGACGAACCCCCGGTAGCTGTCGCTGCGGTGCCGCGCCAGGCCGAAGTCCGCCTTGCGGAAACCGGGCCCGTACCCGTCCGGGATCGGGACGCCGACCAGGTCGCCCTGGTTGGAGAACGTCCAGTCGTGGTAAGGACACCGGAACGACCGGGCCTGCCCGGCCGGCTGTGAGCAGATCAGCGCCCCGCGGTGGGTGCAGCTGTTCGCGAACACCCGGACCACTCCGTCGGAGCCGCGTGTCATCACCACTGGGCGCCCGCCGACGTCGCGTGCCACGTACGAGCCCGGCCCGGGCACCTCCGACTCGTGCCCGACGTACAACCAGCAGCGATCGAAGATCCTGGTCGTCTCCTGCGCTGCCAGGTCGTCGTCGGTGTAGGCGCGACGGTCCACCTGGAACGAGAGCCGTTCGAGATCGTCCACCACGATCGGGTCGACCACCGGCCGCTGCAGTTCGATCGTCACCGTTGCCCCTCCCGTTGAAGCGTCTCGATCGTGCCGATGACCAGCTCGGCGGTGCGCGCGGCGGAGTCGCCGCACTGCGGCCGCGCCGCGCGCAGCCGGGCCCGGTAGTCCCGGGCGGGGTCGAGCAGATCAGTGACCGCGTCAGTGACCGCCTGCTCGGTGACGCCCGCCGGCTCCAACGCCGTGCCGAAGCCCGCGCTGTCCACGAAGTACGCCTGGATGGGCTGGTCAACGGCCAGCGGGATCACCAGCATCGGGGTCTGCGCACGGATCGACTCCGCCACCGAGTTGTATCCGCCGTGGGTGATGAACACGTCGGCGCGTTCGAGCACCTCGCGTTGCGGCAGGTACGGGGCGGTGAGCACGTCGTCGGGCAGCGCCAGCTCCTCGGTGAGGTCGCCGACCGACGCGATCACCTGCGCCCCGGTCGCCGCCGCTCCGGTGATCACCGTACGCAGCAGGTCCGGCCGTCGGTAGAAGATCGTGCCGAAGGAGACGTACACCAGCGGACGGTCGGGGTCGATCCGGTCCAGGCGGGGGAAGGTGACCTCGTCGCCGCGGGCGCCCGCCGCACCGGGCAGGCCGACCAGCTGCACCCCGTCGTCGGTGACCGCGTCGTCGCCGACCAGGGCGGGGATCGTCGGCATCAGATTGAGAATCGGTGAACGCGCCGAATGGGTACGCATCGACCACATCACCCCGTGCCTGGTCAGATAGTTACCGACTTGTTCGTCGTACAGCCAGCGACCGCGCCGATGGGCAGCGGGGCACACCCCACCCAGATTGGCCCAGATCATCCCGTACGGCACGCCGGACGCATGTGTGCCGACCATGGCCGACGCGGTGACCGGCAGCGAGTCGACGAGCACGAAATCCGGTGCCGTCGCGCGCAGTACGTCGGCTGTCTGCTCGGCCACCGGCGACAACTGCAGCATCGGGCCGATCTTCGCCGGATCGTCGCTCCACGGTGCCATCTCGACCTGCCCGACCGCGTGCACCTCCGCCTTGCCCAGGGCCTGGCCGCGCTGCTCGTCGAGCACGCCACCGTCGGCCGACAACAGCAGCAACGCGACGTCACTGCCGGCGGACTGAAGCGCATTGACCACGGGAATGTACGGATTCAGGTGGCCGTGTTGAGTGGTGGTGAGCAGGGCGACACGCATCGAATCTCTACGCATTTCCACCATCGCTGAGGAGGAATATCGACTGCCATCAGGCGGTTTCGCAAAGCCTGCCGCGATGCGCGATCGATGTCAATACCTAGCAACCGGTCGCCATCGACGGCAGCCCGCCGGGGAGACTCTCATAGCCGCGCAGCACGTCCTCGTGACGAGGCGTCCCTCCGTCGCCCCGTCCCTTGCCTGGTCAACGCCTTCATGCGGGACCGACCTGCCGGGATCCTGGGCCGCGACCAGGCACAGCAGAGGCGCAAGGTCGGAGCGAAAGGCGAGATAGACGCCGGAACGGACAACCGCCGGCCTGGTCGGAAAACCGCCGATCTCGACCGGATCCACATGCAGGGTGACGGTCACCCAAAAATCGCGGAATGCGTCGAAAACGCCGGCCATCCGTTTAGTCGAGCAGGCGGGCGGGATAGTCGACAGGTCACTGATCGCCGCCATCACCGCGTATGTTCCGGCCACGATGCGATCGGGAGAAATCGGCAGCGGCCGAGCGGCGCCGGTCATGGGTCCCTCGATGACGGGTGATGAGCCGTCCCGATCGGCTTGGCGTCGTTGCCGTCGACCGGCGGAAGATCCACGCGGGACAGGGCTGGACCTGCTTAGTCGATATATGTAGAGTTTGGCCATGCCGCGCCGACCGAACAGCTCACCGCAGACCCTGCGGATCTTCGCCTGCTTCCTGGCCGCGCCCGACGACTGGCGCTACGGCTACCAGCTCAGTAAGGAAACCGGCCTGGCCAGCGGGTCGCTCTATCCGATCCTGATGCGCCTGACCGAGCAGCACCTGCTGGAGGCGCAGTGGCGGGAACCAGCCAGCCCTGGCCGGCCACCCCGGCACGTGTACCGGCTCACCACCGACGGCGCGGCTCTCGCGCGGACCCGGCTGGCTGAAGCCCAGCACAACGAAGCCGCCAACGCCCAGTCCCGCCGCCGCGCCACCGGCCACGCCGCGCCCGCGCCCCGCCCGACCATCCAGGAGGCTTGACGATGCCCAGCTCCAAGCCGGCCCCGCCGCTGACCCCGACGGCCGCCGGCCACAACCCCGTTCGACGGGCCGCTCGGGCAGTTCTGCGCTGGGCGGTACGGCGCGCCACGGCCGGCGTGCTCGTCGTGGCATTGCTCGCCGCCGTGGCACAACAGTGGGTGCTGACCGTCGTGTACGTACCGTCGTGGTCGATGTCGCCGACGATCGATGCGGGGCAGCGGATGCTGGTCGACCGGGTGGCGTACCGGGTCACCGGCGTGGACGTCGGCGACGTCGTCGTGCTCGACCCGGTCGACCGGGCCCGGACCATGCGGGTGATCGGCCTACCCGGCGACGAGCTGACCTGCCGCGACGGCCTGGTGTACCGCAACGGTGCCGCGCTGGACGAGCCGTACCTGCCGGCCGGCACCTACACCGAATGCACGCCGGTGACCGTGCCCGCCGGCCAGGTGTTCCTGCTCGGCGACCACCGAGACGGCGCATTTGATTCGCGGCACGATGGACCGTGGCGCCTCGACGACGTCACCGGCCGGATGGTGGCCCGGCTACCGAACTGAGGACCTGCGCCACTGGTCGGCTGGGCGAGAGCGCCGGGGCCAGGCGTCGGCCGCCGTCACGGGCGAGTCTCGGTGACAACGTTGGCCGTGAATTCGGAGCAGATTCCGGCGAGGATACGGTGCGCGTTCGCGAGTTCTTCTGCCTTCTCGGGATCTGCCGAGGCATTGGAGCAGCTGGCGAGGGTTTTCCAGAGTGCCCAGCCTCGTCCGCGTGCCCACGTCGCGTCATCCACCGCCAGCCGCGCGCGGAATGCGTGCCGGCTGTCGCTGGTCAGCAAGGTCCAGGCAATCGCCAGGTCGCAGGCCGGGTCGCCGACGCCGCAGGTGCCGAAGTCGATGACGGCCGCCAACTGTCCGTCAACAAGGAGGAGGTTTCCCGGGGCGATGTCTCCGTGGAACCAACGGTCGACACCGTCCCAGCGGGCGTCGATCGCCGCTGCCCAGACCTCGCGCACCAGTTCAGCGTCGACGTGGTCGCCCAACTCGGCGAGCGCGTGCTCAACCTCCTGGTCGTACGTGCGTAGGGTGCCGCCCCGGAACCAGTTGTGGAGACCCGGCTGCGGGCCGCCAGCGGCGTCGACGCCCTGCAAGGCTGCCAGGAACTCGGCCAGGTCGTTCGCGAATCGCGTCGGGTCGGCGATGCGGTCCGCCCTCGCCGACTCGCCGTCGAGCCACCGGTAGATCGACCACGGGTACGGATAGCCCGCAGTTGGCTCGCCCTTCGCCATTGGGGTGGGAACGGGCAGCGGCAGCCGAGCGGCGAGGTCCGGCAGCCACCGATGTTCCTTGTCGACCGCCAGGGCGTACTCGGCGGCGCTGGGCAGCCGTACCAGCAGGTCGGGGCCGAGGTGGAAGGTCCAGTTGTCCCAGCCGCCGTTGGCCACAGGCTCAATCGGGAGGTTCGCCAGGTGCGGAAACTGGTCGGTGATGAGCTGACGTACCTGCTCCGCGTCGACGGTGATGCGCTGCGGCAGGGGCCCGAGGTCTGGAACGTCATTCACTGAACCGCCCCGTCCGACCATCGAGATCGAGCGCGATGTGGCATGGCCGCGTGCGGGCCATCGTGTCGGCGGCGTCGGCCAGGACGCGCCGCATCGTGGCGGTGCCGGTGTGGCCGGCGTCGCCGATGATGTGCAGCCGCGCGTCGGGCCAGACCTGCGCGATCTCCCACGGGGTGATCGCCGGACCGCTGACATCGGTGCGCCCGTGGATCAGCACCCCCGGGATCCCGGCCAGTCTCGGCACGTTGCGCAGGATTTCGCCGTCGGCGAGGAACGCGCCGTTGCCGAAGTAGTGCGCGCAGATCCGGGTCATCGTGAGCCGCTGCCGCAGCTCCCGGTCGGAGTACGCGCCCGGGTTGCCGTTGTGCTCCTCGGAGATCAGCGCGTCCTCCCAGGCGCACCACTCGTCGGCGGCCCGCTGGCGTACCGCCGGGTCGGGGTGGGCGAGCACTTGGCCGTAGCGCAGCAGCACCGGCTCGATCGGCGGCTCGGTGTCGGTCGGCAGCCGGTAGCCGGGCAGGCCGGCGTGGGCGATGAACCGCTGCCACGCTTCGGGGAAGAAGCGGCCGGCACCCCGGTACAGCCAGTCGACCTCGCAGCGGCGGGTCATGGTGACCGCGACGAGGATCATGCCGCGTACCCGGTCGGGGTGGTTCGTCGCGTACGCCAGGGCCAGCGTCGCGCCCCAGGAGTCGCCGTACACGACCCAGCGGTCGATGCCGAGGTGCTCACGCAGCCGTTCGATGTCGGCGACGAGGTGGGCGGTGGTGTTGGTGCTCAGATCGGTGGCGGGGTCGGCGGCCGACGGGGTGCTGCGTCCGCAGTTGCGCTGGTCGAACACTACGAGCCGGAACCGTTCGGGGTCGAGCGTCCGGCGGTGCCGGGGCGTGCATCCGCTGCCCGGCCCGCCGTGCAACACGACGACGGGTACGCCGTCGGGGTTGCCGCAGACCTCCCAGTAGAGCTGGTGGCCGTCGCCGACGTCGAGCACCCCGGTGTCGTACGGCTCGGTCATTGCGTGCTCCTCAGCGGGTGCTGGCAGCGGTGCCGGTGGAGGCACCGGCGGGGGTGACGGCGGCGACGACGAGGTCGACGATGCTGTCGGCGTACTCGTCGGTCAGCGGGCCGGTGCGCAGCAGCCAACGATGGTAGAGCGGGCCGAACAACAGCTCCACGACCTGGTCCAGGGGGGCGTCGGGGCGGACCTGGCCGGCGTCGCGGGCGGCCTCCAGCCGAGTGCGGACCATGTCCAGTTGGGGGCGGAGCAGCCGGTCGCGCGCCTGGTCGGCCAGTTCCTCGTCGGCGAGTGTCTCGATGGTGATGGCGCGGGTGGTGGCGGACAGTCGTGGATCGGCGAACTCGGCGACGGTGGCCCGGAGCACCTGACGCAGGTCGGCCCGCAGGTCGCCGGTGTCGGGCAGGGCGAGGACCTCCGGCAGGTTGTCGGCGAGCGCGTCCAGGATGACCGCCCCCTTGCCGCGCCACCAGCGGTAGATGGTCTGCTTGCCGACCCCGGCCCGGGCGGCGATGGCCTCGACGGTGACGGCGGGGTAGCCCTGCTCGGTCAGTAGCGCCAGGGCGGCGGCGAGGATCGCGCGGCGGGACTGCTCGCTGCGACGGGCGGGCTGTGGGGTCACCACGACAGCCTACTGCGAGACGGTACGTCTCGTCTTGACGCGCTCGGGACACCATGCTTCGCTGTTGACGAGACGAAACGTCTCGTCTCCAAGCTCCGGAGGTCCCCGTGCCGCACATCGCCATGGTCAGCATCCCGTTCCACGGCCACGTCAACCCGAGCCTGGAGATCATCCGTACCCTCGTGCAGCGCGGCCACCGGGTCACCTACGCCAACGACCCCGCCTTCGCCGACGTCATCGAGCGCACCGGTGCCGAGCTGAAGCCGTACGAAACGACGCTGCCCGGCGACGGTGGATCCGGGACCGAGGACCCGATCGAGCAGCTCACGCTCTTCCTCGACGACGCCATCGCCATGCTGCCGCAACTGCGGGCCGCCTACGCCGACGACCGGCCGGACCTGTTCCTCTACGACATCGCCGGCGCACCGGCCCGGCTGCTCGGCGAGCAGTGGGGCATTCCGGCCGTCCAGCTGTCGTCGACGTTCGTGGCCTGGGACGGCTACGAACAGGAGATGGCGTCGGTCGTCGAGGCGATGCGGGCCGATCCGCGCGGCGCCGACTACTACCGGCGGTTCGAGCAGTGGCTGGCCTCGGAGGGTTCGTCGGTCACCGACAGCATGGCGTTCCAGGGCCGGCCGATGCGCAGCCTCGTGCTGCCCCCGGAGGCGCTCCAGCCGCACGCCGACCGGGTGGACCGGTCCGTCTACAGTTTCGTCGGCCCGGTCCTGGGTGACCGCTCCCACCAGGGGACCTGGGTCCGACCGGACGGCGTCGACAACGTACTGCTGGTCTCCCTCGGCTCCGCCTTCACCCGGCAGGCCGAGTTCTACCGCCGGTGCGTCGCCGCCTTCGGTGACCTGCCCGGCTGGCACACCGTGCTGCAGATCGGCAGCCACGTCGACCCCGCCGAGCTCGGTCCTGTTCCGGACAGCGTCGAGGTCCACCCGTGGGTGCCGCAGCTCGCCGTACTGGAGCAGGCCGACGGCTTCGTCACTCACGCCGGCATGGGCGGCAGCAGCGAAGGCCTCTACTGCGGGACCCCGATGATCGCCGTACCGCAGGCGGCCGACCAGTTCGCGAACGCCGAGCAGCTGGCCAGCCTGGGCGTCGCCCGGATCGTCGACTCGGCCACCGTCACCGCGGCGGAGCTACGTGGGACGCTGCTCGCCCTCACAGCGGACCCCGACGTGGCGGCCCGTAGCGCCGACCTGAAGCGGCAGGCCCGGTCGGCGGGCGGCGCCGACCGGGCCGCTGATCTGATCGAGGCCGAACTCGCCGCTGCTGGCGGACATCACGCCACCGGACCAGGCGCTGCTTCCATTTTGGGTCAGTGCGGTGTGGCCGACGTTGAACTGTGGGGGCGTCGGTGATGCTGTGGGCATGGAGTACGTGTCGAGAGTGCCGCGACCACCGCTGGACGGGATAATCGACGACCTCTACTACCTGGAAGGTACGCCGCCGTACGCCCGGTTGACGCTGCTGCCGACGCCGGCGGCGTTGCTCATCGTCAACCTCGGGGCACCGTTTCGCATCCGCGCCGGCACCGACATCGAGACGGCCGAATACGCCGACGGCTGCGTGGTCACCACGCCCACCCGCGCGTACGACTTCAGCTACCCGGTCCGGACCCGGTCGGTTGGCGTGCACGTCAAACCGTGGGGGCTGGCCCCGTTCCTGCCGATGCCGGCCGCCGAGCTGTGTGACCGGCCGGTGACGATCGAACAGGTGTGGGGTCGGGCCGCCGTCGCCGAGCTGCGAGACCGGCTGGCTGCGGCGGACACGCCGCAGCAGATGCTGACGCTGCTTGAGGAGGAGCTGACGCGACGGCTGCGCGCGACCGCCGGTCTGGGACTGGTCCGCCACACGAGCGGCGTCATCACGGCGACCCGGGGGGCGGTCGCGATCGGCGACCTGGGCACGGCGGCCGGTGTCAGCAGCACCCATCTGGCGCGGCGGTTCAAGGAGCTCGTCGGCGTCACGCCGAAGCGGCTGGCCCGCACGTACCGCTTCGCCGCCACCGTGTTCGCGATCGACCCGGCCGGACCGGTCGACTGGGCCGAGCTCGCCAGCGGCGCGGGTTACTTCGACCAGGCGCATTTCGGCCACGAGTTCCGGGCGTTCACCGGGCTCACGCCGACCCGGTACGTCGAGGTCCGGCGGCGGTTCCTACGTGAGCATCCCGGCCATGTGCTGGACCGCTGGCCGCTAGCGGCGGATTGATTCTCTACAAGAACACCAGCTCACGGCACGCTAACTTGAGGCATCCGGACGCAGAGGAGAGCCCGTGGGCACGGTGGTCATGTACAGCTCGGTGTCGGTGGACGGCTTCATCGCCGACGTCAAGGACCAGCCCGGACCGCTGTTCGACTGGCTGTCCAGCGGTGACGTCCCGTTGGACGACAGCGGCGGCCTGACGGTGTCGCAGATCTCCTACGACTACATCCGGCCGTACTGGGACCAGATCGGGGTGACGATCGTCGGCCGGCACGTCTTCGACATGACGGACGGCTGGGGCGGCACGCCTCCGGCCGGGGTCGAGCATGTGGTCGTCGTGACACACCGGCCGGCCCCGGAGGGCTGGGACCCGGAGGCGCCGTTCCACTTCGTCGACGGCGTCGAGGCGGCCGTTGCCACGGCGCAGGAGCTCGCCGGCGACCGTCTGGTCGAGGTCGCCGCAGGCGACGTCGGCGGCCAGGCGCTCGCCGCAGGCCTGGTCGACGAGGTACGCATGGACGTCGTACCCGTCGTGTTCGGGTCCGGCAAACGCTTCTTCGGGTCGGTCGACACACAGCACCTCCTGGACGATCCTGACGTGATCATTCAGGGCAACCGGGTCCTTCACCTGCGCTATCGGCTGCGCCGCCCGTCAGCCTGAGCGGCAGTAGAAGTCACGGCGGCAGGTGGGCGGTGGTGGCGAACTCGACCAGTTCGAGGCCGTCACCGGTGGCGACGTAGCGGGTGATCGACGCGTTGGCGACCGGCGTGGTCGCGATGATCGCGTCAAGTTCGGTGAACGGCAGGCCGTCGAGGATGTGCCGGGCCGCGATGACCACCGCGTCGTGGGCGACGACCAGGACACGCCGGCCGGCGTGATCACGCTCCAGCCCGGCCAGGACGGCCTTGACGCGCGCGACGACGTCGCCGAACGTCTCACCGCCGGGCGGGCGGTAGGCGTACGGCCCGTCTGCGGCGAGCCGGGCGGCCTCGGCCGGAAACCGCTGGGTGATCATCAGCGGGGTGAACAGTTCGAGGTCACCCATCAGCCGGTCGCACAACCGCGCGTCGACGACCGCCTCCGGGCACGGTACGCCGAGCGCGGCGGCGGTGCCGGCCACGCGGGTCCAGGTCTGACGGGCCCGCAGGTACGGGGAGCAGACAACCACGTCGGGCCGCTGGTCGGCGGGTCGGGTGGCGAGCCAGCGACCGAGGTGGGTGGCCTGCTGCCAGCCGAGCGCGGTCAGCTCGATGTCGGCGTCGCGGCCGGTGAGGCCGTGGTCGGCCAGACCTCGGGCGTGGGCGTCGGCGAAGGCCGCGTTCGCGGTGCTCTGCCCGTGGCGGACGATGGTCAGCTGCGCGACGGTGTCCATCTGTTCATTGTGTCCGGTAGGCGCGTGATCCAGGGTCCCGGCACCGGGTGGCCGGCCCTGACCGCCGGTGATCCCCTCAGATGCCGCAGCTCGACGCGGACCAGGACCGGCTCGGCGTGGCGCCCAGGTGGGTGTGGTCGCTGTGGCCGGGGTAGCCGGGGCCGAGAATGTTGCTGAAGCCGTGGTAGCGGGCCTGCTGGGCGATCCGACAGAACGAGGGCGAGCCGACCAGGTCAACGCCGTCGCCGTACAGGTGCCGGCTGTTGGAGGCGCCGCCGACCGCGCTGTTGCAGGAGTAGCTGCGGAAGCCGCTGCTGACATAGAGCGGTACGTTGCCGAGCGCACGCCGCATGGCCTGCAGTTTCCACATCGACACGAGGGCGTTGAACTTGGCGGTGCTGGCGGACACCGCGCCACCGGACCAGCTGCTGTTGCAGTTGTTCAGCTCGGCGTAGCTGAAGTTGGCCGGCGTGCAGTCGTTGTCCTGGAGCTGGTAGATCTTGTTGAAGGTCCGCGGGCCGGCGACGCCGTCGGCGGCGAGGCCGTCGGCCTGCTGGAAGCGGATCACCGCAGACCGGGTGGCCGGGCCGTACGCCCCGTCGAGGGCGAGCACCGCGCCGTAGCCCGGGTAGCCCGAGACGCGGATCTGCAGCTGCTTGACGTCATTACCGGACATCCCCTGGGAGAGGGTGCGTCCCCACGTGTAGCAGCCGTCTGCGTGGGCCGCGCCACCTGTTACGACAACGCCCGCGAGGGCGGTGGCGGCGACGAGGGCGCAGGCGGCGAGCATCCGGCCAAGCCGGCGGATAACAGTCCCCATGGTCTTCCCATCGACATATGACGATCGACCGGAATGGGTAGATCATTCCGGCCGATCATCCGATGGTCAAGACTCACTACTCTCTGTCATTCGCAACGTGGCGCGGCGGTACGCTTCCCATGCCAGGGCAGCCTCGGCCATGCCGTTCTTCCAGGGGTTCGGGTCGGCGGCGGCGATCTGCGCCCACATCCGGGCGAGGGCGGACGCGAAGACGTCGACGGCCCGGGTCGGGGCGCTGGTCCAAGCTGGCGCTGGGCTTACGCACGCTTCGGCCCGCTCCGAGGTGTGCCCGGCGAGGATCAGGCGCACGATCAGACAGCTCGGGTCGATGAACCCAGCGCCGAGCGTCGGCCATGCCCAGTCGATCAGGCGGGCCGCGTCCCCGTCGATGAGCACGTTGTCCGGGCTGTAGTCGGTGTGCAGGAGGGTGTCGCCGCGCAGCAGGGACAGATCGGCCGGCTCGACGTACGCCGCCCATCGCCGCTCGGCCCGTTTGAGCTGAGGCAGTTCGGGACACCAGAGCAGCGCCAGGCGCTGCATCGTGTCGACGACCTTGGGCAGGTCGGCGTACGCGTGAGTGCACAGGTCGATCGCGAGTTGGCCCTTCGTGCGGAACTCCGCGTGCGGGGCAGCCCGGTCCGCGCGGCGGTATCCGGGTCGGTGACTTGCTCGGCGGGGATCCACTGCCGGGCGGTGATCCGGGCGTGGCCGGTCCGTTCCCGCGCGTAGGCCAGGTAGACCGTGTTGATGCCTTTTGGAGACCCGACCGGCGCAGCCCATGTACTGCCGTTTCACCCCGGACATCGCCGTACCCTGCGGGGCCGGCCCGAGTCGTTGCCGGGCCTGCCGTAACGCGCTGCCACTGGGGCCGGCGTCGCCGCTGGTGGTGCCCGGCCGCCCTCCGGTGTCGGTCTCGGCCTGCTTCACCCAGACCCGCAACGCCTCGGGATGGGCCCCGAGCTGGTCAGCGATCCGCCGGATCGCGCCCACCGCGGACGCCGGGTCCCGGCGGGCCTCGACCGCCAACCGGGTCGCGCGCTCACGCAGCTCGTCGGAGTACTTCTTCGGTGCGGGCATCGCTGGTGCTCCTTCCAGGTTTCGATGTCTCCATCAAACCCGGTGCGTGACACCCTGTTCACACGTTCGTTAGCAACGCCCCTACCTCAGCGGTTGGCGCCCGGCTTCCACAGGATGTCGCCCTGGTCCCGGTTGGCGTGGCGAGCCAGGATGAACAGCAGGTCCGAAAGCCGGTTAAGGTACTGGGCCGTGTCGCGGTTCATTGTGCCGGGGTACTCGGACAGGGCCTGCCAGGTGGAGCGTTCGGCGCGGCGGGCCACGGTACGGGCCTGGTGCAGGAACGCGGCGCCAGGTGTCCCGCCGGGCAGAACGAAGCTGCGCAGCTTGGTCAGGGCCTCGTTGTAGTGATCACACTGCCCTTCGAGGAAGGTAACGTACCCGACGTTGACGCGCAGCTGTGGCATCGCGGGGTCGGGCGGGGAGGTCGGCGTGCACAGGTCGGCACCGACGTCGAACAGGTCGTTCTGGATGCGTTCCAGGAGGGTCCGCACGTCGGCGTCGAGGCCACCGACGGCGATCGCTACGCCGATGACCGAGTTCGTCTCGTCCACGTCGGCGTAGGCCTGCAAGCGGCTGTCGGTCTTGCCGACCCGGCTCATGTCGCCGAGAGCGGTCGTACCGGTGTCACCGGTCTTGGTGTAGATGCGGGTCAGGTTGACCATGGGTGCTCCTGTAGGGAGAGAGAGGCGGCGAACCGTTCGCCGAGTTCGCGGGCGTGGTCGGCGGCGGCCGGGCCACGCAGCGGATCCGGCGCTTCGGAGAGGAAGACCAGGGCGAGCATCAGGGCGGCGTCGAGGCGGCAGGCCAGCGTCGCCGGGTCGTCGTCGGGCGGGAGTGGGCTGGTGCGGACGTAGCCGTCGCGGATGTCGGCCAGGTCGAGTTCGTTTTCCGGGTAGCGGGCGTACTCGATGAGCCGGCCGAACTCCACGGTGGCGTCGCCCAGCAGGGTGTTGGACCAGTCCAGCAGCGCCTCGACGCGGCCGTTGCACCGCCGGACGTTGGCGCTGCGCACGTCGAGGTGGACCAGCCCGGCCGTGCCGATCCGGTCGAGTGCCGCGCTCAGCGCGGACGCGGCCGGCGGTGCGGGCCAGTCACTGATCAGGCATCCTACCTCGGCCCAGCGGCGCAGGACACGGGCGGTGAGCACCTGGGGAGTGCCGGTTTCCTCCGCTGCCACCGGAGTCAGCGGCGGTGGCGGGAGACGGTGCAGCCGGGCCAGGGTAGATCCGAGCAGGCGACCGTCGAGTCGGCTGCCGTCGTCGGGGACGTACCGCGCCATGAGCATGTCGGGTTCACCGTCGTGGTCGGACAGGTGCAACTCGATCGGCTCGGCCACCGCGAACCCGGCTGCGGCCAGATGCCGAGTGATCCGGTACTCCTGGATCAGCAAGTTCCGGACGTCCACGTGCGGATCGTTGACGTTCGAGGAGAAGCGCTGCCCGGCCAGCCGCAGAGCGACCGGGCAGCCGTCGGGCGCCACTGCTCGGAAGACGGTGAACTCCAGGCCCTGGCCGACCAGTTGCAGATCGTCGAGCTTCCAGCGGGAGGTGAGGTGAGCGCGCAGGACATCGTGTTCGGTCATCGGTTTCCTCAGCGGGTACGGGGGTCGCGCCGTAGCACGGGAACGACGGCCAGGCAGAGCACCAGTAGCAGCGCCCCGCCGGTAAGGAAGGCCGCGCGCGGGCCGGCGGCGTCACCGATCGCGCCCAGTGCGAGCGCGCCCACCGGCATCATGCCCCACGCGACCAGCCGGTATGCGCCCGTGGTGCGGCCTAACAGGTGGTCGGGGATCACGCCCTGGCGCAACGACACGGCTATGACATTCCACATCATAACCCCCATACCCGATGCGGCGTACGCCAGCGCCACCACGATCACCTCACGGGTGGCCGCCACTCCAACCCCGGCGAGGCCGATCAGTGCCAGGCTGGCGCCGAGTGTTGACGCACGGCCGAACCGCCGGGCGGCCCGCGCCGCGACCACACCGCCGAGTACCCCACCGAGCGCGCCGCCGGCCACCAGCGCGCCGTACGCCGCCGACGGCAGGTCCAGAACGTCGCGGACGAGTAAGACAAACACCGCGACTTGGCCGAGGTAAACCGCGTTGATGAGTCCGGCGGACACCGTGATCAGGCGCAGCAGCCGATCCCGGAGCAGAAATTCGATGCCCTGGCGGATCTCGGCCACCAGATCGGGCTTCGTCCTAGAGCCCGGATCCGGCCGGGCGTCCGGCAGCCCGCGCAGCACCAGCGCGGACCCGGCAAACGACACCGCGTCCAGTACGAAGGGCACCGTCCGGCCGACCGCGAACAGCACCCCACCGAGTAGATGGCCCAGCAGGTCGCGGCCGATCGTCTGCACAGCGAACAGCCGGCCGTTGGCCGTCTCCAGATCCTCGGCAGCCACCACTCGCGGCAGGTAGGCGAACGAGGCGCAGTCAAAGACCACCTCACCGATACCGAGCAGCAGCGCCACCCCCACCAGCGGCCAGAACGACATCCATCCCGCGATCAGCAGCAGCACCGCGGCGCTCATCGTCGCCATGCGCAGCACGTCGGCCAGTACCATCAGCCGGCGTCGCTCGACACGGTCGGCGTACACGCCCGCCGGCAGTCCGAACAGCAGCCAGGGAACGGTGGTGGCCGCAGTGACCACGGCCACCTGGAATCCGTCGTCGAGCACCGCAGCGGCCAGCAGCGGCAGCGCAGCGAACCGGACGCCGTCACCGACCCCGGAGACGCCAACCGCGGCCACCAGTCGCCGGTACGCCGTCCGCGACCTCATCGGGGCACCGGTCGTCACCCGTGCCACCCGGCCGAAAACAGCGCGCACCGAATCTCGGTCGTGTACCGGACGCCGCCGGTCTCGAACCACCGCTCGTCCGGGGACGGCAGCATCTCGGACACCTCCAAAAGCCCCGCGCCGCGACGGGCGATCCGGCACAGCTGGCGTACCAGCAGCGGCGCCTCCCAGTCGACGTAGACGGGTTTGGGCTCACCGGGCGCCTTGACGAAGACGTGACGCGGCAGGCCCAACTCGGCGCGCAGCCGGCACGCCGCGAGATATTCCGCAGCGTCATCGGCGGCGATCCGGTCGCCGGAGAGGGTCACACCACGCAGCCGCTCGGACGGCACCCGCCAGGTCTCCCGTTGCAGGATCACCCGCCCGCACCGGATACGGGGCACGTGCGTCAGGGAGGCGGCCCGCAATGCCACGCCGCCGAAATGGCGCGGAAAGGCGAACGGTGACAGCGGATCCTGAAGGATGCTTGGGCCTCCGGCTGGCGGCGCCATCAGCCGCAACCGTCCCTCGACGTGGTGGGCCCGCAGTTCCAGGCGCCCGCCATTGATGATCAGGTACAGCTGGGTGGGCTGCAGAACCAGGTCGCGATCCTGCGCCGAACGCCCGAACACTTCGAGATCGTGGCAGGGGTAGACCAGCTGGGTGGAGGACTTGTCCGGGTGCCCGCGGGACAGGTTGACCAGGATCTCGTCGCCGTCGAGCAGCGACTGGTACCCCCGGTACACCTCCGGCAGCAGGCGCGGGTCGAGCTCCTGCACCAGGGGACCGAAGCTGGTGTGCGTGATTACTTCACGGACCGCATGGCAGTCGCCGATCACGGCGGTGAACGCGCCGCGCGCCAACGCGGCCTGGCTCGGGGCGGCGAACAGGACATCGGGGTTGCACAACGCGGGCGGGTCGGCCGGGTGCGCCGCGATGATCCCCTCCAGTACGTCCCGGGGAACCACCACCTCCGGGCGGTCGGTGTCCGGCCCGATCAGCGCGTGCAGGATCACCTCGTCCAGCTCGACCAGTTCCGCCTCGATCGGCGCGCAGTCGCGGGCCAGCCGATCCAGGTCGGCGAACGAGCAGGCGTACAGGCGGTCAAGTGGCACCTCCACGCCGGTGCCGAACGTGTCGCGCACCCACCGGGTGAGCACCTCGCGTTCACGCCGCATCCGCAGGCGCGGCCCAGCCAGCACGAGCTCATAGACGACGGCGAGCTCGGTGGTGAGAAAGTCGGCCACGTCGGGTCCGATGGTCAGCCCGCGCAGCCGGCTGTGCGCCTCCTCGAACAGGATGCTGCGGTCGGCGTAGTGCAGGCCACTGTTGCGGTTGCCGGGCACCCCGGTCAGCTCCTCGAAACGCCGCTTGGCTGCGGTTAGCACGGCGGGGCGCTGGGCCGGGGGCGCGGCCGAGAAATGCAGCAGGTCCTGTTCGAACGCGTCGACGGCGGCCAGCATCGGCGCGGCGTGCGCGGCGTCGTGAGGCAGCAGCTCCCGCAGGCGGCGCAGCGGCGCGGCGTCGCCGACCGGCACCTCGAACTCGGCCGTGAGCCACTTATCGTCCACGGCACGCCGCAAGACCTCCTCGAAAGGTTCCGGGAATGGCCATTCCGCGCGCAGGTCGGCGACGGTACGAGCGCCCACGGCGCGTTCCCACAGCCACTGTTCACCGGGTGTCACGTCCCAGTCGCCTTGCTGTCGAAAGTGCCACTCGGCGTCCAGACCGTCGCGGGTAGTGAAGGCGTACGCCTCGATGCGACCGTCACGTAGGAACGTGAGTGGTCGCCGGCGGGGCCGGACGTGGTCGAGCATGCCGGGCATCTCCCCGGCGGCGAGCGCGAGCCGTTCGGCCGCCCAGTGGGTGAAGAACGCTGTGCGCCGCAGCGGCCCTTCCCCCGTCCAGGTGATGCCGGGCGTCGTGCCGACCCGGCCCACCGTGAACGGGCCGAAATGCGAGTGTGTCTCGTTCTTGGTGGTGATCCGTTGCAGATACATGGTGAGTAGGTCGGTCATCTTGCGGGTGTGCCGTCCCGGCTCGCCGTGGTAGCCGTCCAGCCAGGCCGCAAGAGTGGGATAGGCGGCGTCGTTGGACAGCAGCAGCACCTGGCGCAGAGAGTCCTCGATGAAGGCCCGCGCCACCGCGTCGCCGGCGGCGTCAAGCCGTTCCCGGTGCTGGTCGCGGAACACCTGCCAGTCGGTGTGCAGCGCGGCGGCCGCGTCCCGGTACGCGCGTAACGGACCGCTCTCGGTGTCGGGCAGGGCGTCGAGTACCGGGGCGAGGTCCTCGGTGGTGATCGGGCGGAGCTGCCCGATCTCGGAGGCGAGTCGCTGCGTGCCAGCCTTACGGTGCCGGCGGAGCACCGCCTTGGCGGTGGCGGCCAGTTCGGCCAGACGCTCACGGCGTTCGGTCAGCGAGACCGCCCGAGACGCCTGTTCGGCGTCGACAAGCGGATCGAGCATCTCCAGCGGATATCCCGCCTGCCGCAGCACGACGGTCGGCACCAGATGCCAGGCGTGGTCGGACGCGTTCATCTCGACGCTTGCCGGATGTGTGTCAGTGGTCATGTGCCTGCCTTGGTCACGCGGGCGGTCCGGCGCTCGTGCAGGGCGTCAACGATCGCCATTGGGTCGGGGCCCACGACCGGGACCCGACCCGGCGTGGGCACCCAGGGTTTGAGCCGTGGGCCGTGATAGTCGGAGCCGGTCGTGGCGAGCAGGCCCACGGCCGCGCTGAGCTGTGCCAGCCGGGCACTGTCGGCCGGCCGGTGCCAGCTGGTCCACACTTCGATTCCGGCCAGGCCGGCGTCGGCCCAGGTGTCCAGCAGGACACGGCACGCGGCGTCGTCGCGTGCGGACAGCAGGGCCGCCGGGTGGGCCAGGACCGCCACGGCGCCGGCTTCGCCGATCCACGACAGGACCTCGGTCAGTGCGGGCCGCCAGGGCGCGGGCACGTGCAGTGGCTGGCCCGGGCGGCACCAGTCCCGCGCGATGGCGCCGTACGTGCCGGGCCCGTAGATGGCGAACCGCGGGTCGTCGCCAGCGGTGCGGGCCAGCAGCGCCAGGTAGTCGCCCACGTAGGCGACCCGGTCGTCGCCGAGTGCGGCGTCGACGTCTTCCTCGGTGAGCGGCACCCCGATCGCCTGCACCCGCTCAATCCAGGCTCGCCACCAGGTGGCCTCGGCGTCGTGTACCGAGCGCACCCGCCGGGCGAAGGCGGCGTCGGCGGGGTCGACGAAGTATGCGAGGCAGTGCACCTCCTCACCCTCCCAATCGGCGGTGATCTCGCAGCCGGCCACGACGGTCGCCGCGCCACCCACCGCCGCGCTGAACGGCGCGATGCCGCTCATCGTGTTGTGGTCGGCCACCGCCACCACACGCAGGTCGGCAGCCAGGCAGTACGCCGCAGCCTGTGCTGGTGCGTCGTCACCGTCGGAACGCGAGGTGTGCACGTGCAGGTCGACCGGAGTGGCGACGGCCGACGGGACGCCACGGGTCACGACGGCATCGGTAGCGAACGCCGCCAGGCCGCGGACAGCCAGCGCTCGTACTCGGTACCCTCGGGCTTGTCGACCACCATGCACAGTGGTTCGAGGACGCGACCGGGCCCGCCCCGCAACCCACCGTGAATCATGGCTAGGTTGTGGCCGATCAGCAGGTCACAGTGTTCACCGGGGGCGGCGACCTCCCAGCGCTCGCGCAGCTCGCTCCACGTCGAACCGGTCGCCGACAGCATCATGTGGCAGAACAGGCGCGCGGCGTCGCCCTCGCATCGCCCGCACGCACAGCGCCGTGACAGCGGCACGGCGGCCGGGAAGCGCTCGGCGTCCGCCGAACTCAGCGGGCTCTCGCTATGGTGGAAGGACAGGCCGTGCCACATCGTCTCGCCCAACCCCAGCATCGCGCCATAGGAGGGGTAGGGGCAGCCGTGCTCCGGCTGGCGCAGCACGGCCGTACGCAGGTTCTCCCCCAGCCACCGGGCGGCCGTGACCGTGTCGTCGGCGTCCTTGATGCCCCGTGCGCCCAGCACCTCGTGCACGATCGAGATCCAGTCGTAGTACGTGGTGACGCTCAAGCCCTCGCCGGGGTCGGCCAGGAAGATCCCCTGGTACATCTTGTGCGCCGGGGTCGTGGTGTATCCGGTGGTCCCGAACTCACGCATGGCCGGGTCCCACTCGGGCATGTCCAGCCGGCTGGGCGTCAGGTAGGAGCAGTGCTGGCCGTCGTGGTGGGGTAGCAGGGTGCGGGTGAAGAATCCGGCCGGCACGTAGGTGCTCTGGGGCTTATCCACCTCCAGCCGCATGTCTGCGGGAGCACCGCGGAAAATCAGTGTCCGGCGGATCCGCTGTGCCAGATCCAGGGCGATCCGTCGGCTCTCATCGACGCCCAGCCGCAGCCGTCCGATCCGGAACACCGCGAACCCGATGTCGTGCAGCAGGTCGACGGCCCGGCCGCTGAGCCGGTCGGCGAGGTCCGGACGTTCCCGCTCGGCGGCCGACGGCAGGTCGGAGCAGTCGATGAATGCGGCGGCGGGGGCGAATCTCATCGTTGCTCCTGAGTACTGCCGGGGGTCCAGGGTGCAAGTCCGGAGGGTTGCGAGTCGGTGCGGAACAGGAAGTTGAACAGCAGGTGCGCGGCGATCTGGGCGGTGCTGCCCGACGGGTCGTAGCGGGGGGAGACCTCGGCGATGTCGAGCGCGACGACGGGCAATGCGCGCAGTTCCTCGTACACGTCTAGCAGTTCGCCGACGCTGATGCCGCCCATGGTCACGTGCCCGGTGCCGGTGGCCGACGCGCTGTCGAGCACGTCGATGTCGAGCGAGATGTACACGGTATCGCATTGTTCTCCGAGCCGCGCGATCACCGGGGCAAGCGCGGCCGCCGCGCCGTCGCGGCGGATCTGGGCGCCGGGCACCACGTGGAAGCCCCGGTCGAGCAGGCTGCGGAACTGGTCGTACTTGGTGACATCACCGACGCCGACGAATGCGATGTCTTCGGGCCGGATGCCGGGAATCTCGCTGATCCGGCGGGAGTTCGACCCGTGGTAGAGCGGCCCGTGCAGCACATTTACGTTGCCGAAGTCGAAGTGGTGGTCGATGTTGATGAATCCGAACCGCTTCGGGCCGTTGTCGAGCCGGCCGGCCCGGAACCCGGCGAACGTCGGAAACGTGCAGGAATGGTCGCCGTTGAGGAAGATAACGTGCGGGGCGGCGGCGCTGACCCGGCGTGCCTCGGCGGCGACCGCCTGGAACGTCTTGACCGTGTTGGTGGGGTAGGTGTGCAGGTCGCCCACGTCGGCGATCCGGGGTGCCCGGTAGCGAAAGGTGTCGCCGCGGCGGGTGTCCAGCATCTGCCACTCGCCGAGGCTGTTCAGGTAGCTGGCGAAGACCAGGCTTGCCTGGCGGATTGCCCGGGGGCCCTCGGCCGCGCCGGGTCGGGAGCTGGCCGTGCCGTCGAACGGTATGCCGGCCACGGCCCAGCCTTCCCCGCCGAGATCGGGGGTGGCGCCACGGGCGTCGGGCGCGCCGAACAGCGTACCCAGTCCCGCCCAGCCGGGCAGCGGGTCCTGTTCGAAGTCGTCAGGTTTGACGCTGTTCTGTAGGGCCTCAAAATCTGGTAGCTCGCTCATCGCGCCTCCGAATCGCTGGTTGCGGCGAGGGCACCTGCCAACCCGCCGCGGACGATGCGGTGGGCGGTGGCGACCTTTTCGTGGAACAGTTCCCAGCTGCGCTGCGGGGTCAGGTACGCCGGGCGGTAGACGACCGGCGCGTCTTCGCGCCAGTTGGCGAAGTCCCAGTCGAAGATCCGGCCGCGCAGCCGGGGGAAGTCCGGTACCAGGGGGTACGGGACGAAGTTGTAAAGGTTGAACAGCCACAGCCGGTCGCGGTTCTCGTCGAGCCAGTCCAGCGTCACCCGGTGCGACTCCTCGGTCTCCTCGTCGAGGCCGCCCATCAGATTAAGCACCACTTTGAAGCCCGCGTCGCTGAGCTCGCGGATCCGGCCGGTGTAGTGGTCGAGTCCGCGCGACAGCTTGCCCAGCCGCTTGAGCATCCCCGAGTCCGCCGATTCGAAGCCGAGTTCCACCGCCACCACGCCCAGTTCCTGCATCTGGTCGAGGACCTGCTGCTTCACCTGCAGGACATGGGTCTGCACGATGAACCGGTAGCCGGGTCGGTCACAGAACACGTCGATGAGGTTGCGCACTGCCTCACGGGACTGGCCGAACGTCTTGTCGCCGATGTAGATCAGCCGGGTATCCGGGAATCGGGTGGCGAGATCGTCGACCTCGGCCTCCAGGGCCTTGCGATCCACCAAGGTAAGGCTCTTACTCCACGCGTCACCGCAGAAAGCGCACTCGTATAGGCAGCCGTGGCTGGCGTTGAGGCGCAGCAGCGGCACCTGGCCCCGATAGCCGCCGAGGTGCCGGTAGTCGGGCATCCAGGTGATGCGCTCCTCCGACAGGCCCTTGACGAAGGGTTTCTCGCTGGCCCTGCGGCTGTAGTCGAGGGCAACGAGCCGCCGGACGAACCTGGTGTCGAGCTGTCCTCGGTGCACCAGGTGTACCGAGCCTTCCGGAGCCAGCGGGGCCATGTTTCCGCCGAGGACCACCCGGCGGCCGGCGGCCTCCAGGTGGCCGGCGACCTCTAGGGCGAGCCGGAAATTCTGCGCCAGCGGGGAGCACAGCACCAGGTCGCCGGGTTTGGTCGCGGCCATCAGTGGCTCGGTGCAGGCGGCGGCGTCGGCGGGGATCCGCGACAGGTCCTGAAACGTGGAGTCGATGCCGGCGGTGTCCAGTAGAGCCGTCAGGTGGGCGACCCAGAGTGGCATCTCCCACAAGCCGTCGGCTGGGATGAAGTACTCGGGAAGGAACGACCGGAACGCCTGGTCGTAGGCGAGGTAGTAGTCGGACAGGCGGCTGTCGGGCGCCGCGGTGGATGGGAAGGGCAGTTGGACCACACAGCCGCGCAGCAAAGTTCCTCCAGTGGGTGCGTGTCAGGGGAGCTGCGCGCCGGTACCCCGGGAGAAGAGAGCACAGCGCAGCTCGCTCGTGTATCGCTTGCCGTCGAGGTCGAGCCAGAGGTCCGTACGGGCGGGGAACATCTCGCTGAAGTCCACGGGGCGTCCGGTTCGACGCGCCAGCCGGCACACCTGCCGCACCAATAGCGGCGACCTCCAGTCGACGAAGATGGGTTTGGGCTCCCCGGGGATCTTCACGAAGCCGGTGTCGGGCATGCCCCGGCGGCGTCGCAGATCGCGAGCGGCCAGAAACTCGGCTGCATCGCCTGAGGCCGGGTGCACGCCCGGGCTCCAGCCACGCAGCGCGGTCGCTGGCAGCCGCCATCGGGCCCGGTGCAGCACGACTCGGCCGCAGCGAATCCGGGGCAGGTGTTCGCGGTCATCGGTGTGCAGGCCGATCCCGCCGAAGTGCCGGGGGAACGCGAACGGTGACAGGGGGTCCTGGCGGATGCTGGGTCCGCCCGCGAGCGGGGCGAGTAGCCTCAGCCGCCGGTCGACTCCGTGCGCACGCAGTTCGGGCCGGCCGTCGCGGACGGTCAGAAACAGCTGTCCGGGGTGCAGGACCTCGCCGGGCCCCTTGGGCGATCGACCATAGACCTCCAGGTCGGGGCATGGATAGGTCAGTTGCGCGCCGGTCTTGTCCGGGTGGGAGCGGGACAGGTCGACCAGGAGTTCGTCGTCGTCGAGCAGCTCCTGGTAGCGCCGCACCACCTCGTCGAGGATGTCCGGCGCCTCGGCTGCGATCAGCGGCGCGAAACTCGAGTGGGTCAGTGCCTCGCGGACGCCGTGGCAGTCGCCGACGACCGCGAGGAACTCGCCGCGGCCGATCGCGGCGGCGTTGGGTGCGGCGATCATTACGTCGGGGTTGCATACCGCCGGTTCCGGCACGGCGAGCGCGGCCAGGGTCTGCTCCAGCCGGCTCCGGTCGGTGACCGCCTCAGCGTCGCCGAGGCGCCAGTCCTCCAGCAGGGTCGCCAGGATGGTGCGCCCGGCTGCCGCGATCTCCTCGTCGACCTGCTCGCATTGGCGGGCGAGGGCGTCGGCATCGACGTAGAACGCGGCGTAGAAACGGTCGAGCCCGACGTTCGTCCCCGCACCGAACCGGTTGGTCATCCACTCGCCGAGCAGCCGGCGCTCGCGGTGGACGCGGATTCGGGGTCCGGTCAGGGCCAGGTCGTAGACGATCCGCAGCTCCTCGGCGATCAGCGCGGCCATGTCGCCGCCGAGGCGCAGATCCTTGACTGGGCCGTACGCCTCCTCGTAGAAGATTGCGCGGTCGGCGTAGTGGGCACCACCGGCACGGTTGGGCACGGTGCCGGTGACGGCGGCGAAGTCCTCCTTGAGCCGGGCCAGCAGCGGCGCCCGGTGTTCGGCGGGGGCGGCGGCGAACCTGTCGAGTTGCTCGCGGAAGGACGCCACGGACCGGGCGTCGTCGTCGGTGTCGGGCAGCAGTCCCGCCAGAGCCCGCAGGGGATCCGCGGTGCCGATCGGGATTTCCCAGCGGTCGATCAGCAGGTCGGCCCGGACCAGGCTGTCGAGCACGTCGTCCAGGTGGGTTTGCCGGTCGCCCCAAGCCGCCCGTAGCTCGCCGATCGTGCGTGTGCCGTCGCAGTGCTGCCACAGCCACCGCTGGTCCTCGTCGAGCGGTGTGGTGGAGACGGCCTCGAACCGCCAGCCGTCAGGCATCCCGGTGGTGGCGCGGAAGGCGTACCGGACGAGGCTTCCGTCGTCGAGAAACGCCAACGGCCGTCGGCGGGGCCGCACCAACTCGTGGTTGCCTGGCCGTCCGCTGAACGTCTCGGCGAGCCGTTCACCGGCCCAGTGCGAGAGATGCGCGACGCGGCGCAGCGGACCGGCACGCCATGAGACACCGGTCGCGGCGGGGATCACCCGAGCCACCGCCAGCGGCCCGAAGTGTGAGTGGGTCTCGTTCTTGGTCGTGACTCGCTGCACATACATGGTAAGCAAGTCGGTCATCCGTCGGATGTGGCCGGACGAGCCGGTGGCGCCTCGCTCGAGCCAGGCGATGAACTCGGCGTACCGGGCGTCGTTGGACAGCAGGAGTACCTGCTGGAAGTCCGGTTCCGCGGCAATCCGGATCACCTCGCGGCGGTTCCGGTCGATCGCGGCCGTAAGCCGTGAGATCCAGGCGGTCCAGGCGGTGTCGAGGTCGGTCGCCGCTTGCTGGTATGCCGTCGCGGCACCGGCCACCGCGCCGGGATGGTCGCGCAGCAGCCGGTCGAGATCAGTCGCGTGGAAAGGGCGCAGCATGCCGACGCCGGACGCGAGATCGCCGCGCCACCCGGCCCTCGCTGCACGCAGGGCAACTTTGAGGCGCTGGGCAAGGCGCCACGTGGTGTCGCGCTGATCGAGCACATCATCGGCGTAGCCAGCGCAGTCCGGGTCGAGAAGGCCGTCGGCCACGGCAAGCGGAAAGCCCGCCTGCCGTAGCAGCACGACCGGGGCGAGCGACCATCGGCCGATGGTCGCTGCGCGCGCAGCGATGCTCATATTCCCCCGTTACCTGATTGCCATTGCCAGACGGCTGTCAAATCCGCGACACACGTGCGGCGTCGCTCGATCGAGGACAGTGAGGTCCAGTAAACCCAAGACGAAGATCGGAGTCAATGGGATTACGAGTGTTGTACGACCGATGCCGGCAAGGTCCAGGACTGGCGCTGCGTCGGCCGCCTCAGCGTCGGATTGCCCGGCTGGGATCAAGCGTCGGGCCGCAGATGTAGTCGAGCCGTTCGTCCATCCACCCCGGGCAGCAGCAGGTCGGCGGTGCGTCGCCGTGGCAGCCATCGGGCCTGCTCGCCAGCGGCGATGTTGGTGCAGGTCCCGTCGTACTCGTAACGGATGTAGGGGCTGATCGGCTCGGAGATGATTCGAGCCCGTCGCAGCACCATGCCGCGTCGGGTGGCCTCAGCCTCGACGTCCAGCCACGGCCGCCACCATGAGGCACGGACAGCCCACAGGTGATGCCGCCGGCATCAACTTTCCCTACGTGGGGCGTGATGTTGGCGGCATCGCGGGGTGAGGAACCTTCGGATGCCGTTTCGGGTGCTGCCGCCGAACGGCGCGAAGCCCTGGTCCGACGCTCCGTCATTGCCGGCGGACCAGGGCTTCGTCGTTGGTCGGGAGTGGTGCGGGTCAGTGTGGGGTCTTCACCGTGTCGACGAAGTGCTGCCAGGCGGCGGTGTCGAAGGTGAGGACCGGGCCGGTCTGGTCCTTGCTGTCGCGGACGGCGACGCGGTACGGGTGGCCGGCCACCTCGACACAGTTGCCGTCGGCGCCGGACCGGGTGGACTTACGCCAGACGCCGTCAGCCTTCATCGTCGTACTCCTTGGCGATCCGGGTGATGAACTCGGTCGATTCTAGCGGGGGGAGGCACTGTTGCTTGAGTGACGACCAGATGTCCTCGTAGGTGTCGATCTCGGCGGGTTTGTCGAGGTAAACGGCACCGCACGGGCCGTCGGAGTAGACGGTGGTCGGCTCGGGCGGGCGGACGCTGACCTTGGGGAAGGTCAGGATGGAGAACGGCCCGACCTCTGGCCTGATCGGCAGACCAGCCGCGAAGGTGAGGACTCGGACGGTGACGTTGTGGCGTTGGGAGGCGACGGCGGCGAGATGCCGCAGTTGTCGGGCCATCGCGGCCCGATCGTTGAGGGGGCGGCGTAGGGCCGCTTCGCCGATCACCACGTCGAGGTCAGGGGCCTGCGGGACGACACGGGCGAGCAGCTTTTGCCGCTTGGACCGGACTTCAATCTTGGCCTGTTGGTCGGAGGGCTTGAGATCGGGGTTTCCGGTGGTGATGATCTCGGTCATGTACTCCAGGGACTGGAGCAGGCCGGGGATGACGTTCGGCTCGTACTGACGGATCGTCGAAGCGGCGGCTTCGAGACCGACGTACAGCTTGAACCATTCTTTGATGGCGTGGTCGTAGCTGTGGTACCAGCCGCGTGACTTGGTCTCGCGGGCTAGGTCGCGCATCGTCTTGATCGTTTCTGCGGGTGCGCCGTAGAGCCGGCACATCGCCTCGGCGTCGTTCGGGTGGATCGGCACCTGGCCGCCCTCGTAGCGCCAGATGCGCGGCGGTGACCATTCGAGCGCCTTGGCTGCTGCGGCGACCGTGACATGAGCGTCTTCACGAAGCTCTCTCAGGTATCGACCCAGTTGCCTGCGGGGGACAGTGCTGCCGGTGTCGTCCACGAAACCCCGTCCTCTCGTGTCGCGTAATGGCGGGTGGATGTTAGGTCCGAACCTACCGGTGCGAGATTGCGCTGAGCCAGGTGGCGAATAAGCATGATGTGAAGGAAGAGTTCAGTGATCATGGGAAATGTGTTGTGAGAAGGGTTGACAGATGGGATCGAGGTCCACACGCGACGACCGGATACGGTTTGAGCCGCGACACGCCCGCAACTGGCGTCGACTCGGCCGGTACTGTCGCTGCGGAATGCGCTGGCCCTGCCCCGACAAGTACCTGCCGTCGACCATCGCGCCGTACCTGCGCAACACGCCGGCCCCGCGTCCGAAGCCGACGGATCGGCCGCCGAACCAGTCGCCGCAGTGGGATCGCGGCCCCCGATGGAACCACCCCACCGAGTACGTGTGGGTAGCCGGCCTGTTGACGCGCGGACAGCGCGCCCGAGTGAACGGGGTGCACTGATGCACATCGCGTCCCGCCCACACTGGAATTGTCGCGAGTGCGGTACGGAATGGCCGTGCGAACCCGCGAAGATCGAGATCACCGCCGACTGGGCCAACGACCGGATCGGGATGTGCGTCTACCTCGCCACCCTAATGTACGAGGCGATCGACGACCTGCTGGAATGCGATGCCGAGCAGCTCAGCCCGCCGGACCTGTACCGCCGGTTCCTCCGCTGGCCCGATCAGGTCGCCGAATCCGAGGCTATTGCTCGTCTGTCAGCACGTCCCGGCGAGCCCTGACCGCTGTTGCCTCGTCCCCGCGACCAAGCCCGTCGAGTACGTCCGCCAACGTCTCCAGCGCCCCGGAAAGCTCACGTGCGTACGCCATCGGGATTTGCTGGAACAGCTTCTCGTAGCGCCCGACCGACTCAGTTGCGGCCTTCAACGCCTCGGGCAGCTCGTACTGGTTAGCTGTCCGTACCCAGGCTTCGGTCCAGAGCGACATGGCGAGGTTGGGTTCGTAGGCGGCGGGGTTGGCCTGGGCGAGCCGGCGGTAGATGTCGGCGGCTTCGGTGGTGGCGGTCAACGCTTCGTCGCGCCGGCCCGCCTCCGACAGCATCATGCCGAGGTTGTTCAGCGATCCGGCGAGGTTGGGTTCGTAGGCGGCGGGGTTGGCCTGGGCGAGCCGGCGGTAGATGTCGGCGGCTTCGGTGGTGGCGGTCAACGCTTCGTCGCGCCGGCCCGCCTCCGACAACTGCTTCCCGAGAGTGTTGAGCAACGACGCCCGCGTCGGCTCATATGCGGTGGTCAGCCGATGTAACGTGAGTCGCTTCGTGATGGCTGCTTTGGCAACTGCCAGGCCGACATGAAGACCTTGCGGTAGATGCGGCTCGATCGCCTCCAGTGCGGCGATGTCGAGTGCTTCGACGTCCGCGATGCGGGCCAGGACGGTTCCGCTGGCGGCGACCGCCAACTCAGGACGGTTCCGCTGGCGGCGACCGCCAACTCAGGGCGGTCACGCAACAGCGGGGAGAGGAGCCGAGACGCGACGTGCGGCCAGCGGATGGCTACCTCGACCAGCACCGTCAACGCCGCTGCCGACCAGGGTGGAAGACCAGCGCCGTCTGGGTCGGTGTCGGTGATCAACCGGGTGATCGCCGTACTGGACCATGGATCGGTAGGGGAGCCGGCCACCCCGTGACCGGGAAGCCGCAGCGCGACGAAGTCCTCGCCGAGCCGGTCTGGATACAGCGGCTCCAGCACCTTGTCCGGCTCGGCCGGCGGGTAGCAGACGGCATGGTCGGTCAGGACCTGGTCGGCGGCGTCCGGCGTGCACACTCCGGCCGTCGTCAAGGCGTTGATACCGCCGTCGTAGTCGAGCGGCCGGGTCAACGTCGCCGTGCAGACCGTACGGCTCAGCACCTGCGGGGTCGTGACGAAGCTGGCCCGCTGCTCGTACAGCTTTTGCCAGTGGTCGACCTCGCGGCGCAGCAGGTAGGCCGACAGGTCCCAATCCCCGGTCGGTGCGGTCCGCTGGCGCGCGGCGGCGTCGACCGCGACCAGCGCCGCCATGTGGATCACCAGGATCTGCCGGTACGCCTCCCCGCTTGCCAGGTCGGCCGATGGCTGGATTGATGTGTCGTCGATTCCGTACGCGTAGGCGAACCGGTCAGCTGCCTCGGTGAAGATCCGCTGCCGGTTCGCCGGGCTGTCGGCGGCCGGGGTCAGCGCCGTGACGTCGGCCGCGTACCCGAGTGTCGTCAGGTCGTGCTGGTACGGCCACAGGGTCGACTCCGGACGGGCGAGCAGCAGCAGTCGGGTCGGCACTCCCTGGCGCAGCAGCCGGTCCTTGAGCAGGTCTCGCAGGTCTTCGGCGGGCCAGCGTTCGGCGTAGTCGACGATGATCAGCAGGCCACGCCCGGTGACCTGGGTGGCCTCGGGTGGGTCGTCGGCGGCGAGTTGGCTGCGGTGCCGGGCGACCGCGACCCCCCAGCCGGCGGCGATGCTGTCCTCGCCGAACTGGGCCGCGAGCCGGGTCTTGCCCTGCCCGCCCGGACCGTGCAGCAGCCGCACCGCCACGCCACGCGCCGGGTCGTCGCGCCAGGCGGCCAACTCGGCGCGGTCGGCGTCGCGCAGGGCGGTGAACGGCACCACCTGATTGTTGGCGGCGAGCAACATGCTCGGCTGGTCGACCAACGTACGCGGGTCCGGTGGCCGCTGCGGCTGCCACCGCTCCACCCGGTACGCCGGCCGCTGCTCGTAAATGGTGATGTGCTGGTCACCGGCGGCCTGGAACACCTGCCCGTGGCCGCTGGCCTCGCCGTGCAGGTGGATGTCCGGGTTGGTCACTTCTCGTTGATGTGCTGGTCGCGGGCGGCCTGGTAGACGCGGGCGTTGTCTTTGGCGTTGGCGGTCATCGTGATGCTGCCGACCTGCTGCTGGTCGGCGGGCGGCAGCAGGGGAGTGAGGGTGTCGTCGAGGAGGCGACGCAGCTCGGCGGCGAACGCCGGATCCTGGCGGATCAGCCGCTGTAGTTTGCGCTGCCAGTCGTCGACCAGGCCCCGCTCGGCGTCAGTGTCACCGTCGCGGCGAGCGGCCATGACCTCCTCGCGTACCTCGGCCAGCTCGGCGGCGACGGCGTCGGCCTGCTGCGGGCGTACCCGCCGCCACAGCGCGACCGCCCCGTCACGAGCCTTCTCCCACGCGTCCGTCGCGATCGCCTGGATCAACGCGGCACCGGTCGCCGCCGCGACCGGGTCGATGTCCACCATGCCAGCCACTCCGTCCGTCCGAGGTGGCAACCACAGTAGACCCATACCGCCAGCCAGTCGGACCGCCTCGCTGTCGGATCCGCTACAGCAGGGGTGATCGTGGCGCGCTGAACCACCTGTACGAGTGACGGCTGCCGTCACTCCGACTCCGCGTCCCCTTCTGTCTCCTCCTCCACCGGTACGCGCACCACCCGCCGCGTGTCGAGATCGACCCGCCACCCCGCCGGCCACATATCGCTGTCACGATTGCCGTCCCCGATGCGGGCATCAATGAAATCGATCTTTTCTTGGTACATCGCTCCGTCGAACCAGGCAATGCCGATGAATGTCGCTTCAGCGAAGCGGGCGGTGCCGGCGAACGTCACCCCGACGAACCGGGCGTCGTTCAGATGGCAGTTACTGAAGTCGGTGTCGAGGAGGGTGGCCTCGGTCAGGTCGAGAGTCATGCCATTCCAGTAGGCCTGGCTCGGGGTGCCGTTCGGCGTCGTCGGCCGCAGGTGACGGGCGAGGATGCGCTGTGCGGCCAGCCGTACCTGGCGCTCCTCCCGGGGGTCAGGCTGCTTCGGGGCACCCGGTTCCTGGCCGGTATCGGGTTCGGCGGTGTTCTGATCTGCCTGCTCCTCGGTCGGCGGGGTGTACGGCATGCGCAGGTAGGCGCAGATCACCTCGACGATGCTCTGCCGGTGCACCGGGTTGTCCTGGGCGAGGCGTTCCAGGGCGTAGAGGCCGGCCAGGCGTACCGGTGCCTTGTCGGAGCCGAGCTGTTCGGCGGCCTTGACATACAGCTCGGTGACCCGTTTCTCGCCCGCGTCGTACTCGGTGGCCTGCTGGGTCCGTTCGGTGACCTGCTGGCGGCGTAACGCCAGCAGCAGCGCGGCGGCGGCACCGAAACCCGCGCCGACCGATAAGCCGGTGCGGATCGTTTCCACCTGAAGCTGCGCCTGCTCCAGCGGCGTCCCGACACCGGCGAACCGTGGACTGTAGGCCCCACACCGCCGCCCAGGTGATAGCGACGACGGCCAGGAAACCGATCCCGAGAATCCAGGTCGGCAGTGGACGTAGTGGACGCTGCGGCGGTACGGGTGCCGCCGACGATTCGCCCGCCCGCCGCGCCCGCCGCCACAGCACCCCGCCGACGGCCAGCCCAGTCGCGCCGGCCACGGCAAGCAGCAGCACCAGCCAGTGGCCGACGATCAGCCGCCCCAGCATCGTCCACAGCCGACCCGGCAGCAGCAGTACGGCGGCGGCGAGCAGGGCCACCGCACCTGCGGCCGCTGGCGTCGCCGCCTTCCAGTGTTTGATCACCCGGGTGTCCCGCCGTCCGCCGAAAGCCATCCTCGGGGCACCACAGTAGATCCGTACCGCCAGAAGGGTCGGACCGGCGCGGTGTCGGATGCCTTACGGCGGAGGTGTCACAGCGGGGTGGGCAGGACGCGGACGGCTGCGGTGCGGGACCACTCGGCCAGCAGCAGGGTGGCGTCGTCGTCCGGTGCGCCGCCCCGGTGCTCAGCGACGGCGCGGGCCAGTCGGCGTACCGCCTCGGGGGCCGGCAGCCCGGTGGCGGCCTGCCGTTCGGCGAAGTCGACCAGGCGGCGCAGACCGAACGGCTCACCGGTGCGCACCCCGGCCTCCGGCACCCCGTCGGTGAACAGCAGCAGCTGGTCGCCGGGTTCGAGGATCTCCTCGCCGACGCGGGCGGCGGTGTCAGGGATGCCCAGCGGCAGTCGGCGGCCGGCGCGCAGCTCCCGGACCATTTTGCCGCCGCGCAGCAGCAGCGGCCTCGGGTGCCCGGCGTTGACATACCGCAGCAGACCGGTCTCCAGGTCCAGATCGGCGAGGAACGCGGTGACGAACCGGGCGTCGGTGAACTGGTCGGTCAGCGACGCGTCGGCGGTGCGGCCCTGGGTGACCAGGTCGTGGCCGCAGCGGCGGGCCGACCGGACGGCGGCGATCACCGTCGTGCAGGCCAGGCCGGCTTTCAGGCTGTGTCCGACGGCGTCGAAGATCGCCAGGAAGGCGTGGTCGCCGTCGATGGCGTAGTCGAAGCCGTCGCCGCCGACGTCGTAGCAGGGTTCGAGGACGGCGCTGACGGTGATCCGCTGCGTGGCGGCGGTCAGCGGCGGCAGCACCTGCGACAGCAGTTCCCCGGCGACGGTCGCCGGCCGGGACCGGCCGACCAGCCGCAGATGGTCACCTTTCGGCCGGGTGACGGTGATCAGGTGCCCGACCAGTCCGGCGACGGTCTCGCAACGGCGGCGGGTGTGCCGGCCGTCGGCGTCAGCCGCATCGTCGAAGACGTACTCGATGACGCCGAGCCGGTCGGTGCCGTCGACCATCGGAATCCACCACGCGGGCGCGTTCAACGCCGGGATCGACTCGACCAGGGTGAACGAGCGTCCGGCGACGGACCCTTCGACCGGTTGCGGCTGCGGGTCGGCCCGCCCCGGCACCGGTACGGGCCGCAACGTGTGCTGCTCCTCGTCGGCCAGGTAGATGGTGGCGTGCACACCGAGAGTGGCCATCACGTCGGCGAACGCGCCGCCCAGCTCGTCGGGCTGGAACAGGTGGGAGCGCAGCAGCACGTCGCTGAGCGCGTCGAGCCACTGTCGTTCCGGCGTACGTTCCATGGCCGCCACCCTACGGCGTGGCCGGTCCGATAGATTTCGTCCGGTCGGTACACGACTCGTGGGAGCGGGGACACCGTGGTTGTCGCAGGTCTGGTCCTCGCCGGTGCGGCGGCGCTGATCCACGGCTACATCTTCTACCTCGAATCGGTGGTGTGGACCGCGCCGCGTACCCGAGCGGTGTTCGGCATCCGCAGCGAGCAGGACGCGCTCACCACCCAGGCCCTCGCCTTCAACCAGGGCTTCTACAACCTGTTCCTGGCCGTCGCGGTCGTCGCCGGCATCGTCGTGGTCGCGGCCGGGGCCACCGCCGTCGGCGCGACCCTGGTGTTCACCGGCGCCGGCACGATGCTCGCCGCCAGCCTGGTCCTGGTGGTCTCCCGGCCGGCGATGCTGCGTGCCGCGCTCATCCAGGGGTTGCCGCCGCTGCTGGGTGTGGTCGCCCTGGCGGTCGGGCTCGCCGGCTGACCGGACCCGGCTCACTGTCTGAACCGCTCCGTACGGCAGGCCAGTCGGTGACCGGTGGTCTGCTGTCGATGTCGGGTCACGAACACCGGATGTGTCACTGATCCGACGATTCTTCGGCGCAAATGGCCCCGTACCGCTGCATTTTTCAGCCGGACAGGGCCTGTGCGGACGGAAACCTGGTCGGCAAATGGTTCGCGGCGCTGCCGGCGGCCGTGACACGGTGTGCGTCGCCCGACACCGGAGGGCGAACCGCAACCACATCTGAGGAGACACCTCGTGAACACCAGCAGAAGGACGGTCCTCGGCCTGCTCGCCACCGCGGCGGTCGCCGGACCCCTGGCGACGCTGCCGGCCACCCCGGCGGCCGCCGCCGACATCTACACCTCGAACACCGACCTGTACTCGGATCCGAACCTGGCCGAAGGGGTCGACTACGCGCGCCGCTACCGCCGGCATCCGCTGCTCGACAACTCCGACGCCACCGCGTTCGCGTTCCCGCGTACCGCGATCATCGCCCCGCACGGCGGCGGCATCGAAGGCGGCACCTCGGAGCTGTGCCTGGCGATCGCCGGCTACCACCCGGCGAACCTGGCGGCGACCCCACCGGCCGGCCCGACGTACGACTACTGGATGTTCGAAGGCATCCGCTCGTCCGGCAACGCCGAACTGCACGTCACCGCCAGCCACTGCGACGACGTCCCGGCGTTGTCGGTGGCGGCCGGCGCGCTGAACGTCGTCACCCTGCACGGCTGCACCCCGGGCACCGCCGGGCTGCCGTCGAACGCGCAGGCCGTCGCCGTCGGCGGACGCAACGCGGCGTTTAGGGCCGCGCTGATCACCGCCTACACCACGGCCGGGATCAGCGCGTTCGACGCCACCGGCATCCCGGCGATCGCCGGCACGTCGACCGACAACATCGTCAACCGGACGCTGCTCGGCATGGGCGCCCAGCTGGAGCTGACCACGCCGCTGCGGGCGGCGATGTTCGGCACCAACACCCGTTCCCAGCGCAAGAACACCACCAACACGCTGTTCTGGGACTTCGTGGCGGCCACCCGCACCGCCATCGCGCAGATCGAGGCGACGCAGCCGATCCTGTGACGCCACCGCGACACCCCGCCCCGCTCCCGGGTCACAGCACCCGGGGCGGGGTGTTGCCGGCGGCGACGATCGCCCGGCGCATCGGCACCGCCAGCAGCAGCACGAACCCGACCACAAAGAAGATCAACAACGAGACCAGACCGACCCGGTACGAGTTCGTCAGCTGGAACACCAGCCCGAACGCCAGCGGCCCCAGCCAGCTGGTGCCCTTGTCGCTGATCTCGTAGAAGCCGTAGTACTCGCCTTCCTTACCGGCCGGGATCAGCTGACTGAACAGCGACCGGCTCAGCGCCTGAGAGCCGCCGAGGACCAGGCCGATCGCCGCGCCGAGCGCCATGAACTGCGCCGGCGCCTCCGCGGGCAGCCGGAACGCCGCCACGATCACCCCGGTCCACAGCACCAGGCTGCCCAGCACCGTCTTCCACGCGCCGATGCGCTGCGCGACCGCCCCGAGCAGCAGCGCCCCACCGAACGCCAGGAACTGCACCAGCAGGATCGTCACGATCAGCGTCGACTGGCCCAGCCGCAGCTCCTCGGTTCCGTACTGGCTCGCGAGGGCGATCACCGTCTGGATGCCGTCGTTGTAGACCAGGAACGCCAGCAGGAAGAACAACGTCAACGGGTACGCCTTCAGCCCGCGTACCGTACGGCCCAGCTGTTTGAACCCGTCGGTGAGCACGTTGCCGCCGGGCCGGGCGTCGACCGCCGGGTGTTCCCGCAGCCAGGCCAGCGGCACCAGGGTGAACACCGCCCACCACACCCCGGCCGACACGATCGACCAGCGGGCCAGGTCCAGGGTGCGCTGCGGGTCGCCGTCGACGCTGAACGACTGCACCACCACCAGGTTGACGGCCAGCAGCAGCCCGCCACCGAGGTAGCCGAGCGCCCAGCCCCGGCTGGAGATCCGGTCCCGGTCGTCGGGGCCGCCCAGCTGCGGCAGGAACGAGTTGTACACCACCACGCTGGCGCCGAACGCGATGTTGGCCAGGACGAACAGCCCACCGCCGAGCAGGTAGCGGTCCCCGGTGACGAACACCATCGCGACGGTCGCCCCGGCGCCGACGAACGCCGACACCGCCAGCAGCCGCTTCTTGTGCATCGACCGGTCGGCCAGCGCACCCATCACCGGCAGCACCAGCACCGTCAACGCCACCGACAGCGATACCAGGTACGGGAAGTACGCCCCTGGCGCGACCTCGATACCGAGCGGGTACACGGACCCGGTGCACTCGTCGGCGTCGGCCGCGCAGCCGGCGGCCTGTTTGGTGACCGTGGTCAGGAACGGCCCCAGGAACACGGTGATGACGGTGGTGGAGAACGCCGACATCGCCCAGTCGTAGAAGTACCAGCCGGTGCGTTCCCGCCGGGTGCTCGACGGCGCGGCGCCGGGCGACGCCGCGGCGGGCGGCACGGGCGCCGGCCCGGTGGGCGGCACGCTGGGTGGCTCGGTGGGGTCGGCCATCGGATCCTTCACTGTCGGTCAACGGGCGGCGTGGTCCATGTCGACCCGCCGGTCGGGCGGCCAGTGGCCACGGGCGAGGTACACGTCACGCAACACCTCGACGTGATCGGTCATGATGCCATCCACCCCGAGGTCCAGTAACTCGTGCATCTGGGCGGGTTCGTCGATCGTCCAGACATGCACCTGCAACCCCAGCCGGTGGCAGTACGCCACGAACCGGGCGTCGACCACCCGTACCCGGTTGAACCGCACCGGCACCTGCGCGGCCACCACCGACGGCGGCAGCCGCAGCCGCCGGCCGGTCAACGACCCGACCCGCAGCCGGGTCACCGCCTGCATGCCCAGCGACGTCGCCACCCGACCGCCGGTCGACGTCCGCAGCCGGTGCAGCCGCCGGTCGGAGAACGACGCCAGCAGCACCCGGTCGGCGGCGGCGCACCGGTCGACCGCCGCCAGCGTCGGCTGCACCCCGCCGTCGGCCTTCACGTCGATGTTGAACCGCACCTGCGGCCAGCTGTCGAGCACGTCGTCGAGCCGCGGCACCACCGACGCCCCACCGACCCGCACCGTGGCCAGGTCCGCCCAGCGCAGCCGCGCGATGCTGCCCTTGTCGCCGGTCACCCGGTCCAGCGTCGGATCGTGGAACACCACTGCCACCTGATCGGCGGTGCCGTGCACGTCGGTCTCCACGTACCGGTAGCCGAGCCCGACGGCACGGCCGAACGCCTCGGCGGTGTTCTCGTCACCGCGGGCCGCGCCGCCCCGGTGCGCGAACGCGATCGGAGCCGGCGAGTCCAGGTACGCGAACCGGTGCGACACGCAGCGCAGTATGCCCGCCGCCGGCAACCTGCGGGCGTACGGCAGGTTGCGCGACGCCGACCGGTCACCGGCCGGTGACCGGTGCGGGCCGCCGCACCGCCGGCAGTAGGGTGCCCCCATGCGGGCACTCGGCATCGACTTCGGCACCTCGAACACGGTGGCGGTGGTACGCGGCGGCGACGGCCGGGTACGGCCGCTGCTGTTCGACGGCACCCCGCTGTTGCCGTCGGCGGTGTACCGCGACGCCGACGGGCGGCTGCTCGTCGGCGCGGACGCGCACCGCCGCGCCCGCATCGACCCGTCCGGGTTCGAGCCCAACCCGAAACGCCGCGTCGATGACGGCACGGTGCTGCTCGGCGACGCCGACGTCGCGGTGTCGCAGCTGGTCGCCGCCCTGCTGCGCCACGTCGCCACCGAGGCCCGCCGCCAGCTCGGCGGCGTCGACGAGGTCCGGCTGACCCATCCGGTGCGGTGGGGGGAGCGGCGGCGGATGGTCCTCATCCAGGCCGCGTACGCCGCCGGGCTGCCCCGGCCGACGCTGATCGCCGAACCGGTCGCCGCCGCCTCCTACTACACGTCCGCGCTGGGCACGGCGATACCGCCCGGGCGGGCGTTGGCCGTCTACGACCTGGGCGGCGGCACGTTCGACGCCGCCGTGGTCCGGCGTACCGCCACCGGGTTCGACGTGCTCGCCGAGCAGGGCCTGGCCGAACTCGGCGGACTCGACTTCGACCAGGCGCTGGTCGAGCATCTCGGTGGCGTCTACTCGCCCAGCCGCACGAGCGTGTGGAACGGTCTGGTCGCGCCGGCCGACACCGGGTCGCGGCGGGCCCGCGCCCTGCTCTACGACGACGTCCGCGGCGCGAAGGAGATGCTGTCCCGTACGGTCAGCGCCGACGTGCACCTGCCGGCGTTGGACATCGCCGCCCACGTCACCCGCGACGAACTGGAGTCGCTGATCCGCGACCACCTGGCCCGTACCGTGACGTGTCTGGCGCAGACGGTCGCCGCCGCCGGCCTTACCCCGGCCGACCTGGTCGGCGTGTTCCTGGTCGGCGGTTCCAGCCGGATCCCGCTCGCCGCGCAGCTGATCCACACCGAACTGGGGGTTGCACCGACCACCTTGGAGCAGCCGGAGACCGTCGTCGCCGACGGCGCGCTGCGCCTCGGTGCCGCCGCCCGCGCCGGCCTGCCCGGCCCGCGTCCACCGGCGCCGGTGCACCCGACCCCGATGTCGCCGGCGCCGATGCCGACGCCGGTCTCACCGCACCTGGCGCCGATGTCGCCGTATCCGGTGTCTGCCGCGCCGGGCCGCCCCTGGTACGACGAACACGGCCCGGTCCTGGTGGCCGCACTGGCCACCATGGTCGGCATCGCCGCCGTGGTCGTGGTCGTGCTGCTGCTGTCGGGCTGACCGGACATCCCGACACCCCGCCCGCACGGCCCCGACCGCCCCGGCCGGTCCGGTACAGTGCGCCGGTGCAGACCGACACCCTGACGGCGACCGGTCGTCTGGTCCGTGCGTCGGCCGCCGTCGTGGTGTTCGCACTGCTGACCGCAGGCACATTGTGGGGCACCGACGACCATTTCCCGTTCGGACCGTTCAGCATGTACGCCGGCGTCAACGGCCCGAACGACCCGGCGCCGGACACCCGGGTCGAAGGCGTCGACGTCACCGGACGGACCCTGGTGCTCAACGAACACAACGCCGGGGTGCGCCGCGCGGAGGTCGAAGGACTCGAATCGGCCTACGTCGACGACCCGGGACGGCTCGAACTGATCGCCGACAGCTACGCGCGGATGAACCCGGACGCGCCGCCGATCGTACGGGTAACCGTGATCGTGCGGCTGCACGAGATCCGCAACAGTTCCCTCACCGGGCGGTGGCACGACGAGACCCGCGCCGAATGGGATCGGCCGTGATCAGCCGCTGGTTGTTCGCCGCCGTCCCGCTCGGGCGGGTCGCCGCGCTGCGGACCGTCACCTACCTGTTCATTGTGTTCGACCTGCTGGTCTACTGAGGTGCCCCGAGGATTCCGGACAGGGAGCCAATAAGGTTACCCTGTAAGGAAAGTCGAGGGAAGAAGCGCGATGGCACGCATAAGCTCATACACCCCAGAGTTCCGTGAAGAAGCAGTGCAACTCGTTCTACAGTCGAACAAGCCAGTGTCGCAGGTTGCCCGGGAGATCGACGTTCACCCGGAGACGCTCCGTTCCTGGGTCCGCCAGTACCGGCGGGAAAACAGCGGCGCCCAGGACAGCCCACCGATCGGCGTCGACGAGCGCGCTCGACTGAAGGAACTCGAACGTCGCAACCGGGAACTCGAAATGGAGAACAGCTTCCTGAAAAAAGCCGCGGCGTACTTCGCGAAGGACCCTCGGTAACGAGCTTGTACGAGTTCATCGAGACGATGCGACTCGACACCGCGAAGTACGCCTACCCCGTCGACTTCATGTGCGAACAACTCGGCGTGTCCAGGTCCGGATACTACGAATGGCGAACCCGCCCCGACTCCGCGACCGCCACCCGCCGCGCCCACCTTCGATCGGCCATCGAGGAGGTGTTCGCCGCGTCCGACGGCACCTACGGGCATCGACGTGTCCACGCGCAACTGCGGCGCCAGGGCGTGTCCGCCGGGCCGGAACTCGTCCGCCAGCTGATGCGCGAGCTCGGGCTCGTGCCGTGCCAGCCCCGCCCGAGGCGGTGGGGTCTCACCCAGTCGTCGTCCGGCACGGTGCCTGACCTCGTCGGCCGGGAGTTCACCGCCGACGCGCCTGGCGAGAAGCTCGTCGGCGACATCACGTACATCCCGACCGGCGAGGGGTGGCTGTATCTGGCGACCGTCATCGACTGCTGCACGAAGGAAGTCATCGGATACGCGATGGACGACCACTACCAGACGCCGTTGATGTCCCGCGCCATCCGTAACGCCGCCCGGAATCGCGAACTCAGGAAGAACGCCATCTTTCATTCGGACCGGGGCAGCAACTACATGTCGGACGACTCCGGCAGAACGCTTCGGGATCTGAGGTTGCGGCGATCTGCTGGCCGGACCGGAATTTGTTTCGACAATGCGATGGCGGAATCGTTCTTCGGTGCGCTGAAGAACGAACGCGTGTCGCGTGTGAAGTATCCCACTCGTGAGGCGGCACGCCGGGACGTTACTGCCTACATCGAATTCTGGTACAATCGTCAGCGTCTGCATTCAGCGGTGGGCTACCGACCTCCCCGGGAAGTCCACGCAGAGTTCGAGAACCTTCAAATCGCGGCGTGAAAGAACCGGCCGAACCACTGTCCGGAAAACGCGAGGCCCCTCATACATGTCGTGGGTGCGTGCCCGCGGTGACGTGCCGGCCGAACTGTACGAGCCGCTGGCGTTCGCCCGGGTCCTGCACCTGCCGGCACCGACAGGTGTCGTCGTCGATCTCATCTGGTGGTCGTTGCTGCTGCTGGCGCCCCTGGCGGCGACCGGCCGGTTCCCGCGGGCACTCGGCTGGTCGGTGTTCACGTTCTACTTCGCGTGGCTGATCGTCGCGATGAGCTACGGCAAGGTCGACCACGACAAGTTCGCGTTCCTGCTCGCGCTCGCCGTGCTGCCCACCGTCGGCGCCGCCCGGCACGGCGACGACCGGCCCAGCCAGGCCGCCGGCTGGTCACTGCGGATGATCCAGATCGCCGTGGTGTGCACCTACTTCCTCGCCGCGTACGCGAAGATCCGCTTCGGTGGCTGGGGCTGGATGACCGGCAGCGTCCTGGCCCGCGCGTTCCTGCGGCGCGGCTCGGAGTTCGCCGACCTGATCGCCGCCGTGCCGTACGCCCTGATCGCCGCCCAGATCGGCATCGTCGTGTTCGAGGCGCTCAGCCCGCTGGTCTTCCTGACCCGGGGTCGGCTGCGGTACGCGGTCGTCGGCTTCTTCTACTCGTTCCATCTGCTGTCGTTCGCGACGATCTCCATCTCGTTCGCCCCGCACCTGGTGGCGATGGGCGCGTTCCTGCCGCTGGAGAAGGTCCGGCCGGTCGTGTGGGCGCGGCGGCTGGCCGGCCGCCACCGCGGCGCCGACCCGGACCGGCCCGACGGTGACGGCGGCCACGATCCCGGGCCGGGCGGTGAACCGCCGCGCCTCGCCGGCCCCGGCGCCGACACGTCGGCTGTGCGGGATCGGACACATCCGGTGGCACCGGCTGGCGCCGACGCGGGACAATGATCGTATGAGTGACGCCAGCGCACCCTCGGGCACCTTCGTCTACGACGGCGACTGCGCGTTCTGCACCATGTGCGTCCGGTTCATCGAACGCCGGGTGCCCATCGACGCCACCGTCGCGCCGTGGCAGTGGACCGACCTGGCCGCCCTGGGCCTGACCCGCGACCAGGCGGTGACCGCCGTGCAGTGGGTGCCGGCCGACCGGGCCGGCTCCGCCGCAGGGCCGGCGGCGATCGCCGCGCTGCTGCGCACCAGCAACCCGCTGTGGCGGGCCGCCGGCGCCGTCCTCGGGCTGCGGCCGGTCACCGCCCTGGCCTGGCCGGTGTACCGGTGGGTCGCCGACAACCGGCACCGGCTGCCCGGCGGCACCGCCGCCTGCGCCGTACCGCCCGCTGCGGCACCGACCCCGACGCACTGACCACCCGACCCGCTGCCTGCCCGGTCGGCTGACCGACCGGGCCGGGCCCTGATCCCGGCCGGTCAGCTCCCGGACCAGAACCGGGCCAGCGTGCCCGTCGCCGGGTCGTCGCTGGCCAGCAGCGCCGCCCACAGGTCACCGCCGGCGGCGGCGTCCGCCCCCGCGTAGCCGGCCAGGTCGACCGGGTCGACCGGCGTGACGTGCGGCACGGCGGCACCGACCGGGCCGCCGTCGCCGAGCAGCTGCGGATCCGCCCACGGCCAGCCGTCCACCGGCGTCGGCACCCCCGCCGGATCCAGTGGCGGCGGGAACTGCGCCTCCGGCCACCCGTCGGCGCCCGCCGGTGCGTCCGGGTCGACGCCGGGCGGCGGGTCCGCCGCACCGAAACCCTGCTCCGCCGCCGGCTCCGCACCGAACCCGGCGTCCACCGGCTCCGCGCCGGACAGGTCGTCGCCGTAGCCCAACGCCGGCACCGCGTCACCCCCGCCGTACCCGCCGCCGGTGGTGTCGTCGCCGGACAGGTCGTCGTCGACCGGCGGATCGGCGGCCCCGAACCCCTCCACCGGGTCGGCCGCGCCGAACCCTTCCACGGCCGGGTCACCCGACCCGTCGACCGGGCCGCCAAGGTCGGCGGTGTCGGCGTCGTCACCAACCGGGTCGTCCCCGGTCCAGTCACCGAACTCGCTGGTCATCGCGGCACCGCCTCCGCTGTCGGGGTCAACACCCGGGCCCGGGCCAGCACCTCGTCGACCTGCTTCACCCGCGCCCGGACGGCGTCGCGGCGGGCCTGCGCGGCCGACCGTCGCCGCGCCCGGTCCGCCTTGTCCCGCGCCAACGCCGCGTCGATGTCGGCGATGTGCGCGTCCAACTGCGCCAACCGCCGCTCCACGGCGTCGTCCAACGCCACCGTCAACGCGTACTGCAGGTCGGTGAACCGCTGCGCCAACTCGTCGGTCAACGCCGCCCGTGCCTCCCCGAGCACCTCCCGAAGCCACACCCGGGCCTGCTGCCGGTCGCTGGCGACCCGCCGCCGGAACAGGATGAACGCGCCGGCGGCCAACCCCAGACCGAGACCGGCGACCGGGATCAGCAGGCCACCGCCGACCAACGCCCCGGCACCCAACGCCGACGCGCCCGCCGCGACCCCCCGGCCGGCCATGAACGCCATCCCGCCGGCCGACAACGCCACCATCACGTTGTCACCGCCGCCACCGTCACGCCGTGGCCGGGTCGCCAACGCGTGCCGCAACGTGCCGTTGATCCGCTGCAGCACGAACTGCAACTCGGCCGGCGCGAACACCTGCGCCAACGTCCGCTCGGCGACCTTGTGGAACCGGAACCGCAGATCGTAGGACAACTGCAGCGACAGCGCGTGCAACGCCCGGTCCACCTCGGCCGGCAGGTTCTTCAACGTCTCACCGCGGGCGGCGTCGATCCGGGTCAGGAACTGCTCCTGCAACCCGCCGACCGCGGTCCGCAGCCGCCCTGTCGCCTCCACCCGGGCCCGCTGCGTCTCCGTGTTCAACGCCAACGACCACTGTCGCGCCTCGGTCCGTTTCCGCGCCGCCAACCCGGCCCGGTCCCGTTTCGCCCGCTCCACCTCGGCCGGATCCGGGTCACAGGCGGCGACCCGCTCACCGGCGGCCAGATCCAGCCGGACCAGTTCGCTGCGCACCGTCCGCAGCACGTTCGCCTGGGCCAGCAGATGCCCGTTGCCGGCCAACCCCACCAACGCGTGCTGCAGCGGCGCCACCCGCGACTCACCGACCAGCTCACCGGCGGCCTCCGCCGGCAGCGTCAACGCCAACTCGGCCAGCCGCGCCGACACCGGGAACCAGGCGGCGGACGCGAACCTCGGCGCGTGCGCCTGCAGCTGCGCCCGGTTGTCGGCCAGGATCGTCCGCCACCCCGGATAGGCGTCGACCTTCGTCAACGCGAACACCACCACGTCGACCCGTTTACTCGCCTCGATGAGGAAGTCCAGCTCCGGCCGGGTCAACGGCGTCGACGCGTCCACCACGAACAGCAGAGCCGCCGCCCGTGACACCGCGTCCAACGCGATCTCGGTGTGCGCCGGATCCAGCCCGCCGGCACCGGGGGTGTCCATTAGCGTCAGATACTGCAGCAGCGGCGCCGGGCAGGTCACCGCGATCCGCCGGGGCGGGCGCATCCCGTCCGGCAGCGCCGCCACCGTCGCCCAGTCCGCCAGCCGGTCCACCGGCACCGGCACCGGCTCGTCGTGGCCCGGCGCGTACGCCTGCGCCGACGTCATCGCCCCGTGACCGAACTCCAGGTACGCCGACGTCGCCACCGCCGCGTCCACCGGCGACAGGCCGGTCACCCCGATCAACGCGTTCACCAGTGAACTCTTGCCGCGCTTCGTCTCACCGACGACCACCACCGACGGCCGGGTCACCTCCCGGCGCCGCTGCGCGTCGATCTCCGCCGCCGCGTCCGCGTCGACGGTGCGGACGAACCCGAGACACGTGTCGACCGCCCCGGACAGCAGCGCACCCAACGCCGCCGGGCCGCCGCTCACCGCGACACCGCCCGCGCCTGCTGCGACAGCAGATGAAACCCCCGGTGGGCGACCAACGCCACCCGCGACTGCGTCGGCGACGCCCCGGCGACCGCGAACACCCGCCACCGGGTCGCCGCCTCCACCGCCGCCGCCGACAACTCCTGCGCCGACGCCGACGGCAGCTCCAGCACCCAGCGCGGATCCGCCGACAACGCCAACCGGGTCAACTCCCGCTCCATCGGCTCCGGCAGCTCCACCGCGCCCGTCGTCACCTGCTGCGCCACCTCCAGCAGCCGCAGCCGGTGGTACTCCGGCTGGTGCAGCAGCCGCTCGACCGCGTCGCGCAGCAGCTCCCGGTCACCCGGATGCGCCGTGTGGCTGGCCACCTTCTCCAGGCACGACAACGCCCACCCGGCCTTGATCGCGTCGGTACGCCACCGGAACGCCTCGTCCAACGTGTGCCGCAGCCGCGCGAACCCCGACGCCGCGTACAACGCCCGCACCAGATCCCCCGACGCCAACTGCGGTGACGCCTGCAGCTGCGCCACCGCGAACCCCACCCCGTACAGGTCCAGCAACGCCAGCAGCCGCTCACGCTGCCGGCGCGGCACCGGAGCCTCCCGCGACACGAACAGGTCGACCGACGCCAGCAGCACCGCCCGCTGCGCCGCCGGCAACCCGGCCAACGTCCGCAGCGCCTCACAGTCGGCCGCCGTCAACCGGCCCGCCTCGGTCGTCTCCGCCAACAGCCCCACCGTCGGCACCACATCGGACACCACCCGCCGCAGCACCCGGGTCTGGTCGGCCGACAACGGCGCCGCCACCGGCCACGGATCCGCCCCACCGGCCACCAACTTGTCGACCTTGTTGAACAGGCCCACCGAGTTGATCGGACTGCTCGACAGCCGCGCCGACACCGACCGGAACGCCTCCAACGCCCGCACGTCGTCGTCGCGGACCGCCTGGGTGAACACGTACACGATCGCCTCGGCCCCGGACACCGCCCCGACCGAGTCACCGTCGATGCCGGCGTCGAACGGCGCCGTGTCGTCCACCACCGGGCCGCCGCCACCGCCCGGCGCACCGGCCTGCCCGGCGAACAGGAACTGCCGCGCCGACTCGCTCACCCCGGCGCTGGTCGACGACAACCCCGGCGTGTCGATCACCGTCATTTCCCGCAGCCGGTCACTGGTCAACGTGACGTCGACGAACGCGACCTGCGCCCGCGGCACCCCCAGCCGCTGCGGAATCACCCCCGTCGCGTCCAGCGGCAGGCTCACCCGGGTGCCGTCCCGGCGTACCACGTCGACCCGGTCGGCCGTGCCGTACCGGAACTGGGTCACCACCCGGGTGCACTCACCCACCTCGGTCGGCGCCACCCGCCGCCCGATCAACGCGTTCACCAGCGTCGACTTACCGGCCTTCAATCGGCCGGCGATCGCCACCCGCAGCGGCTCGTCCAGCCGCCGCCGCACCCGCAGCACCTCACCGCCGACGGCCGCGCTCACCCGGGGACCCACTTCGTCACACAACGCGGCGACCCGGCCACTCAACGGACCGGCGTTCATGGCCGACCCCCCGCCGCCCGGTCAACGGCGACGACGGGCATCCGACGGCGGCACACACTCATCTCGCTGGTCGTCCTCCCGACAGCACGGCATCCGGTGGTGCGCCCACCACCGGCATCCACCGTACGAATATCCTCACCGGCGCAGGATCCCATGTTCGTGCCAACCTCGCCCGGCGGGGCCACGAGCCGTAGCAGCGGGGGAGGAGGACAAGTGCGGCACCCAGCCGGCGGACACCCCGCCCGCACCCGACCCGACGGCACCACCGCCGGCGGCAGCGTCCCCACCGGGACCGTCGCCGACGCCGTGACCGCCGCCACGCAACGGCTGACCCGCCCCGGGATCGTCGTCCTGACCGGGCCACCCGGCTGCGGACGCAGCACCCTGCTGCGCCGGGTCGCCGCCGCCGCCACCGGGCCCGTCCACACCGGCGGCGGCCTCGCCGCCCTCAGCCACGTCCCGGCGTTCCCCCTCAGCCACGCCCTGCGGGTACGGCTGCCCGGCCACGACACCGCGCTGCTCGCCGAAGCCGTCCGTTCCCGGGTCCGCCACGGCCTGCTCGTCCTCGACGACCTGCAGTGGGCCGACCCGGCGACCGTCGCCGCCCTGCCCGGCATCGCCCGGCACTGCCGGGTCGTCGCCGCCCTGCGCACCCCGCACCAACTGCCCGACGCCGCGCTCGACCCGCTGCGCGGCGACACCGGCCTGTGGCTGACCGTGCCGGCACCCGACCCGGACACCCTCGCCGACCTGATCCGACGCACCGCACCCGCACTCGACCCGACCACCGTCGCCGCGGTGGCCCGCCACGCCGGCGGCAACCCGCTCGCCGCCACCGCCCTGGCCCGCCACGCCGCCCGTACCGGCACCCCACCCACCGCCGGCGTCCCCGGCGGCGACCTCGATCAGGTCGGCTACGCCGTCGCCGCCGCACTGGCCGCCCTCACCCGCCCCGCCCGCACCGCACTGGCCGCCCTCGGCCTGCTCGGCCACGGCGCCCCGGCGGCCCTGCTCGGCGACGGCGTCACCGAACTCGCCGCCGCCGCCCTGGTCCACACCGCCGCCGACGACCTGGTCACCCCGACCTCGCCGTACCAGGCCGCCGTCGCCGCCGGTCTGCTCGACGACCCGGCCCGCCGCGCCCTGCACCGCCGCCTCGCCGACCTCGTCACCGACCCGCTGGCCGCCGCCCGGCACCTCGCCGCCGCCGGTGACACCACCACCGCCTACCGGCGGGCGGTCACCGCCGCCGACACCGCCGCTACCGGCGGCGCCCGCGCCGAGCTGCTGCTGTTCGCCAGCGCACAACCCGACGCCACCGAACCGGTCCGCCGCGCCGCCGCTTCGGCCGCGCTGACCGCCGGGCGGCCCCGCCGCGCCGCCGACCTGCTCACCGGTGGCGCCCTGCCCACCCCCGACACCGCCGTGCTGCGCGCCGAGGCACTACTGCAGGCCGGCAAACCGACCGCCGCCCGCGCCGCCGCCGCGCCGGTGCCCGACGACGCCCCACCACCGGTGGTCGCCGCCCGCGACCGGGTCCTGCTGCTCGCCGACCTGGCCACCGACCCCACCTCCGCCGCCGCCCGCGCCACCACGATCACCCGCCGGCACGGACCCGAACCGGCCCACCTGGGGCTACGTGCCGCACTCGCCGCCACCGCCGCCGCCGGACGCCGACCCGGCTGGGAGTACGCCCTCGCCGGCACCGCAGCGGCCGCCGGCGCCGCCGGTGACCTGCTCACCGCCCGGTGGACCGCCTGGCATCTGGTGCAGACCCTCGCCGGCGACGGGCGACTCACCGAGGCCGCGCAGGCGGCGCAGGCGGCGGCCGCCGCCTGCGCCGCCGACCTCGCCTACAGCTGGCAGGTCCGGTTCACCGCCGCCCGGCTGTGGTGCCTCGCCCTGCGCGGCGGCCCGCCCCCGAGCCCGACCGCCGACGGCACCGGTCCAGCCGTCGCCCCGCAGCCCGGAGACGATGCCGGGCTGCCACCGGCGGTCGGCGACGACCTGCTGCGCGCCGCCGTCGACCTGACCGACCGCACCCTGCCGGCCGCCGCCCGCGACTACGCCGTCGCCGCCGCCGGCCTACTCGAAGCCGACGGCGGCCTGCTCGCCCCGGCCCGCGCCCGGCTCACCGGTGCCCCCGGCATCCCCAGCACCACCACCGCCGTGCTGGACTGGGTGGCCCGGGAAGCCGCCTGGCTCGACGGCCAACCGGACCAGGCCACCACCGGGGCACCCCACGCCCCCGTACCGCCGCTGGTCGACGGGCTGCGGCGGATCACCGCCCACTGGGCCGCGCACGACGGCGCCGGACCCGCCACCCCCGCCGGACGGCACTCCGGCGGCGGCGTTTCCGCCGCCGGCCGCCGCCACCGTCACCGCGTGGACCGCCGGCGACCCACGGCAGTTCGCCCACGCCGCCGACACCTGGCGCGACGTCGCCGTCCGCGAGCAGGTCCGCTGCCTGCTCGCCCATGGCCTGCACGAACCCGACCCCGCTCAGGCGGTGCCCGCCCTGCTGGCCGCCGAGTCCCTCGCCGACCACGCCGGACTGGTCGTCCTGCTCGGCCGGGTCCGCCGCGCCCTGCGCCGGCACGCGGTACGGCGCGACGAACGCGGCCCCCGCAGCGGCGACCTGCTCACCGTGCGGGAACGCGACGTGCTGCGGCTGGTCGCCCAAGGCGAACCCACCCGCCGGATCGCCAACCAACTCGGCATCTCCACCGAAACCGTGGAAACCCACGTTCGCGCCGGAATGCGTAAACTCGGTGCCCGCACCCGTACCGAGGCCGCGGCCCTGGCCATGGAGCCCGACCGATGAGCGACCCGCCGCGCTACGTCCTCGACAGCGCCGCCGACGCCACCACGGTGCTGCGCCGACTGGCCCGCGACGGCTGGACCACCCGGGAAGGGTTCGCCGTCACCGACCCGACCTGGGACCTCACCACCGCCCGGCTCGCCCTGTACGGGCGGGTCCCGGACACCGACACCGTCGCCCTGGTGGTCCTCGCCGCCGCCCGGGGCGCCGCCGTCGTCGCCATCTGCGACCCGGCCGGTGACCTCGGCCGCGCCCTGGTCGACGACCTGTCCCGCCTCGGCCCGGTGCTGCGCCACGCCGAGGCCGACCCGCCGGATGCGGCAGCCACCGACACCGTCACCCTCGTACCCGAGCAGCGGGCCCTGCTGGAACGGCTCGCCAACGGCGAGACCATCGCCGCCGCCGCAGCGGCCGAGTTCCTGTCGCTGCGTACCGCGAACCGGCGCATCGCCCAGGCCCGCGCCGCCCTCGGGGTCCGCACCACCCGTGAGGCCGTCCTCGCCTACCTGCGGCAACGACCGGCACCCTGAGCCGGAGCGGGGCGCTCACGCCCGGTCACATCCGCCGTCAGGTCGCGTCCGGAGCCGGGTCGGCCTGGTCGGCGTCGTCGGCGGCCAGCACGTCGGCGGTCGCCGCGTCCGGTACCACGGCGCCCCGGCCGCGCCGGTGCCGCCGGCTCAGGTCCACCGGCCGGGTGGGGTCGACATGCCGGGGCGTCGCCGGCTCGTCGGGCCGCAACCCGGCCAGGGTGTCGGTGATCGCGTCCACGATCCGCACCGTCGCCCGCTGCGCGGCACCCGGGCGGGCCGGGTCGATCCCGGACAGGTCCACCGGCGGCCCGAACCGGACCGTGACCACCGGACGGCGCAGCATCGACCGCAGCACCGCCCGGACCAGGCCGCGGGGCGCCGCCCACGGCAGCACCACGTGCGCCCCCCACTGCGCCACCGGCACCACCACCGCGCCGCTGGCCAACGCGAGCCGGGCGGTACCGGACTTGCCGCGCTCCGGCCACATCTGCGGGTCCAGCCCGATGCGTCCCTCCGGGTACACCAGGACCACCGAACCGTCGGCCACCGCCCGCGCGGCCGACCCCAACGCCTCGGCGACCGTACTGGTTCGCCGGTCCACCCGGATGTGCCCGGCCCGGCGCATCACCGGACCGACCAGCGGCGCCCGGAACAACCCGCCGGTGGCCAGCACCCGGGGTGCGACCCGCCGCACCTGGCAGGCGGCGGCCAGCACAACCGGGTCGAACGGGCTGATGTGGTTGGCGGCCAGGATCAACGGGCCGTCGCGTACCTCGTCGGGCACGTCGCCGCTGACCCGTAGCCGGGCGACCAGCGCGACGACCAGCCGGGCGGTGACCTGCAGCACCCGCCACAGCAGCGGGGCCCGCCAGCGGGGCGGCGGGGCGGCGGTGTCGTCCATCGACCGTCGATCGTCGCACAGCCGGGCCGGTCGGTGGATCCCGCCGCCGGGACGGACGTCCCGGGGGAGAGGGGACCTCCGGCCCTGGCCGCCAGAACGACAGGTTGTAGTATGTACTACGCTTCGTAGTATCTAGATGGGGGAGCCGTGGACGCGCTCGACATAGCCCGCTGGCAGTTCGGTGTCACCACCGTCTACCACTTCCTGTTCGTCCCACTCACCATCGGACTCAGCCTCCTCGTCGCCATCCTGCAGACCGCCTGGCACCGCACCGGCGACGACCGCTACCTCAAACTCACCAAGTTCTACGGAAAACTCTTCCTCATCAACTTCGCCATGGGCATCGTCACCGGCATCGTGCAGGAATTCCAGTTCGGCATGAACTGGAGCGACTACTCCCGCTTCGTCGGCGACATCTTCGGCGTACCACTCGCCATCGAAGCCCTCCTCGCCTTCTTCCTCGAATCCACCTTCCTCGGACTCTGGATATTCGGCTGGGGGAGACTCCCCAAGGCACTGCACCTCGCCACCATCTGGCTCGCCTCATTCGGCAGCATCATCAGCGCCTGGTTCATCCTCGCCGCCAACTCCTGGATGCAGAACCCCGTCGGCTACCGCATCAACCCCGACACCGGCCGCGCCGAACTCACCGACTTCATCGCCGTACTCACCAACAAGGTCACCCTCATCACCTTCCCGCACACCCTCGCCGGCTGCTTCATGGTCGCCGGCGCCCTCGTCCTGGCCGTCGCCCTCTGGCACCTCGTCCGCCACCCCGACGGCCCCGACACCCCCGCCTTCCGCACCGCCACCAAACTCGGCGCCTGGACCACCATCCTCGCCACCGCCGCCGTCATCGGCACCGGCGACATCCAAGGCAAGATCATGACCCAGGTCCAACCCATGAAAATGGCCGCCGCCGAAGCCCTCTACACCACCGAAAGCCCCGCGTCCTTCTCCATCGTCACCGTCGGCACCCTCGACGGCAGCCGCGAAATCTGGACCCTCAAAATCCCGTACCTGCTGTCCTGGCTGTCCACCGGCGACCCCACCGGCGAAGTCCAGGGCATCAACGACCTGCAGGCCCAGTACGCCGCCCAGTACGGCCCCGGCAGCTACACCCCGATCATCCCCGTCACCTACTGGAGCTTCCGCTTCATGATCGGATTCGGCCTCGCCACCGCCGCCATCGCCCTCTGGGCCCTCTGGACCACCCGCCGCGGCCGCACCCCCACCAGCCGCTGGCTGCTGCGCGCCGGCCTCACCCTGCCCGTCCTGCCCCTGCTCGCCAACACCTTCGGCTGGATCTTCACCGAAATGGGCCGCCAACCCTGGATCGTCTTCGGCGAAATGCTCACCCGCGACGGCGTCAGCCGCAGCGTCTCCCTCACCGAAGTCGTCACCTCTTTCACCGCCTTCACCCTCATCTACGCCACCCTCGCCGTCATCGAAGTCAAACTCCTCATCCGCTACGCCCGCAACGGCCTACCCGACCTCACCGACCCGCCACCACCGGACGACACCGACGACACCACCACCGACCGGCCCCTCGCCGCCACCCACTGACCACCAACCGGAGACCCCTCGTGGAACTCACCACCGTCTGGTTCGGGCTCATCGCCGTCCTGTTCACCGGATACTTCATCCTCGAAGGATTCGACTTCGGCGTCGGCGTCCTCGCCCGCCTCATCGGCCGCACCGAACCCGAACGACGCGCCGCGCTGAGCACCATCGGACCCGTCTGGGACGGCAACGAGGTCTGGCTCATCACCGCAGGCGGCGCCATGTTCGCCGCCTTCCCCGAGTGGTACGCCACCCTGTTCTCCGGCTTCTACCTACCGCTGCTGCTCATCCTCATCGCCCTCATCCTGCGCGGCGTCGCCCTCGAATACCGTGACAAACGCCCCGAAACCCACTGGCGGACCCGCTGGGACAACACCATCCTCGCCGGCTCCGTCATCCCCGCCGCGCTCTGGGGCGTCGCCTTCGCCAACATCGTCGCCGGCGTACCACTGGACGCCGACCACGAATACACCGGCACCCTGCTCACCCTGCTCAACCCGTACGCCCTGCTCGGCGGCGCCACCACCACCGCGTTGTTCATCACCCACGGCGCCGTCTTCCTCGCCCTCAAGACCACCGATCACCTGCGCCACCGCGCCCGCCGCGTCGCCAGCTGGACCGGCCTGGCCGCCGTCGCCCTCGCCGGCACCTTCCTCACCTGGACCCTCACCATCCGCGCCAACCCCACCGCCGTCGCCCTCGCCGTCACCGCGGCGCTCGCCCTCGTCGCCGGGCTGGCCGCCAATCAGGTACGCCGCGAAGGATGGGCCTTCACCGGCACCGCCACCGCCATCGGCCTCGCCGTCGCCGCCCTGTTCGCCACCCTGTTCCCGACCGTCCTACCGTCCACCACCGACCCCGCCGGCACCCTCACCACCACCAACGCCGCGTCCACCCCCTACACCCTGACCATCATGACCTGGGTCGCCGCCGCGCTCACCCCCGTCGTTCTGCTCTACCAGGGCTGGACCTACTGGATCTTCCGCCGCCGCGTCAGCGTCACCGACCAGCCCAGCCACTGACCCGCGCCACGTCGACCTGTCGCTGGCGAAGCCGTCGCGCACCGTCGATGCCTGCTGGACCATCCGCCGTGTCGAGCGGACACCGACGGTGCGCGACGACGTCAACCGACCTCCGGCAACTCCGCCAACCGTGCCTCCACCTCAGCCAGCTCCGCCCGCAACTTCTCCGCCTGCCGCTGCGCCTCGGCCCGCTCCGCCGCCAGGATCTGCTCCACAGCCTCATGGACTCCCGGCACGTCCACCAACGCCACCATCTTCAACGCCTCGGCCGGCCGGACCACGTACGGCTTCGCCAACGCCTTCGCCCCCTGCGTCGCCGCCACCGTCCACTCGCCGTCGGTGTACGCCAACGTCACCGTCAACCCGGCCGGCGCCTTCGGCTTGGCAGCCTTCGCCGCCCGCCGCACCGGCTTGTCCGTACCAGCATCCACCGTGGACCCCTCCGTGTCCTCCCGACGCGCCACCGGTGGCACCGGCGGCGGCTCACCCAACTTGAACTCCGGCTCCGCCACCGGCTCCACCGGCTCCGGCTCCGGTTTCGACTCCGCCCGCCGACCCGCCGCGCCCCGCGGCGCCACCACCAGATCAGCGGGGGAGAACGGCAACTCGTCACGACCGAACCGCACCACCACCCACTCGTCGGACACCGCCGGGTCACCCAGACCCACCACCTGACCGACCTGACCGGCGATCTGCCCCGCCGACTCGGTGAACATCACCTTCGGCTTACGGCCGGCGGACACCGCCTCCCGGATCACCCCCAGCTCCTCATCCGACAACCCACCCGCAACAGCACCCGCGGCAGCCATGACACCCTTTCCGTACACCTGTTTGAGTGCTGACCTTCCTACCAGCCGCCGCCGACACCGTCGACCGCGACCCCACCACCCACGATCACCCCGGCCCGGCAGCACCACCCCACACCCCACGCACGCGGTCAGCCACGAACAGACCCTGCCGGTACCCGGCCCGCGCCGCCCCCGGCCGCCGTGCCGGATCCAGCAGCCGCCGCCCGATCGCCCGCCGCGCCCACCGGTCCGGCGACACCACCACCACATCCGCCGACAGCGCCGCCACCTGGCGCGACACCGGCCGCAGATGACCCAGCCCCCAACTGATCGGCGCCAGCACCACCACCGACGAGAACCCGGCGGCCAGATCCGCGTTCGTCGCCGACCGCATCCCACCGTCGACGAACCGCCGACCACCGATACGCACCGGCGGCCACACCCCCGGCACCGCACAACTCGCCGACACCGCATCCACCAGATCCGCCCCGCACCCCGGACCGCCGAACACCACGAGTTCCCCCGAGTCCGCGTCCACCGCCGTCACCCACAACCGCCGCCGCGGCCACGACCACGACGGCAACGCCTCCTCGAACACCGGCCGCCGTGACACCCCCGACCTGGCCGCCGACACCGCGTACCGGCCGATCCTCACCCGCGCCCGGCGGCCGTCCCGGGCAGCCACCGCCGACCACAGCAGACACGACACCGCACCTGGCCCCATCCGGTCCGGCGACGACTCACCCGGCACCAGTTGCCCCGCGTACAGCCGCGCCAGATCCACGCCGGAACACAGCTGCGCGCCCACCACCGCACCGGCCGACGTCCCGATCACCAGATCGGCCCCGCCCAGCTCGACCCCGGCGCGCGCCAGCCCGGACAACACCCCGAGCTGCCAGGCCACCCCGGTCACCCCGCCGCTGCCCAGCACCAACGCCCGCGTACCCGCCACGCCATGTCTATTGCCCGCCACCGCCGCCGGTAACGTCACCGGCGGGCCCAGACCCGACACGGACAGCAGGGGAGAGGAGTGCCGGGATGACACCGGTCACCGTGGTCACCGGCGGCAGCCGGGGGATCGGCGCCGCGACCGTACGCCGGCTCGCCGCCGCCGGACACGACCTCGTCATCGGCTACCGGACCGACGCCGGCGCCGCCGAAACGGTACGTGACGACGTCGAAGCGCTCGGCCGGCGCGCCGTCACCGTCGCCGTCGACACCACCGACCCCGACGCGGTGACGAGCCTGTTCGACGACGCCGCCGAACTCGGACCGGTCACCGGACTGGTCAACAACGCCGGCGTCACCAGCCGGATCGGCCCGTTCGTCGACCTCACCGTCGCCGACCTGCGCCGGGTCGTCGACGTCAACCTGGTCGGCTACGTCCTGTGTGCCCAGCAGGCCGCCCGTCGGATGTCCGCCGGCGGCGCCATCGTCAACGTGTCGTCGGCCGCCGCCACCCTCGGCAGCCCCGGCGAGTACGTGCACTACGCCGCGGTCAAGGCCGCCACCGACGCGTTGACCGTCGGTCTGGCCAAGGAACTCGGCCCCCGTGGCATCCGGGTCAACGGCGTCGCGCCGGGCACGGTGCTGACCGGCATCCACGCTCTGTCCGGCGAACCGGACCGGCCGGCCCGGGTGGCGCCGGTAGTGCCGCTGCGCCGGGCGGGCCGGCCGGAGGAGATCGCCGGCGCCGTCGCCTGGCTGCTCAGCGACGAGGCGTCGTACACCACCGGGACGGTACTGCGGGTCGCCGGCGGACTGTGAGACCCCGTCGGGGGCTCACAGTCCGCCGCGCGCGACGGGGTCTCCGGGACACCGCCGATATCAGGTCGATAATATACATTATGTCAACTTGAAGACGTGGGTCGAGGTGACCGACCGGCTCTGACGGCGTGGACCCGGCGGATCACGGGCTTTCCCGTGTCCGTCACTTCCCAGCGAGCCCCAGCGTCGCCGGTGACCCGCCGAACTTCCGGCATCGCGTCCCGAGGCGCATCGCCGGCCCTTCGGTGCGGCCACCGCGACACATGTTGGGACGCGGCCACCCCCCGGCCGGGGCTCGCGGGTCCTCGGCCGGATCTGGTGGCACACCGAGAAGACATGCATAATATGCGTTATGCACCAATTTGTGGATCTGGTGGCGGTACGGCTCGTCGAGGACTTCCTCGCCGACCGCGCCTCCCGCAAACCCTCCCCGCACACCCTGGACGCCTACCGCCGCGACCTCGTCGCCGTCCTACGCCTGATCGGCGACTCCACCGAACCGACTCCCCTGCCCTGGACCGACGTACCACTGGAGGCGCTCGACCAACGACGGCTCCGCGCCGCGTTCGCCCGGTTCGCGGCCCCCCGCTCCCCCGCGTCTGTGCACCGGGCCTGGTCGACGTGGAACTCGTGGTTCAACTTCCTGGTCGCCGACGGCATCGCCGCCGGAAACCCGATGCCCGCAGTGGGCCGCCCGCGGGCCCCGGCAGCACTACCGAAGCCGCTGCGAGGCGAGGAGACCCCGGAGACGCTGCTGGCCGCCGCCGCGCGGAGCGACCCCCGCCAGCGCGACCCGTGGCCGGAGCGTGACCTGCTGGTGGTCGCTCTGGCGTTGTGCGCCGGTCTGCGACTCGGCGAGCTGCTGGGGCTGCGGGTCGGCTCGGTCGCGGGACGTCCCGGTGAACGCCGGATCGAGCTGACCGGCAAGGGCGGCCGGCTGCGGACCGTCCCGGTGGAGGCCGCCGTCGACGTCGTCGTCGACGGCTACCTGGCCAGCCGCCGACGACGGTTCGGCCCCCGGTCGGTACGCCCCGGAGGTCCGCTGTTGGTCGACCGGCGCGGTGCCGCCCTGCGGCGCGGCGGCCTGCAGTACCTGGTGCGGTCGTGTTTCCGGCGGGCCGGGATCACCGAGCGGGTGCCGCGGGGTGCGCAGCTGCACGCGCTGCGACACACGTTCGCCACCCGGTTGGCCGAGGACGGGGCGAACGCCGCCGAGATCATGCGGCTGCTGGGGCATGCGAGCCTCACGGCAAGCCAGAACTACATCGAGGTGACGGCCGACCAGCAGCGGGCGGCGGCACGGGCAAACCGGTCGAACCGGTCGCTGCGTCGAGTCGTCGGGCCTGCCTGAACTGGGGCTGGTTGGGGTGGTGACGGCGCTGGCCCCGCCCGGTCGGGGCCAGCGCGGCTACCGGGTGCCGGTCGAGACGGTGACGGTCAGTGGGCGGTGGTCGGAGACGGCGACGTCCGGGGCGGCGACGGCGGTCACGGCGGTCAGCGCGGGCGGCGCGTCACGCGGGTCGAGCAGGATGTGGTCGAGTTGGATGCGGGGTCGGGCGGCCGGGTAGGTGGGCAGCCGGCCCAGCGGCCGCCAGCCGGTGGCCGCTGCAGCCACCCCGGCCGGCATGTTGAGGTCGCCGAGGAGCAGCCGCGGTGGCGGCATGGCCCGCAGGGCGCGGGTGACGATCCGTAGCTGGCGCAGGTTCCAGCCGGGGACGAACGACAGGTGGGTGGCGGCGACGGTGACCGGGCCGTGTGGGGTGTCGAGGACGGCGGCGAGCAGCACCCGTGGTTCGTCGCGTAGGAGCAGCAGCCGGGGGCCGGGTCCGCCGACGGCGACCGGTGCGGGTACGGGGGCGGGGGCGAGCCGGACGGTCCGCCAGTGCCGGGCCGGGTACCGGCTGATCAGACTCACCCCGTAGCGGGGTTCGTCGTGTCCGTCGTGGTCGTGACGGGGCACCCGGTAGGTGGTGCCGGGGGTGCCGACGAGGGCGGCGGCGAACCGGTGGGTGCCGGCGGTGAGCGCGGCGGCGGCCAGCGCGGTCAGGTCGAGGTGCCCGCTGCGGGGTTGGGCGTGGTCGACTTCCTGCAGGGCGCAGATGTCGGCGTCGAGGTCGGCGATGGTGGCGGTGATCCGGTCGGGGTCGATGCGCCCGTCGTGGGGTGAGCGCCCGTGCAGCAGGTTGTAGGTGGCCATGCGCACACGGGCACCTTACGGGGTGCGGGTGGTGTGGCAGGGTGGCGGGATGGTGGTGAAGGCGTTGTGCTGTAGCGCGCTGGTGTTCCTGGTGGTGGGCTGGTGCGGGGTGTGGCTGCGGCGGCGTCGGGGACGGTGAGGCGTGCCGGTGGTGTGTCGGTTGCCTGGTGGGTGGCGCAGGTCGAGGTCCGTGGGAGGTGCGGTGTCGTCGGTGGAGTGTCCGGACGTGGCGGCGACGGTGGCGACGGTGCGGCGGTGCCGGCCGGAGCTGGTGGACGCGGTGGCAGCGGCGGTGCCGGGGGCGCGGGCGGCGGTGCTGGCGCGGTTGTGGGGTGCGTTGGGGCGTGAACCGGTGCCGGAGGTGACGGACCGTCGGGTGGTTGACGGCCGCCTGGTGCTGGGGTTGGTTGACGGGCGGCGGGTGGTGGGGCCGGTGGCGGCGGCGGAGTTGTTCGCGGCGGCGGGCCCGGGGCTGCGGGTGTCGGTGGAGGACCCGGCGGGTGGCCGGGCGGTGGCGGATCCGGCGGAGTTGTTGTCGGTGCTGGGGTTGCCCGGTTGTGGGGCGGTCGCCGGTGAGCTGGCGAACAGTGTGGCGAATCTGGCGTTGGCGCGGGGTGCGCGGGCGGTGGCGGGTGGCGGTGGGGGTCTGGTCCGGTCGGCGCTCGGGTGGGAGCAGGTGGTGGTGGACGGGCATCCGGTGCATCCGGGGTGCCGGACCCGGGTGGGGATGTCGACGGAGGAGGTGCTGGCGTACGCGCCGGAGCATCGGCCGGTGGTGGAGTTGGAGTTGGTGGCGGTGCCGGGTGACCGGTGGGTGAGTTCGGGTGCGGGGTTGCCGCCGTTGCTGCCGGTGCATCCGTGGCAGCGGGATCATGTGCTGGGCGGGTTCGGGTGGTTGCGGCGTACCGGCCGGGTGGTGCGGGTGCGGCCGTTGTTGTCGTTGCGGACGGTGGCGTCGGGCGGGGGTTGGCAGTGGAAGACGGCGGTGGATGTGCAGATGACCAGTGCGGTGCGGACGGTGTCGGAGGCGGCGGTGCGCAATGGTCCGGTGGTGACGGCGTTGGTGGCGCGGTTGGCGCGGCGGGTGCCGGGGTTGTGGGTGTTGCCGGAGGTGGCTGCCGGGGCGGTGGTGGTCGACGGGGGGTTGTGCCGGTCGTTGGCTGTGGTGCGTCGGCGGGTGCCGCGGGTGGGACCGGGGGTGCAGGTGATGCCGGTGGCGGCGTTGGCGGCGCCGGTGGGGGTGCCGGGTGGTCCGTCGGTGGTGGCGGGGCTGGTGCGGGCGGGGTACGGCGGTGATCCGGTGGCGTTCGTGTCGCGGTTGGCGCGGGTGGTGCTGGGGCCGGTGGTGGAGTTGCTGGGTCGGGGGGTGGGGCTGGAGGCGCACGGGCAGAACGTCCTGCTGGTGTGGCGCGGTGGGCGGCTGGTGCGGGTGTGGTACCGGGACGTGGGTGGGGTGCGGTTGGATGTGCGGCGGCTGGCTGGGGCGGGTGTGGCGGTGCCGGTGGTGCACGGCGATGTGGTGGCCGAGGATCCGGCGGAGGTGGCGGTGACGGCGGTGGCGGCGGTGGGGACGGCGTTGGGTGAGCCGGTGGCGGTGCTGGCCCGGGAGTTCGGGGTGGAGCCGCAGGTGTTGTGGCGGGCGGTGGCGGTGGTGGCGCGGGATGTGGTGGCGGGGTTGCCGGCGGCGGTGCGGGGGTTGGTGGCGGCGGCGGTGCTGGGTGGTCGGTGGCCGGTGAAGGCGACGTTGTCGATGCGGTTGGCGTCGGATCCGTTGATGCCGCGGTGGGCGTGGGTGACGAGTCCGTTGGCGGGTGCGTGGTGAGCGGGGCCGGGTCGGCGGTGGGGGTGCTGTCCGGGGGCCGGTCGTGTGGTTGCGGGTTGGGTGTGGTCGGGGTGGATGCGGCGGTGGCGTCGGCGGTGGCCGGGTTGGGGCGGGTGGCGCCGAACCTGGTGGTGGGGTTCCGGGAGGCGGTGCCGTGGGCGGCGGGGGTGGTCGGTGGGCGGTTGGTGGATGCGTTGTGCCGGGAGGATGTGGGTGGGGTGCGCCGGGTGTGGCGGGGCGCGGGTCGGTGGCACGGGTTCGACCGCTTCGTGGCCGATGCGGGGTCGGTGCCGGATCCGGTGGCGGTGTTGCCGGTGTCGGTGTTGGCGAGGCGGCGGGGGTGGGCGTTGGCGGTGGAGTTGACCGACGCGGTGGTGAATCTGGCGGTGGCGGCGGCGCGGCCTGGTCCGGCGTGGGGTCCGGATGATCCGGACGGGTGGGGGGTGTGGGCTGAGCGGCTGGCGGTGGCGGGGCACAACCTGCATCCGTGTGGGCGGACCCGGTTGGGGTGGTCGGTGGCGGATGTGGTGGCGCATGATGTGGAGTCGCCGGCGACGGGGGTCGGGTTCGTGGCGGTGCGCCGGGATCTGCATGTGGGTGAGGATGTGACGGCGGAGTTGGCGCGCTGGTATCCGCAGGTGCCGGTGGCGCCGCCGGGCTGGGTGGTGCAGCCGGTGCATGTGTGGCAGCGGTCGGTGGTGTCGTCGCGGTACGCGGATCTGCTGGATCGGGGGGTGGTGCGGTTGTTGCCGGGGGTGGTGCCGGCGGTGCCGACGGCGGCGGTGCGTACGGTGCTGCTGCCGGCGGGGCGCGACGGTGCGCGGCGGTATCTGAAGGTGTCGGTGGACATTCAGGTGACGTCGACGCGGCGGACGATCTCGGTGGCGAGTGTGCGTAACGGTCCGGCGTTGTCGACGGTGTTGGCGTCGTTGGTGGCGGCCGATGAGGTGGCGGCGCGGCGGCTGGTGCTGTTGCCGGAGGTGGCGGGTGCGGCGGTGCGGGTGGGGTCGGGGCGGGACATGTCGGTGATCGTGCGGGACGGGTTGGCGGGGCGGTTGGTGCCGGGTGAGGTGGCGGTGCCGGGGGTGGCGTTGGTGACGGCGGCGCAGTTGGGGCGGCGGGTGGCGGATTTCGGTGGGGTGCGGGGGTTGGTGGGGGCGGCGGCCGGGTTGGGGTTCCTGGGGGCGTACGCGCGGGTGGTGTTGCCGCCGTTGCTGCGGTTGGCGAGCCGGTTCGGGGTGGCGTTGGAGGCGCATCTGCAGAACTGTCTGCCGACGTTCCGTGGCGGGGTGCCGTTCCGGTTGGTGGTGCGGGACTTCGCGGGTCTGCGGTTGTTGTTGCCGCGGTTGGCGCAGGCGGGGGTCGAGGTGGGGTTGGCGGCGGGTTCGGTGGTGGGTACCGACGACGCGGCGGTGATGCGGGCGAAGTTGGGGTACACGGCGTTGCAGGCGCATCTGGGTGAGGTGGTGCTGGGGTTGGTGTCCGGGTGGGGGGTCGACGAGGCGGCGGCGTGGCGGGTGGTGCGGGAGGTGGTGGATGAGGCGTATGACGGGTTGCGGTCGGCTGGTGGGGTCGCCGCGGGGTGGGCGGCCGATGATCATCGGGCGTGGACGGCGCCGATGGTGGCGCACAAGGCGTTGGTGCGGATGCGGTTGACCGGTGCCGGGGACGTGTACGTGCCGGTGCGTAACCCGTTGGGTGACGCCGGGTTCGACGACGGTCCGCCGGTGGGGGCGCGGTGACGGGTGTGGTGGTGCCGCCGCGGGTGGCGGCGGTGGTGGCGGAGTTGGCGGCCGGTGACGAGCCGGTGTGTGCCTATGTGTACGACCGGGCGGTGCTGCGGGCGATGGCGGCGCGGCTGCGGGCGGCGTTGCCGGCGGGGTCGGTGCTGTTGTACGCGATGAAGGCGAACGGGCATCCGGCGGTGGTGGCGGAGTTGGCGGCGGCGGTGGACGGGGTGGAGGTGGCGTCGGGTGGCGAGTTGGCGGCGGCGGTGGCGGCGGGTGCCGGTCAGCTGGTGTTCGGTGGGCCGGCGAAGACGGACGGGCAGTTGGCGGCGGCGGTGGCGGCGGGTGCGGTGGTGAACGTGGAGAGTGTGTTGGAGTTGCGGCGGCTGGATCTGGTGGCGCGGGCGGCGGGGGTGTCGGCGGTGGCGGCGCTGCGGGTGAACCGGCCGGGTGGCGGGTTGGTGGGCAGTCACCGGATGGCGGGCGCGGCGACGCAGTTCGGGGTGGATGAGGCGGAGTTGGGTGCGGTGGTGGAGGTGGCGGCGGGGTTGCCGGGGGTGCGGCTGGTGGGGTTCAGTTTGCACGCGGTGTCGAACAACGTGGACGCGGTGGCGCATGCGGGGTTCGTGGTGGATGCGGTGGGCTGGGCGGTGGCGGCGGCGCGGCGGTTGGGGGTGGGGTTGGAGTACGTGAACGTGGGCGGCGGGTTCGGGGTGGACTACCGGGGTGGGCGGCGGTTCGACGTGGCGGCGCTGCGGGCCGGGTTGGCGGGGTTGGCGGTGCCGTCGGGGGTGCGGCTGGTGTTCGAGCCGGGTCGGCTGCTGGTGGCGGACGCCGGCTGGTATGTGACGCAGGTGGTGGATCTGAAACGGACGCAGGGCCGGTGGTTCGCGGTGGTGCGGGGCGGTACGCACCATTTCCGGTTGCCGGCGGCGTGGGGGTACGACCATCCGTTCGGGGTGGTGCCGGTGGACCGGTGGCCGTACCCGTTCGCCCGGCCGCAGGTGGCGCAGGTGGCGGTGGATGTGGCCGGTGAGTTGTGTACGCCGCGCGATGTGCTGTGCCGGGGGCAGGTGGTGGGGCGGCTGCGGGTGGGCGACGTGGTGGTGTTCGGCCGGGCCGGCGCGTACGGGTGGGACATTTCGCATCATGATTTCCTGCGGCATCCGTACCCGCGGATGGTGGTGGTGTGACGGTGCCGGCCGCCCACGGTCGAGCCGGCGCCGGGGTCGGGGTCGGGCCGGGGGTCAGCGGCGGGCCCAGTGGGCGGCGCGGATCTCACGCAGCGCCCGGCGGCGGGTGTCGCCGCGCAGGGTGTCGACGTAGAGGCGGCCGTCGAGGTGGTCGGTTTCGTGTTGCAGGGCGCGGGCGAGGAATCCGCTGCCGGTGACGGTGACGGGTTGGCCGTGCTGGTCGACGCCGTGGACGGTGGCGTGGCGGGCGCGGGTGGTCGGGAAGTACAGGCCGGGGATGGACAGGCAGCCTTCGTCGTCGGTGTCGGTGTCGTCGGGTGACAGGGCGCCGGCGGGTGGTTCGAGCCGGGGGTTGACGACGTGGCCGCGGTGGCCGTCGGCGTCGTAGACGAACACGCGGGCGCTGACGCCGATCTGCGGGGCGGCGACGCCGGCGCGACCGGGGGCGCCGAGCAGGGTGTCCATCAGGTCGGTGACCAGTGCGCGCAGGGTGTCGTCGAAGTCGGTGACCGGCTCGGCGGGGGTGCGCAGCACGGCGTCGCCGATGATCCGGATCGGGCGCATGGTCATGGCGGTCAGGCTACCCGGGGCGTGGCGCGGGTGGCGGGCGGCGGGCCGGGTGTGCGGATGGTGGAGTTCGTCGGAGCCGGCGGCGGGTGGCGGCCGGGGCCTAGGATGTGTGGGAGCGTTTCCACGCCGACCGGTCGGACATGCATCGGCCGAAGGGAGGATTCTTGGTTCCGCAGGCCGTCACCTGCCCGGAACGGTGTCGTTCGGCTTGGTAACGTTCATCACTGGTCATGTGAACCATGACACAGCACCCCCCACAGTTCCCGGAGATCCCGATGTGCCAGCACCAACCGATCTGTCCCTCGGCTGACGCCGTCGACCGGGAAGCGGCCCGCGTCGTCGCCTGCTTCCGCGAACAGGGCTGGAGCCTGCTCTGCAACGGTGTCATCGTTTTCGAGGACACCGGCGAGCTGCTTCCCGACGGCAGCAGCATCGCCCCGCACCGCGGCCCCGCCCGGCACGCCCTCGCCGCCTGACCGGCCGGGGCCACCGCAGGCTCACCGTCGAGCCGACCCGACCCGTACTCAGCCGGCGGCGAACGCCTCCGGCGGAGGACACGCGCACACCAGATTCCGGTCACCGTAGGCGCTGTCGACCCGCCGCACCGGCGGCCAGTACTTCCCGGCCCGCTGCCCCGGCCCCGCCGGGTACGCCGCCACCGACCGCGGGTACGGCAGCACCCACTCGTCGGCGGTGACCAGCGCCGCCGAGTGCGGTGCCTGCCGCAACGGGCTGTCCGCCACCGGCCACCGGCCCGCCGCGACGTCGTCGATCTCCGACCGGATCGCGATCATCGCGTCGCAGAACCGGTCCAGCTCGGCCAGGTCCTCACTCTCGGTCGGCTCCACCATCAGCGTGCCGGACACCGGGAACGACATCGTCGGCGCGTGGAACCCGTAGTCGATCAACCGTTTCGCCACGTCCTCGACGGTCACCCCGGTTGCCCGGGTCAACGCCCGCAGGTCCAGCACACACTCGTGCGCCACCAGGCCCTTGTTGCCGGCGTACAGGACCGGGAAATGCGGCCGCAGCCGCGCCGCCACATAGTTGGCCGCCAGCACCGCCGCCCAGGTGGCCCGCACCAGCCCGTCGGCACCCATCAGCCGCAGATACGCCCACGGGATCGGCAGAATCCCGGCCGAACCGTACCGGGCGCCCGACACCACCGGCCGGTCGGCATCGTCGCCGCCGACCGGATCACCCGGCAGGAACGGCGCCAGATGCGCCCGCACCGCGACCGGCCCCACCCCCGGCCCGCCGCCGCCGTGCGGAATGCAGAACGTCTTGTGCAGGTTCAGGTGCGACACGTCCGCCCCGAACCGGCCCGGCCGGGCGAACCCCAGCAACGCGTTCAGGTTCGCCCCGTCGACGTACACCTGCCCGCCGGCGTCGTGCACCCGGGCACACAACTCGGCGATGCCGTCCTCGTACACGCCGTGCGTCGACGGATACGTCACCATCATCGCCGCCAGGTCGTCCCGGTGTACGGCGATCAGCCGCGCCGCGTCGTCGACATCGACGTTGCCGTCGGCGTCGCAGCCGACCACCACCACCCGCATGCCCGCCATCACCGCGCTCGCCGCGTTCGTGCCGTGCGCCGACGACGGAATCAGGCACACGACCCGGCGCGCCTGCCCCCGCGACCGGTGGAAGCCGCGGATCGCCAACAGCCCGGCCAGCTCCCCCTGCGACCCGGCGTTGGGCTGCACACTGACCGCGTCGTAGCCGGTCACCTCCGCCAGCCAACGCTCCAACTCGCCGATCAACCGCCGGTACCCGGCCGTCTGCCCGGCCGGCGCCAGCGGGTGCACGTCGGCGAACCCCGGCCAACTGACCGGCTCCATCTGCACCGCCGCGTTCAACTTCATCGTGCACGACCCCAACGGGATCATCCCCCGGTCCAGGGCGTAGTCGAGGTCCGCGAGCCGCCGCAGATACCGCAGCATCGCCGTCTCGCTGCGGTACGCGTGGAACACCTCATGGGTGAGGAACTCACCGGTGCGCCGCCACTCGGCCGGAAGCAGCGCCGGCGTCTCCCCCGCGTACCCGGCCACCCCGAACGCCGCCCACACCACCGCCAGATGCTCCTCGGTGGTGGTCTCGTCACACGCCACCGCCACCGTGTCGGCGTCCACCAGCCGCAGGTTCACCCCCCGGTCCGCCGCCCGCGCCACCACCGCAGCGGCCCCACCCGGCACCGCCGCGGTCACCGTGTCGAACAACGGCCCGTCCGCCACCGTGACCCCGCCGTCGGCCAGACCGGCCCGCAACCGGGCCGCCATCGCATGGGTACGCTGCGCGATCGCCGTCAACCCCTGCGGGCCGTGGTACACCGCGTACATGGCGGCCATGACCGCCAGCAGCACCTGCGCCGTGCAGATGTTGCTGGTCGCCCGCTCCCGGCGGATGTGCTGTTCCCGGGTCTGCAACGCCAGCCGGTACGCCCGGTCACCGGCCACGTCCCGGGACACCCCGACCAGCCGTCCCGGCAGCATCCGTTCCAGACCGGAACGCACCGCCAGGTAGCCGGCGTGCGGACCGCCGAAGCCCATCGGCACCCCGAACCGTTGCGTGGTGCCGACCGCCACGTCCGCACCGTACGCCCCCGGCGGGCGCAGCAGCGTCAACGCCAACAGGTCCGCCGCCACCGTCACCAGCGCCCCGGCGGCGTGCGCCGCCGCCACCACCGGGGCGTCGTCACGCAGCCGCCCCGACACGCCCGGGAACTGCAGGTGCAGCCCGAAGAACTCGTCCGGCAGGCCGGCCTGCACGTCACACACCCGGACCTGCACGCCCAGCGGCTCCGCCCGGGTCCGCAGCACCGCCACCGTCTGCGGCAACGTGTCGGCGTCCACCACGTACACGTCGCTACGTGCCTTCGACGCCCGCCGCGCCAACGTCATCGCCTCCGCCGCAGCGGTCGCCTCATCGAGCATCGACGCGTTCGCCGTGGCCAGCCCGGTCAGATCCGACACCATCGTCTGGAACGTCAGCAGCGCCTGCAACCGGCCCTGGCTGATCTCCGGCTGGTACGGGGTGTAGGCGGTGTACCAGGCGGGATTCTCCAGCACGTTGCGGCGAATCACCGCCGGCGTGTGGGTGCCGTGGTAGCCGGCGCCGATCATCGACACCGCCGCCGTGTTCGCGTCGGCCAGCCGCCGCAACGCGGCCGTCACCTCCGGCTCGCTGGCCGGTTCCGGCAGGTCCAGCCGGCCCCGCCAGCGGATCACCTCGGGAATGGCGGCGTCCATCAGGTCAGCGATGCTGGCGTACCCGACGACATCCAGCATCCGCTGCTGGGCGACCGGATCGATGCCGACGTGGCGGTCGACGAACAAGGACGAGGCACTCACCAGGCGGCTCCCGGGACGAGGTCGGCAGGCAACCTCCCCCTCTGTCGGCGCCGCCGCCTCCAGAGTCGCCAACCCGCGTGGTCCTTCTGCCTGAGAGGTTCCGGGGAGGATTTGCCCCTTCGGCGCCGCCCACCGGGTAGCGGACGGTCTCTCCCACACGGGATGTACGGCGGTCTCCACGCTACCGGCAGCACCCGCCCTACGGGGCGGGGCGGTGACGTCGATCACGAAGCCCGCCCCGACCGCTGCCGCTGCACCGCCCCGCGGGTTCAGCCGGCGCGTCGCCGCGCCCGCCGCGCCGCCAACTCGTCGCCCCCGGCCACCGGAGCCACCACCTCCGGCTCGGAAGTTACCGCCGGCTCCGCCGGAAGCTGCGACAACGACCCCTGAATCTCCTTGAACGCCCCGCCGATCGCGATGCCGAACACACCCTGGCCGCCCTGCAACAGGTCGACGACCTCCTCAGGGGAACGGCACTCGTACACCGTCGTCCCGTCCGATATCAGGGTGATCCCCGCCAGGTCCCCGACCCCGCGCGACCGCAACGTCTCGATCGCCTTACGGATGTTCTGCAGCGACACACCGGCGTCCAGCAGCCGCTTGACCACCTTCAACACCACCAGATCGCGGAACGAGTACAGCCGCTGCGAACCCGAACCTGACGCGTCACGCACGCTCGGCACCACCAGCGTCGTCCGCGCCCAATAGTCCAACTGCCGGTAACTGATCCCCACCGCGTGGCAGGCGGTCACTCCGCGATAGCCGACGGCGTCGGCGTCCGAACCGGCCCCGTCCACATCATCAGACGACCCCGGCTCCGGCTCTCGCTGTGCGGGCATACGGAAACCTCCCCGTCAGTGCGGCCCACACCAGGACGGAACATGAGCCGATCGACAGGACCAGCGTAACGCCGGCAGAGGGCCGTACCAGGCAACCCGGGCCGCGACACGCCGCGTGCGGGCGACCACGCCACGGGCATGACACCCGCTGGCGGCGGTCAGCCCGCGAAATCCTCCGGACGCACCTGATCCAGGAACTCCCGGAACTTCTCGACCTCGTCCTCCTGCTCATCCGGAATCAGGATGCCCGCCTCGGACAGCACCTGCTCAGCACAACGAATCGGAGCACCGACCCGCAACGCCAACGCGATCGAATCGCTCGGCCGCGCCGAAACCCGCACACTGTCACCGATGACCAGGTCCGCGTAGAAGACGTTGTCCTTCAACTCGGTGATCTCCACCGCCTGCAGCGGTGCCCGCACTGCGGCCAACACGTCCCGCAACAGATCATGCGTCAACGGCCGCGCCGGCTTCACGCCCTGCTGCTCGTACGCGATCGCCGTGGCCTCCACCGCACCGATCCAGATCGGCAGGTAACGGTCCCCGTCCACCTCACGCAGCAGCACGATCGGCTGGTTGGTGGGCAACTCCACCCGCACCCCGACCACGCTCAGCTCACGCACCGCCGCCTCCGTGTCGTCGTCACCAAACCCGCTCCGGCCCTCCCTGCACGGTACACGGACCACAGCGCCACCGTCCGGTCCCGCCAGTCACCTCACCGGCCGAGCGCCTCCCGCAGACCCGCCCGCACCAGCGCCGCGTGAAGCTGCTGCGACAACCCGATCAGCTCCCGCGCCGTCTCCGCCGCCCGAGCCCGGGCAGCCGGATCACTCTGCCGCGCCAACGGCGCCACCAGCTGGGCGAACAAACCCGACTCGCGGTCCGCAGCCGCCCGCACCGCCCGCAGATGGCGCACCTCGAGGCCATGCCTCAGCAGCCCCGCCACCGCCGTGGCGATCACCAGCGCATCCGCGTCGTACCAGCCAGGCGCCACCGCGACCACCAGCCCCAGCCGCTCCACCTCAGCCAACGTCGCCGACTCGAGACCACTTCGGGACAGCAGGTCCGTACGGCTCAGCCGGGACTGCGCCGGCTGAGCCTGCGCCGGCACCGGCGACCGGCCCGGCACCTCACCGGACGGACCGACCGCCACCAACGTCGGACGCGACCGGCCCGCCGCCGACTCGGCGTCCCGCGCCGCCAACTGCTCACGGATCACCCGCAGCGGAAGATACTGGTCCCGCTGCGCCGTCAGGACGAAACGCAACCGGTCCAGATCGTCCCAGCTGTACTTGCGGTAACCCGACGGCGTCCGCTGCGGCTCCACCAGGCCCTCGGCCTCCAGGAACCGCAACTTCGAAATCGTCGTGTCCGGAAACTCCGGGCGAAGCTGGGCCAGCACCTCGCCGATACTCATCAACGACGAACCGGCCACGTCCTCCCGGGCCGCCGCCTGCTCACTCACCACGACACCCCCGGCTCACCGACCGGCGTCAGCCACACACCGCGCACGAAGCCACCTCCGTCCGCGCCCCGGACCTCAACCGCGGCCGGCCTCCTCGTCCGGCCGCGGACCGGCGATGAAGACCAGCCGGAACTTCCCGATCTGGACCTCGTCACCGTTGCTCAGGGTCGCCGCCTCCACCCGCTCACGATTGACATAGGTGCCGTTCAGGCTACCCACATCGCGCACCGTGAAGGTACCGCCGTCCCGGTGGAACTCCGCATGCCGCCGCGACACCGTCACGTCGTCCAGGAAAATGTCACTGTCCGGATGCCGGCCGCTCGTCGTCACATCGTGGTCCAGCAGGAACCGGGCCCCCGCGTTCGGGCCCCGCCGCACCACCAGCAACGCCATCCCCGGCGGCAACGAACCCGACATCCGGCTCGGCACCACGTCGGCGTCCGGCCCCTCCAGCACTTCGTCGAGCGAACCGAGGTTCAACGTCGACGTGACGTCGAGCGGGGGGAACTCGTCGTCTGGGCGAGTCATGGACCACCTCACGGATCTGTTCGGTCGGCGTCGGGTGTGTCGGGTCGGCCACCAGACCTTGAACGATCGCAAGGCGCAAGCTCCCCCGTGCCAGGACGGCAATCTCCGCAACGCTCAACTGTTGTTGGCTTCTCGGTCGACTGGGCGAGCCTAGCCAGCGCCGAAAACAAGGGTCAACAAGACTCGCGGGCACACGATACCTCGCCGCCCCCGCCGGGTCAGCGCTCGGTGAGCTCCCGGTACGCCGCGGCGTCGAGCAACCCGCTCACCGCCTGCGGATCAGCCGGTGCCAACTGCACCAGCCAACCGGCACCGTACGGGTCGGCATTGACCGTCTCCGGTGCGTCCACCAGCGTCTCGTTACGGGCCACCACCGTGCCGGTCAACGGCGCGTAGATCTCCGACACGCTCTTCGTCGACTCGATCTCACCGCACGGCTCACCCGCCGTCACCTCGGCACCGACCGCAGGCAACTCGACGAACACGATGTCACCCAACGCCTCCTGCGCGAAATGGGTCACACCCACCCGCACAGGACCAGCGGCGTCGCCCGCCACCCACTCATGCTCCGCGGTATACCGCAGATCCTCTGGAATCACGGCCGGTCCTTCGGTCTGTGCACCACTCACCACCACTGACGCTCCACCCGCCGACAACATCCCGTCCGATCAGGAGACCGGGCGGGCGTACCGCAGCTGGCTCGGATCGCTCAAGGCCGACACCTCGACCACGTCGCGCTCCTCGACGATCACCGTACCGCCGTCACCGGACACCGAAGCCACCACCCCACCCGGAATGTTCAACGCCGTCCGCATCGTCGACGGCTCCCCGATCACCAGCACCTCGTACGGGCCGGTCAACCGCACAGCGTCCACCTCCACGCCGCCGTCGACGTCCAGCAGGTAGCTGCTCGCCACGATCCGCACCGACCGACCGTCCCCGCCGCTGATCTGCATCACCTCGGCGCCCGCACCCCGCAGCTCCTGCACCGCGTCCAGCAGATCCGACGCCCGGATCGGCTCCCGACCGGCGACGAACCGCACCCGCAGGCCCGGCCCCTGCGCCGGCAGACTGCCACCCAGCACCCCCAGCTCGTCCGCCCGACGCGACGCCTCCTCCAACGCCGCCGCCCGGCCCTCGGCACCCGAGGTCAACTGCCGCTGACTCGCCTCCAGCTCCGCGATGTCCTGCCGCAGCCGCTCCTCCCGGGCCTCCAGATCCGACAGGATCCGCACCAGATCCTCCTGGCGGGCCGCCGCCAACGTCGGGTCCGTCGACGTGCTGCGGACCTGAACGGCGAGGGTGAACCCGAGCAGCACCAGCAGACCCACGATCATCAGCCCGGCCGTGGACACCCGCCGGGAACCCCGACCCGCGCCGGCACCCGCCGGCCCGTCACCGCCGACCGCGGCGTCGGGACCGTCCACCGGCGGTACCCCGGCGGCGTCCGCCCGTTCCTCGGACCCTGCCGGCACCCGCCCACCCGCACCCGGCGACCGCGCCGGACCCTCAACCGGCCAGCCCGTACCGGTACTCCTACGTTCCACCATCAGCCACGCCTCACGCCCGGAACAGATGACGTCGAATCGCCGCCACGTTGCCGAAGATCCGCACCCCGAGCACCACCACGACGCCGGTGGACAACTGCCCGCCCACCCCCAACTGATCGCCCAGATACACGATCAGACCCGCCACCAGAACGTTCGAGATGAATGAGATCACGAACTGCTTGTCGTCGAAGATCCCGTCCAACTTCGCCCGGACCCCGCCGAACACCGCGTCCAACGCCGCCACCACCGCGATCGGCAGGTACGGCTGCAGCACCGCCGGCACCACCGGGTCGAAATAGATCCCCAGCAGCATTCCGGCGAGCAGCGCCAACACGGCGATCATCGAGGGCCTCCTCCCGAGGCGGTCACGGACGGGTCGGCGCCTCCCGTCCCGGACGGGCTGGACGACGCCGACGCCGACGGTGCACGGGCGTACCGCAGCTGCGGCTCGCTCGCCGCCGGCAACATCAGATCATCAGCCGAACGGACCCCGAACGACAACCCGTGATCGGCCGAGACCGCCCGTAGCACCGCGGCCGCCTGGCTGGTCCGAAACGCCTCGACCATCGACGGCGGGCCGATCGCCGTCACCTCGTACGGGCCGGTCACCGGCCGGAAATCGACCAGGATGGCGCTGCCCGCCGCCCGGATCGTCGAGGTCGCGGTCAGCCGTCTCCCGTTGACCGCGACCGCCTCGGCGCCGACGCTCCACAGGGCGTTGGCCACGTCCTGAAGATCCCGGTCCAACACCCGACCCAACTCACTGACCGACCCCTCACCGGTCACCGGATCCACCACCTCCGGCGCATCCGCCAACTCGACGACCACCCCGTCCCCGGTGACCCGGGCCAGCCCGGCGGCGGCTTCCAGGTCGCGCAGGTCCGCCGCCCGGGCCCCGTCCAGCACCGTGTCGCGCTCCCGGGCCACCTCGTCCCGCAATGTGTCCACGCGGTTCTGCAGCTCGTCGGTCTCCGTCTGGCGCTGGGTAACCTGCTCCACCAGGCCGGCCCGTGCCTGCGACCTGCTTGGCTCCTCCGCCACCGTCTTCTGGTAGGCGAGCACCACCAGGAAGCCGACCGCGGCCATCGACACGGCCATCGCCGCCCGTGCCGTCACCCGACGCCAACCCTGCGGTGGTCCTACCACCGAACGGCGGGCCGCCGCGTCCGTGTAGCCGGGATCCAGCGGTGCCCGGAACAGTTCGGTCAGAAAGTCCGGCGCGTACCCACGGTGCGGGCCGGAACCGCTGCGGTCCGCCTCGCTCATGCCCGCTCCGTTTCTGCTCCGGCGGCCCGGACCAACGCCATGGTCTGCCGTACGTACAACAGGCCGGCGATCCAGTACAGCGCCAGACCCCACCAGGCCAGACCCCACCCGACCGCGGCCACCACCGTCGCCGTCGGGGTGAATCCCAGCACTGCGGACAGCAACAGAATAGGAAACGCCGCCAAAAGTACGAAAGTCGCAGTCTTTCCTACATAGTGCACCTGTGGTGGTCCGTAGCCAAATCGGCGTAACACGACGAGGCAGCCGGCCAGCAGCACCTCACGACTGAGCAACGCCACCGTGAACTGCCACGGCATCACCTCGCGGGCCGTGAACGCCAGCAACGTGGCCAGGATGTACAGCCGGTCGGCGAGTGGGTCCAGTAGTTCGCCGAGCCGGGACACCTGACGGATCCGGCGCGCGACGAACCCGTCCACCCAGTCACTGGTCCCGCCGACGGCCAGCACCAGCAACGCCGCGACGTCCGCACGGTGCACCAGAAACAGGTACAGAAACAGTGGTACACCTAGCAAACGGACAAGACTGATCAGATTAGGAATGGTGAAGACCTGACTCGCCACATCGGTCCGCGTCGACGCGGACTGCGCGGACGGACGCGACACCGACACTTCCTCTCCCCCGCCCCGACCGGCCTGTCCCACCGGACCGGAAACGAGCGGCGGCGAACGAGCCCGACGGTCCCCCAAGGGGCACTGTCACCTGGCGAGCGCCACTATAACGCGCCCCTCACCCACCACCTTCCGACTCACCGTGGCCGTCGCCGCCGACGGCCACCCGCCGGCGCATGAACGACTGCCAGTAACCGACCATCCGCTCCACCCCGTCCACCCCGGCCACCAGTTCAGCCAGCCACCGGGCCTGCTCCGGGCTCCACAGACCGTCGCTGACGATCCAACCCTGTCCACCCAGTTCGTTGAGCACCTCCAGCCGTCGACCGGTCAGCACCCGACACCGGTGCCCCGCGCCGTCAGCGACCACGGTGACCGTCGGCCCGGCAGCCGGCCGCTTACCCCCTTCGGCAGGTGCCACCGTCTGCACGAAGTACAGGTACCCGTACTCCCACCGTTCGTCGAGCGGCGACCCGACGCCCGCCGTCGGTGCCACCGTCTGCCGCTCCTCGGCCACCCGGCGCGGCTACCCGCACGGGTTGCCGGCAAACTCCGCCCCCCCGGTTCCGACATCCCCGCTACCTGCGACCCCTTGCCATCGGACGGCGGTCGATCATGCTTGGATGGTGGGCATGCCGGCCCACCTTGAACCAGACGCCCGGCGTGACCGGTCCGCGGCCGACGCCTCACCCGGCGACATCTCCCGCCGTCGTACCCAGCGGACCCGGTGGTATCCGGTCGACCAGCTCAGCCCGCTCGCCCGAGCGCTGCTCAGCGACGACCTCGGCGGCCGCGACGTGGTGCCACAGCACGTCGCCGACCGGGTCAACGCGGAGGCTGACCAGTGGGCCAGCCACGGATTCACCGAGCAGACCGTACGTCCCTGGCGGGACCTGCCCCCGGCGGCCGCCGGGCACCTCGCCGGTCGGCAGGTCAACCCGAGAGTGCTCGATCTGCCCGTCGCCGTCGTCGCCGGAACCCCGCCCGTGCCGCTCCGGATCGCGATCGTCACCGGTCGGCTGCCCGCCGAACGGGCCTACGAACTGCTGGTACTCACCGGTGAACACCAGCCGGCGGAGTCCGGGGCGGGCAACCCACCGACCCCCGAGCCTTCCCGGGCCCGGCCGGTGACCCCGGTGCTGTTCTCCCACGCCCAGCCCGACGATGCCGCCGGCCGGAGCTGACCCCAGAGGTACTGCCGAGCCTCCGATTCGATGGAGTTTGGTTCTCCGTGCGCTATGTTGACACACCTCGTAGAGCAGGCTAGGACGCTAGGTTGAGGGAACCGAAGACGCCACCGGGCTGCGATCAATCGAGAGACCTCTCTAGTATCAGAGCGTCACGTGCCGGTCACGCAGGCTGGGCGTCACTACCGGTACGCGACCGTCCCCCCGCCAGGAGGTGAACCATGCCCGAACTCCGTGCCGCCGAACCCCGCAGCTACCCCTTCACCGCGCCTGACCGTCTCAACCTCGACGACACCTACCGGCAACTGCAGCAGGACCGGACGCTGGTACGGGTCCAGTTGCCGTTTGGGGAACCGGCCTGGCTGGCCACCCGGCACGCCGACGTCCGGTTCGTCCTCGGCGACGCCCGGTTCTCCCGCGCCGCCAGCGTCGGCCGTGACGAACCACGGATCACCCCCCGACAGATCGAGGGCGGAATCCTGTCGATGGATCCGCCGGAACACACCCGGCTCCGACGCCTGGTCGCCAAGGCGTTCACCGGCCGGCGGGTCGAACAGCTCCGACCACAGACCCGGCAGTTCGCCGACGAACTGCTGACCGGCATGATCGGCGACGGGCCGCCAGCCGACCTCGTCGAACGGTTCGCCACCCCGCTGCCGGTCCGGGTCATCTGCGAACTGCTCGGCGTCCCCTACGCCGACCGGGAACACTTCCACACTTGGAGCGAAGCGGTCGTGTCCACCACCTCGCTCTCCCCCGAGCAGGTAACGGGGTATCTCGAGAACCTGCACGGCTACATCGCCGGACTGGTGGAACAGCGCCGCCGGCACCCGACCGACGACCTGCTCGGCGCCATGGTCCACGCCCGGGACACCGACGCGAGCCGGCTCACCGAGACCGAACTCGTGCAGCTCGCCGCCGGACTGCTGGCCGCCGGCCACGAGACCACCGTGACCCAGATCCCCAACTTCGTCTACGTCCTGCTCACCCAGCCGGACCAGTTCGCCGCCCTGCGCGCCGACCCGGCCCTGGTGCCGGGCGCCGTCGAGGAACTGACCCGGTACGTTCCGCTCGGCGCCGCCTCCTCGTTCGCCCGGTACGCCACCGTCGACGTCGAGGTCGGCGGAGTACTCGTCCGGGCCGGTGAACCGGTCATCGGATCGTTGTCGGCGGCCAACCGCGACCCCGAGGTCTTCACCGACCCGGACCGGCTGGACCTGACCCGGACCGTCAACCCGCACGTCGGCTTCGGCCACGGCGTACACCATTGTCTCGGCGCCCAACTGGCCAGGATGGAGCTGCAGGTGGCGGTGGAGGCGGTGGTGCGGCGGCTGCCGCAGCTACGGCTGGCCGTACCCGAGGATCAGCTGGTGTGGAAGACCGGCCTGCTGGTCCGCGGGTTGAACGCGATGCCGGTGACCTGGGGTTGATCCTCCTCCGCCGGGCCCGACGCGCGGCCCGGACCATGCCGGCCATCGGACGTGAACCGTTCCAGTCCCCCACGGCCGGTGCCGTGGGTAACCCCGGAGGTGGCGATGAACCAGCGGTCCTGGCAGGTCAGCGTCGACGAGCAACGGTGCGTCGGGTCCGGCATCTGCGCCGGTACCGCGCCGGGGCACTTCAGCCTGGTCGACGGGGTGTCCCAGGGGCCCGCGTCCGACATCGATCCGGCCGAAACAGTCATCGACGCTGCTGAATCATGCCCGGTCGAGGCAATTCTGGTCCGCGACGCCGACGGCACCCCGCTGGCACCGCTGCCCTGACCCGGCGGGTCGGGGCCGACCGACGGCCATCCGGATCTGACCGGAGGCGGACCGGACCACCACCGACGGTCGACTTGCTCACGGCCGCCCCGGTCGACCACGATTCCTCCCGGCACGCATGCGTCCGGTCCCGGCGCTCGGCCCACGAGACGACCGACTCACCTGCGGTCGGTACCTCCCTGACCCGCCCGGAGTCGATCGCGATGAACCGTTGCCCCGTCCGCACCGAACTACCAGGGGTGAAGCAACGACGAGCCGCCCGGTGGGCCCGGCACGCCGCAGCCGGTGCCGCGGCACTGCTCCTCGGCGGCATGCTGGTAATGGTCGCCCCCGCCGGCCCGGCGGCCGCACACGCGGTGCTGGTGACGGCGGAGCCCGCCCCCGGATCGGTGCTGGGCAACTCGCCCCGGGAAGTGGTGCTGACCTTCAGCGAACCGGTGCGCCCGGTCACCGGGCGCCTGCAGGTACTGGCGCCGGACGGGAAGCGGATCGACGACGGAACACCACGAACCGACGGGACCACCGTCACCCTCCCGGTCCGGGTCGCCGACCGCCCGCTCGGCACCTACCTGGTCAGCTACCGGGTGATCTCGGCGGACAGCCACCCGGTGGGCAGCGGCTACACGTACTCGGTAGGAGCGCCGTCCGCGACGGTGCCCGAGCCGCGCGACGGCGGGCAGCGGCTGCCGGTGGCGGTCGCCGTGACCACCGCGAAGTACGTCGGCTACGCCGGGGTGGTACTCGCCGTCGGCCCCGCGCTGCTGCTGGCGCTGCTGTGGCCGCCCCGGCTGGGCCGCCGGCCCGGCAAGGTCATGGTCGGCACCGGGCTCGGGCTGATCGGCCTGGCCACGGTGGCCGGCCTGTACCTGCAGGCGCCGTACTCGACCGGCAGTGGCCTGCTGGAGGTCTCCGCCGGGGACCTGGCCGCCGTCGTCGACAGCGGGTACGGGCTTGCGCTGCTCGGCCGGCTGGTGGTCCTGGCCGCGGTGGCGGCGCTGGTGTCCCCGGCCCTCGCCGGGGTCGGCGGCACCCGTCGCGGGCTGGCCCTCGTCGGGCTGGGCGTGGCCGGGCTGGTCACCTGGCCGCTGACCGGTCACGCGGTGGCGGCGCCGGTACCGCCGGTCAGTATCGCCGCCGACACCGTGCACATCGCCGCGGTCGGGGTGTGGATCGGCGGGCTGGTGACCCTCGGCGCGGTCCTGCTGCGCCGCACCCACCCCCGTGTCCTGGGCCGGATCCTGCCGGTCTGGTCCCGGTGGGCGACGGTGGCGGTCTGTTGGCTGCTGCTCGCCGGTGCCGTCCAGGCGCTGATGGAGACCGGCGGCCCGACCGCACTGGCCACCACCGGGTACGGGCGGTTGGTGCTGGTGAAGATCGCGCTGGTGGCGGTGCTGCTGTTGACCGCCGGGTACGCGCGACGGCTGGTCGGGCGGTGGCGGGCGTCGCACGTACGGCGACTCACCGGCCTGGTCGGTGTCGAGGTCGCGGTGGCGGTGGCGGCTCTCGGGGCCAGCGCGGTACTGGTGCAGACGACTCCGGCCCGTACCGCCGTCGTCGAGGCTCAGGCCCTCGGGCAGGACACCTTCGCTCAGACGCTGACCAGCTCGCTGTACACCCTCCAGTTCGACATCTACCCGGTGCAGCTCGGCGAACACAACACGGTGCACGCCTACGTGTACACGCCGGAGGGCGCGCCGGTACAGGTGGAGGAGTGGACGATGACCACTTCGCTGCCGGCACAGGACGTCGAGCCGGTAACGACTCTGCTGCTGGGCGTGGACGACAACCACGCGGTCGGCGCGGTCGCGTTTCCCGTGCCGGGCGAGTGGGAGCTGCGCTTCACCATCCGGTTGTCCGACGTCGACCAGGCGACGGTCCGTACCACCGTGCCGGTCCGCTGAACCGGCTGGCGGGCCGGTCTGCGGCAAGGAGACCTGGTCAGGCGACAGCGGTCACTGTTCGGTGAGCCGCCAGTGGGTGGTGCCGCCGGAGCCGACCAGTTCGCCCTCGTCGTCGGCGGGCCCGGCCCCGGTCGGGTCCGCCGGGACGGCGCGGTGGCGGCGGCTGCGCCACCAGACGACGGCCGCGCCGATCGCCGCTCCGCCGGCCAGGCCGGCCAGCAGCAGTCCCATCCCGGTGCCGGCGTTGCCGTCCGAGCCCGCTGCGGCGGCCTGCGCCGGCGGGTCCTGGGCGGCTGCCGGTGCCGGGTCGCCGTGGTGGGCTCCGTGACCGGCGGCCGTCGGGTCGGCCGGTCCGAGGGTCAGCACCGGGCCGGGCCGCGGCGCGTTCGGGCCGCCCCAGTGGACCACGGTGCCGTCGGAGTAGGTCTGGGTCACCGCGAATTCGATCCGGTCCGTGTCCGGCAGCGGGCCGACCGAAACGGTCAGCAGCACCGGCGCCGGTTCGTCGGCGGGTGGAGAGACCAGCTGCCAGGTGATGCTCTCGGTGGCCTCGGTCATCAGGCCTCCGTGCAGGCCGGGCAGCGGCTCCGGCAGGGCCCGGTTGATGATCCTGGGTGCCCAGTCGTCGACCGACATCGGGTAGACCTCGGCGATGGGCAGGTCCGCCGGCAGATCGAGGCGCACCTCGGCGGTGTGTGCGTCCGGCCGTTCCTGCGGAAGTTCGAAGGTCAGCTGAATGCCGGCCCCACGAGGTGCCTGGGTCGGTTCCAGGCCGATGTTGGCCGCAGCCACCGCCGACCCGGACAGCACGACCGCCAGCACCGAACCGGACAGCACCGCGCCGATCCGGACGGCGTTCGCGCGCAGACAGTTGACCATGAGCCTCGCCTCCCGTACGTCAGCGGCCGCTGCCGCCGGAACCTGATCCACCGGTAAGGAGTTCGGCGGACGGGGCCGAACGGTTCAATCCGACCACGGACCTTTTTCGCCGGGTGGGGCGGGGGAGATCGGCGGCGGCACCGCGGGTGGGCATGGCCACACGTACGGTACGGGGGCGAGGTCGCCGAAGCGGGGGCGGTAGTGGTCGGGGTCCTTGTGTACCAGTGCGGCGCGGTGCGACAGGTGCAGGTCGGCGCGGCCGAGCCAGGCCGGTAGTGCGCAGGCGGCGCCGAGTTCGGCCTGGTCGCGGATCAGGGTGCGGCCGGTCGCGGCGGTGAATTCGCGGCGCAGGGTGTCGGCGACGGTGTCGGCCCGGCCGGGCCGGGTCCATTCGGCGCAGACCGTCAGGCCGTACCGGACCAGCGCCTCGGGGTGGCCGCGCCACATCCGGACCGCCGGGTGGTGACGCCAGCCGTACCCGGGCACGGTCAGGCCGCGTAGCACCTGCAACGCTTCGACGCGCTGCTTGCCGAGGCGTCGGGCGTCGAGCGCGGCGGCGCTGGCCGTGAAGTCGGGGTACGGCAGGAACGTCTGCATGGGTGCCGTGGGCCGGCCGAGGTGGTCAGTCCGGCCGGTCTTCGGGTTCGCTGTCGTCGTCGGCGACCGGCGGATGGGGACCGTACGGTGAGGCCTGGCCGGCCGGGACGGGACGGTCGCCGCCGCCGCGACGCCCGGGTCGGCGGTCGGCTCCGTCGGGATCCTTGCTCTCCTGGACCAGCGGGTTGTCCCCGCTGCGACGCATTTCCGGTTGCTGGATGTTGGTCACGATCCCTCCCGGTGATCTGGTCGGTCGTCATCCGGCTACCCGGTACCGGCGGTGACATGCCGGCGGGGGGTCGGGCTAGCCCGACCGAGGGTGGCTGGTCATCCGCCCGCCGGCCGGCGGCGCTCATCCCGGCCGGCGGGCATGGCGTCCGGGGTGCCGGGTATCTCGGTGCCCCGACGAGCGCTGAGCGAGGAGGAACCACGATGAGAAGGACCGTAGTGACCCGGCTGGGGCTGTTGGCCGGGCTGACCGCCGTCGCGTTGATCCCGGCGACCGCGCACGCGACAGCACCGTCCGAGCAGGACAGCGAATACCTGCGTACGATCCACCAGGTCAATCTGGCCGCTGTGCAGATCGGGCAGTTGGCGCAGGACAAGCAGGATGCCGACCAGGCGGTGAAGGACCTGGGTGGTGACATGGTGGCCGACCACACCCGGCTGGACGAGGAGGTCGCCCGGGTGGCCGGTGAGGTCGACGTCGCCCTGCCCGACTCACCCACCCAGGAGCAGCAGGACGTGGTCACCCAGCTGAACGGGTTGTCCGGTGCCGAGTTCGACACGGCGTTCGTGGAGAGCCAGTTGGCGGGCTACGCCAAGGCGATCGAGGTGAACAACGCCGAGATCTCGCAGGGCTCCGACGAGCGGGTGGTGAACCTGGCGCAGGAGGCCGGACCGGTGCTTGAGGACCTGTACGCGGCGTTGCAGGGCCTCGCCGCACAGCTCGGGCTGCCGACCTCGCCGAGTCCCGGGGTGAGCCCCACGGTTGACCCGACCGCGCCGGGCACGACGACGCCCGAGCCGACGGTCAGCCCGACCCTGCCGTCGCCGACGGTCGACCCGCAGACGCCGCTGCCGGCGCAGAGCTGACCTGCGGGCCGCGTTTCCGCGCCGGTGCGGTCGGCCCGGACCGACCGCACCGGCGCGGAACCGGACGAGATGATCGCTCACAGTGGTCGACCGGGGTGGTGCACAGTCCGAAACGGGGCTGGCACATCGACCGCACATACCGTAACGTGACGGCTCACACACCGCGCGCATCAGCGGATATCGGCTCATGCGAATGCCTCAGCATCCTCCCTCCCCGGCGTCCGTCGCCACCCGACCGGAGGTTCGACGTGGATTTCGTCATCACCAGGAGCTACCAGGGCACCACGGTACGACTCGCCTTGCACGGTGAACTTGACCTCGCCACAGCCGGCGAGGTCCGCGACGCGGTCACCGCGTTGCTCGCCCGGTCCGCACCCGAGCGGATCGTGCTGGACCTCACGTGCGTCAGCTTCATCGACTCGACCGGGATCGGCAGCCTGGTCGCCTGTCACCAGGCTGCCGGGGTCAGCGGCAGCCGGCTCGAGCTGGAGAACATCAGCAGCTTCACCCGACGGCAGCTGTGGGCGACCGGGCTACTCGGACTGTTCGGCTTCCCCGCCGACCACGCGACGCCGACCGACCTGCCGGTGGGGCGCTGACCGTACGGTCACAGCACCCGGCCCAGTTGGGTGTGCCGGCTGCGCCGCGACTGCCGACTGGCCCACCGGGCCTCCACGACCCGCAGGTAGCAGGCGGTCAGCGGACCCGGGTGGTACGTGGTGGCGGCGAAACCCCACTGGGAGGCCAGGCTCTCCCCCCGACGGAGGAGGTTGTCCACATCGTGCAGGGTGAGCCGCAACCGCCGTACCGCCGTACCGATCACCGCACGGCGCACCGGCACGGCACGCCGGGCCTCGATGTCGGCGACGTCGACGTGCTCGCCGAACTGGTAGCCGACGATGCGGATCACCTCATCGGCGGAGACCGGTTCGCGGCCGGCGGCGGTCAGGCGTACCGCGGTGTCGGCGAAGCAGCGCAGCTCGGTCAGCGGGAACCCGCTACGACTCAACTGGTCGACAACCGTCACGAAGGCCCCCTCGACCACCCCGAACAGGGCGATCGGGTCCAGGCCGGCGCCCCGGCGCTCCAACCGGTGGATGAGCCAGGACTGGCCGAGGACGCAGGCCCGCAGGTGGTGTCCCTCAAGCGTGGTCAGCAACTAGCCCTCCCCGGTCGGCATCCGTCCCGAACCCGGACGGAGCGCCCACGCCAGCCGGGTGATGGAGCTATCCACCGTCCGGCCACCAAAACCGACCAAACGTTACCGCGTACCGTACGTCGAGCCGAACTCCGGGGCGACGACGGCACCTACCAACTGTTTGATTGATTAGTCACGCAACTGCCCTGTCGCCGGGTCAGCGTAGCGAGACCCGGCACGGGGCACCGAGCGGGATCGGACGACTCAGGAGCACTGGTCGGGACACCGGATCCGGCCGTCAACTGGGCGATGCCGCAACGGTCTGGCAGGATGGGTACGCATGTGCGGACTTGCGGGTGAGCTGCGCCGCGACGGTTCCCGCGCCGACATCGGCGCGGTGGAGCGGATGGCGGCTACAATGAGTGACCGGGGGCCCGACGACGGAGGCTCCTGGTCACACGGAAGTGTGGCCTTCGGACACCGGCGCCTGAAGATCATCGACCTGTCGGCGGCCAGCAACCAGCCGATCGTCGACTCCGCCGCCGGCCTGACCGGCGTCTTCAACGGCTGCATCTACAACTACCGGGAGCTGCGCGAGCAACTGCAGGCACGGGGCCACAGGTTCTTCTCGTCGGGCGACAGCGAGGTCGTCGTCAAAGCCTACGCCGAGTGGGGCGTCGACTTCGTCGACCATCTGGTCGGCATGTTCGCTGTCGCGATCACCGAGCGCGACAGCGGCCGGTTGGTCCTGGCCCGCGACCGGCTCGGCATCAAGCCGCTGTACGTCGACGAGCGCTCCGGCGTGGTCCGGTTCGCCAGCACCCTGCCGGCGCTGCTGGCCGGCGGCGGGGTGGACACCGGCATCGATCCGGTGGCACTCGCCCACTACCTCAGCTTCCACAGTGTTGTCCCCGCGCCGCGGACGATCCTCAACGGCATCCGCAAGCTGCCACCGGCCACCGTCCGGGTCTACCAGCCCGACGGCCGGGTGGACGAGCGCCGCTACTGGGATCCGCCGTTCGGCCGGGACCCCCGCCGCGCCGACTGGTCGGAGCAGGACTGGCAGGACGCTCTGCTCGAATCGTTGACCACCGCGGTGCAGCGCCGGATGGTCGCCGACGTGCCGGTCGGCGTCCTGCTCTCCGGTGGGCTCGACTCCTCGCTGGTCGTGGCACTGCTGGCCGAGCAGGGTCAGCGTGATCTGGCCACCTTCTCGATCGGCTTCGACGCAGTCGGTGGGCGGGAAGGCGACGAGTTCGTCTACTCCGACCTGGTGGCGCAGCGGTTCGACACCGACCATCATCAGATCCGGGTGGCCGCCCGGGACCTGGTGCCGCCGCTGGAGGCCGCCGTCGCGGCGATGAGCGAACCCATGGTCAGTCACGACTGCGTCGCGTTCTACCTACTCAGTCAGGAAGTCGCCAAACACCTCAAGGTGGTGCAGTCCGGCCAGGGTGCCGACGAGATCCTCGGCGGGTACCACTGGTACCCGCCGCTGGCCCGCGTCGGCCGTGACCAGGCGCTGGACACCTACGCCACGGCCTTTTTCGACCGCGACGCCGCCGGTCTCGCCCAGGTGCTGAACCCGGAGTACCTCGCCGTCGGTGATCCCGCCCGTGAGTTCGCCGCCGCCCACCTGGGCCGCGCCGGCGCGCAGGACGCGGTCGACGCGGGGTTGCGGATCGACACCACGGTGATGCTCGTGGACGATCCGGTGAAGCGGGTCGACAACATGACCATGGCGCACGGCCTGGAGGCCCGCGTGCCCTTCCTCGACCACGAGTTCGTCGAGCTCGCCGCCACCTGCCCGCCCGAGCTCAAGCTGGCCCAGGGCGGCAAGGGGGTACTCAAGGAGATCGGCCGTCGGGTGCTGCCCTGGGAGGTGATCGACCGGCCGAAGGGGTACTTCCCGGTACCCGGGCTGACCCACCTGGAGGGCAAGCTGCTCGACCGGGTCCGCGACGCCCTGCACGCGCCGCCGGCCCGTCAACGCGGGCTGTTCCGCGACGGGTACGTCGACGGGCTGCTGCGCGACCCGAACGCCGAACTCACCCCGCTGCGGGGCAACAAGTTGTGGCAACTCGGACTGCTGGAGATGTGGCTGCAGAACCATGGCATTGACTGACGACACGAGCGCCCCCCGCCCCGACTCCCCCGCCCCCCGGCGGGAACGGATCGGCCCTGGAGGCGACCCGGTCGTCCCGGGCGATCCGCCGGCCAAGCCCACCGACAGCGCCGACGTCATCCTGGAGTGCGGCTGGGGCCGGCTGGTCTTCGGTCAGACGTTCGCCGACCCCTCCGACGTCGCCGACGTGCTGCGTTCGGAAGCCGCCGGGTCCCGCGACATCTGCATCTACCTGCCCGACCCGCACGTGCTGGTGTCGCGGCTGCCGGACGAGCTGTTCATCGACCCGTCGCTGACCTTCCGGCTGGACCTCACCCAGGTGCGCGAACCACAGCCACCGGAGCCGGGGCTGCGGATCCGGCCGCTACGCGACGATTCCGACGCCGACGCGGTCAACCGGATATACGCCCACAACGGGATGGTCACCGCCCCGGTCGACATTCTGGTCGACAACGCCACGACCGAACGCTTCGTGCACCTGGTCGCCGAAAACGTCACCGGTCAGGTCGTCGGCACCATCACCGGCATCGACCATGTGGCGGTCTTCGACGACCCGGACAACGGCTCCAGCCTATGGTGCCTGACCGTTGACCCGCTGCACGCGCCACCCGGCACCGGCCAGGCGCTGCTGCTGGAGCTCGCCGGCCGGCTCGCCGACCGCGGCCGGGTCTACGTCGACCTGTCCGTGCTGGCGGAGAACGACGGCGCGATCCGCCTCTACGAACGGCTCGGATTCGAACGCACACCGACGCTGTGCGTCAAACGCAAGAACCCGATCAACGAACGGCTTTTCCTGGCCAGCATGCCGGACGGCTACGACGAGCTGAACCCGTACGCCCGGATCGTCGCCGACGAGGCGATGCGCCGCGGCATCCGGGTCGAGGTCATCGACGCGTCCTGGGGCGAGCTGCGGCTGACCAACGGCGCCCGCAGCATCGTCACCCGCGAGTCGCTGTCCGAGCTGACCTCGGCGGTGGCGATGAGCCGGTGCGACGACAAGCGGGTGACCCGGCGGGTGCTGCTCGACGCCGGGTTGGCCGTACCGCACGGCCGAACCGCCACCGGCGACGCCGACGACGAGGCGTTCCTCGCCAAGGTCGGTGAGGTGGTGGTCAAACCGGCCCGCGGCGAACAGGGCACCGGGATCACCGTCGGCGTCACCGACCCGACCGCCTTACGGGCCGCCGTCGACCTGGCCCGCAGGCACTGCCCGCAGGTGCTGATCGAACAGCGGCACCAGGGGGAGGACCTGCGGGTCCTGGTGATCGACCACGAGGTGGTGGCCGCTGCGGTCCGCCGCCCGGCGGCGGTGACCGGCGACGGCGTACACACGGTGGCCGAGCTGATCCGGCGACACAGCCGGCGGCGGGCCGCGGCCACCGGCGGCGAGTCGAAGATCCCGCTGGACGACCTGACCCGTGAAGTGGTCACCGAGGCCGGGCACGCGATGGACGACGTGCTGCCGACCGGCGAGGTGCTGACCGTGCGGCGGACCGCGAACCTGCACACCGGCGGGACGATCCACGACGTCACCGACCGGCTGCACGCCGAGCTGGCCGCAGCGTGCGTGGCCGCCACCCGGGCGCTGGCCATTCCGGTGGCCGGGATGGACCTGCTGGTGACCGCTCCTGATCAGCCCGACCATGTCTTCATCGAAGCCAACGAACGGCCCGGACTGGCCAACCACGAGCCGCAGCCGACCGCGGAACGCTTCATCGACCTGCTGTTCCCCGGCACCAGCGCGCAGCAGCGGCGGTGGAGCCCGCCCGGACCCGGCGGGGCGCCGGCAACGCCGTGATCGGCGGCGGTACGGTCTTGGCATGCCGGCCGACCCGAACCTCCCCGCCCCCCTGAAACTGGACCTCGACTACCTGCAGCAGGTGATGCTGGAGCTGCTGGACATCCCCAGCCCGTCCGGCCGCACCGACCACGTGCAGCAGTACGTCGGGGAACGGCTGTCCGCTCTCGGCATCCCGTTCACGGTCACCCGGCGGGGCGCGCTCAGCGCCTCGCTGTGCGGGCCGCGGACCACCGGCGCGGACCGGGCGATCGTGGTGCACACCGACACGATCGGCGGCATGGTCAAACGGTTGAAGGAGAACGGCCGGCTGGAGCTCAAGCAGATCGGCACCCACAGCGCCCGGTTCGCCGAAGGCGCCCACGTGCGGGTATACACCGACAGCCTGGACCGGGTGATCACCGGCCAGGTGCTGCCGTTGAAGGCCAGCGGCCACCGCTACAACGACGGCGTCGACCTGCAGGGTGTCGGCTGGGAGCAGGTCGAGGTGCGGGTCGACGAACCGGTCACCGACATCGCCGGGCTCCGCGCGCTCGGCATCGACGTCGGCGACTTCGTGGCGATGCTGCCGGCACCGACGATCACGCCCAGCGGCTACGTCAAGTCCCGCCATCTGGATGACAAGGCGGGGGTGGCGGCGGTGCTGACCGCGGTGAAGGCGATGGTTGACGCCGGCCAGCAGCCGCCGGTCACCGCCCACCTGCTGATCACCTGCACCGAAGAGGTCGGGCACGGCGCCAGCCACGGGCTCGACCCGGACGTGGCCGAGATCGTCTCGGTCGACGCCGCAGTGGTGGCCCCCGGCCAGCAGTCCCGGGAGGACGCCGCGACCCTGGCGATGGGCGACGGTGTCGGCCCGTTCGACTACCACCTGACGCGCAAGCTGGCCGGCCTGGCCGTCGATCACGACGTGGACCTGGTCCGCGACGTGTTCGACTACTACCGGTCGGACGTGGCGGCGGCGGTCGAGGCCGGCGCGCACGCCCGGGTGGCGCTGCTCGGCTTCGGGGTGGACGCCACCCACGGTCACGAACGCACCCACCTGGAGGGGCTGCGGCACCTCACCCAACTGCTCTGCCTCTATCTGCAGAGTGAGCTGGTGTTCCCGGAGTGGGACGCCGAACCGGACGGTGACCTGGCCGACTTCCCGTCGCTGGCGGTGCAGCCGGCGCAGGAGGAGGGGCCCCGGGAAGGGCCGATCGGGGTGGCCTGACACCCCCGGGCGGCGAGCGGCCTCAGCGCCGGTCGCCAAGCAGGGTGGCCAGCACCGCCGGGTCGCTGGCCGACGCGGCCTGGGCCCACGCCTCGTACTGCACCGAGGCGTCCAGGCCGGACGAGGCGGCGACCCGGACGCTCTGCTTGACGTGGCGTACCAAATGCGGATCCAGGTCGGCGTAGCGGTGCGCGGCGGCCAACGCGGCGGCCAGCGGATCGTCGACCACGTCGAGCACCAGGCCGAGCTCGTGGGCCCGGGCGGCGTCGAGCATCGCGCCGTCCAGCAGGATCTGCATGGCCCGCTGCGGGCCGAGCGCGTCGACCAGGAAATAGGTGCAGCCGCCGCCGGGGTGCAGGCCGATCCGGGTGAACGTCGCCCCGAACCGGGCGCGGGGGCCGGCGATCCGCTGGTCGCAGCACATCGCCAGGTTGAGGCCGGCACCCACCGCAGGTCCCTGCACTGCGGCGATGGTCACCAGGTCCAGGTCGCGCACCGCGAGGAAGCTGCGGTAGATGTCCTCCAGGTCGCGGCGGGTCTGGCTGACCGGCCGGACCGGGCCGCCGAAGATCTCGTCGAGGTGGGCACCCGAACAGAACGCGGTGCCGGCGCCGGTGACGACCAGGACCCGGGCGTCGCGGTCAGCGGCGACGCGCGACACCGCCTCGGCCAGCTCCCGCTTCATCACGGCGCCGATCGCGTTGCGCCGGTCGGTATCGTCGAGGGTCAGCACCCGCACGCCCGGATGGTCGGCGGTACGCAACGATACGGTCTGCATGTCAACTCCCGATCCGGTCGGTCACGGTCCACCGCCACAGGTCGCCGCCGTCGGCGACCACCATGCCCAGGATATGGGACGCCACGCGGGTGGCGACCGGCTCGTCGCGCCAGGCGAGCAACCGGCCGGTGCAGCGGTGCAGCGGGTGTTCCCGGGTGACGCCCACCGCGCCGTGCAGTTGGTGCGCCAGCCGGGCCACCGTGGTGGCGGCCCGGCCGAGGACCACCCGGGCGGCGGCGACCCGGCTCGCCGCGTAGTCGCCGCCCCAGGCGGCCAAGGCGCCGCGCAGCGCCACCCGGCTCTGCTCCCGCTCCCCCGCCATGGTCGCCACCGCGTGCGCCACCGCCTGCTGGGCCAGCAGCGGCCGACCGAACTGGGTGCAGACCCGGACGTGTTCGATCGTCAACTGACAGGTCCGTTCGACGGCGCCGAACAGCGCGGCGGCCCGCAGCAGCGACTCCCGGCACCGCACGTCGGCGACGTGCGGTGCGGTCATCGCCACCCGTAGCGGTACGCAGCCCCGCAGGGCGACCCAGTCCCGGGGTTCGCCGGCGAGGTTGGTACCCGGGGTGACGTGCAGCCCGTCGGCGCCCGGGTCGACCCGGGCCAGCACCGGCCGCCGGCCGGCCGTCGTCGGCCGCGCCGCCTGCCGGTGGTGTACCGGCAGGCGCTCTACTACCACGGCGGCACCGCCGCCCACCACGGCGACCGCCCCTACCCGATGTGCATGAACGTCCCCGGGCTGAAGATCATCGTGCCCAGCAACGGACCGGACCTCAAGGGCCTGCTCAGGACAGCCATCCGCGACGACAACCCGGTGCTGTGCTTCGAGGACGCCAACCTGTGGGCCCGCCGCGGCCGGGGGCCGGCACCGGCCGACGACGAGCACCTGGTCCCGTTCGGCGTCACGGCGATTCCCCGGGCCGGCTCCGACGTGGCCGTGATCGGCATCGGCGGCGGCCCTCGATGCCGCCGACCAGCTCGCCGCCGACGGCATCTCCGTCGAGGTCGTCGACCCACGCACCCTGGTCCCGATGGACTGGCCGACCATCGTCGCGTCGGTGGCCAGGACCGGCCGCGCCGTCGTCGTCGACCCGGCCAACCGCACCTGCAGCGCGGCCAGCGAGATCGCCGCACGCTCGGAGAGAGGTGAGCATGGAGACCGAGGTGCGTCTGCCGCAGTTCGGCATGGGCATGTCCGAAGCCGAGGTGATGCAGTGGTACGCCGCCGACGGTGACCGGGTCGAGGAGGGCGCCGACCTGGTCGAGGTGGAGGCGGAGGTCGAATCGGCCGCCGACCAGCGGTAGACGTCACCACCACCAGGGGATACGGCCGGCGGGACGGTTCCCCGCCGGCCCGCCCGGCGGTAGGTTCGGACCGGACCTGTGTGACGACGATGTTCCAGGAGGGTTCCGATGAGCCAACACGTCCGGGGTGTGATCTCCCGGAGCACCGGTACGCCGGTCGAGGTCGCCACGATCGTCGTACCGGACCCCGGCCCGGGCGAGGCGGTGGTGCGGGTACAGGCCTGCGGTGTCTGCCACACCGACCTGCACTACCGTGACGGCGGCATCAGCGACGACTACCCGTTCCTGCTCGGCCACGAGGCGGCCGGCACCGTCGAACAGGTCGGCGACGGGGTGACCGACGTCGCCCCCGGCGACTTCGTGGTGCTGAACTGGCGTGCCGTCTGCGGCACCTGCCGGGCCTGCGTCCGGGGCCGACCCTGGTACTGCTTCGCCACCCACAACGCCACCCGGAAGATGACACTGACCGACGGCACCGTGCTCTCCCCCGCGCTGGGCATCGGCGCCTTCGCCGAGAAGACCCTGGTACACGCCGGCCAGTGCACCAAGGTGGACCCGGCGGCCCGGCCGGCCGCCGTCGGCCTGCTCGGCTGCGGAGTGATGGCCGGGCTGGGAGCCGCGATCAACACCGGCGGCGTCGGCCGCGGCGACTCCGTCGCGGTCATCGGTTGCGGCGGCGTCGGCGACGGCGCGATCGCCGGGGCCGCCCTGGCCGGTGCGACGACCATCATCGCCGTCGACACCGACCCCCGGAAACTGGACTGGGCGCGCGGCTTCGGCGCCACCCACACTGTGGACGCCCGGCAGACCGACGTGGTGGAACGGATCCAGGAGCTCACCGGCGGGTTCGGCGCCGACGTCGTCATCGACGCGGTCGGCCGCCCGGAAACCTGGAAACAGGCGTTCTACGCCCGGGACCTGGCCGGCACCGTCGTCCTGGTCGGCGTACCGACCCCGCAGATGCGCGTCGAACTGCCGCTGCTGGACGTGTTCGGTCGCGGCGGCGCGCTCAAATCCAGCTGGTACGGCGACTGCCTGCCGTCGCGCGACTTCCCGATGCTGACCGAACTGAACCGGCAGGGCCGCCTCGACCTCGACGCCTTCGTCACCGAGGAGATCCCGCTCGACCAGGTCGAGCAAGCCTTCGACAAGATGCACCACGGTGACGTGCTCCGCTCGGTGGTGGTGTTCTGATGTCCACCCGGATCGACCACACCGTCACATCCGGGACGTTCTCCCTGGACGGGCAGACCTTCGATGTCGACAACAACGTCTGGGTGGTCGGCGACGGCACCGAATGCGTGGTGATCGACGCCCCGCACGAGGTCGAGGCGATCCGCGCCGTCGTCGGCGCGCGTACCGTCCGGGCGATCGTCGCCACCCACGCCCACGACGACCACATACGGGTCGCGGCGCGCCTGGCCGACGAGACCGGCGCGCCGGTGCTACTGCACCCGGCCGACCAGGTGCTCTGGGACCAGGTCCACCCGCGGCGGCCGCCGGACGCCGCGCTGGCCGACGGGCAGCAGCTCACCGTCGGCGGCACCACGCTGCGGGTCCTGCACACCCCCGGGCACAGCCCCGGTGCCTGCTGCCTGTCCGCGCCCGAGCTGGGCGTGGTGTTCACCGGCGACACGCTGTTCGCTGGCGGCCCGGGAGCCACCGGCCGCTCCTACAGCGACTTCGGCACGATCATCGCGTCCATCCGCGACCGGCTGTTCACCCTGCCGGACGACACGATCGTGCACACCGGACACGGCGACAGCACCACGATCGGCGCCGAACGGCCGCACCTCGACGAGTGGATCGCCCGCGGCCATTGACCGGCATTTCGCGACCGGTGCCGCGTCACCCGGCCGCCGTCGCGGGTCCGACGCCGGCCGCCAGCGACGCCGGCAGCGGCCGGCCGCCGAGCGCCGGACCGTTGGTCTGCAGGTGACACGAGACGTGACCGCCGTCGTCCACCGGCACCGCCGCCGGCATCTCGACCCGGCAGCGGTCCAGCACCAGCGGGCAGCGGGTATGGAACGGGCAGTCGGACGGCGGCGCGACCGGGCTGGGCAGCTCACCGACCGGCGACGCGGCCCGCACGCCGCGCTGGCGGCGCCGGGCCGCGCCCGGCACGGCGGCGAGCAACGCCCGGGTGTACGGGTGGGCCGGTGCGGCGAACACCCGCGCGGTCGGCCCGGTCTCCACCACCCGGCCCAGGTACATGACCGCCACCCGGGCCGCGACATGCCGTACGGCGAGCAGGTTGTGGCTGATGAACAGCAGGGCCACCCCCCGTTCCCGCTGCAACACCCGCAACAGCATGAGGATCTGGTTCTGGGTCGACACGTCCAGTGCGCTGACCGTCTCGCCCGGCGCCACTGTCAGGTCCACGCCGCGTACCGCCTGCACCGGCGCGGCCCGGCGGCCGAACAGCGACCGGCCCGGGAACGTGACGTGCAGGTCGGAAAGGCGCAGTAGTTCACTCATCGGTCATCGCCTCCGGGTCGAGCAGGCAACGGCTCGCGTGTCCGTCGGCCGTGCGACGCAGCACGATCGGTCCGCTGCGACAGGCGTCGCGGGCGTACCGGCAGCGCGGCTGGAACCGGCAGCCGGACGGCAGTTCGTCCGGGCCGGGCGGGGCACCGGGGATCCAGGTCAGTTCGCCGTCGACGGCGGCGTCCGGCGCGGCGGCCAGCAGTGCCCGGCTGTACGGATGGCGGGAACCGGCGAGGAAGGTGTCGATGTCGCACTCCTCGACGACCTGGCCGGCGTACATCACCACCACCCGATCGCACACTTCGGCGACCACCCCGAGGTCGTGGGTGACCAGCAGGACGGCCAGCCCGAACCGGTCGCGCATCTCGTGCAGCAGATCCAGGATCTGCGCCTGTACGGTGACGTCCAGGGCCGTCGTCGGTTCGTCAGCGACCAGCAGTTTCGGCTCGCAGGCCAGCGCGATGGCGATCAGGACCCGCTGCAGCATGCCGCCGGAGAAACTCGTGCGGGTACGCCCGGGCCCGGGACCGGGCGTCCGGCACGCCGACCAGGTCGAGCAGTTCGACCGCCCGGTCGGCGGCCGCCCGGCGGGACAGCCCCCGGTGCCGGCGTACCGACTCGGCGATCTGCTCGCCGACGGTGAACGCCGGGTGCAGGCTGGACATCGGCTCCTGGAAGATCATGGAGATCTGGTCGCCGCGGACGTCCTCCCAGCCCCGACGGGACAACCGGTACAGGTCGGTCCCGTCGAGCCGGACCGTGCCGCCCCGACCCGCAGGTCCCGGGGCGGCAGCAGCCCCATCAACGCCAGCGCGGTGGTGCTCTTGCCGCAGCCCGACTCCCCGACCAGCCCCACGGTCTCACCTGCGGCCACCTCGAACGGCACTTTGTGAACGAGGTCGGTCCAGCCGCCGGCGGCGGCGCTACCCACCGCGACGGTGAGGTCGGTGACCTGCAGCACCGCGCCGGTGACCGGCGCCGGTTGAGCGGTGCTCCTGGCAGATTCGGTGCTCCTGGCGGGTGTGGTCAACGCGGGCTCCTGGATTCGCGGCCGAGCGAGTCACCGACGCCGTCGGCGAGCACGTTCGTGGCCGGCACGGTCGAGGTGATCACCGCGCCGGGGGCGACCGCCAGCCACCAGGCGGTGTCGACGTACGGCAGCGCTCGGCCGAGCAGCGCGCCCCAGCTCGCGTCCGGCGGCTGGACACCGAGCCCGAGGAAGCTCAGACCGGCCTCAGCGAGCATGGCGAACCCACTGGCCACCGCCACCTGCACGACGACCGGGCCGGTGATGTTCGGCAGCACGTGCCAGCGGACCAGCCGACCCAGCGGGGTGCCGATGACCCGCGAGGCGTCGATGTACGTCTCGTGGTAGACCTGCAGGACACTGGTGCGGGTCAGCCGGGCGAACCGCGGCACGAACACCACGCCGACGGCGATCATCGCCTGGCTGAGCCCTGGGCCGAGCACGCCGATCGCCAGCAGCAGCGGCGGAAAGGCCATCACCCGTCGACGATCCGCATCAGCAGCCCACCGGGCAACGCCGGCAGCAGCACCGCGAGCAGCCCGATCGGCACTCCGAAGCCGACCCCGACCGCGAGGGACTGCAGCACGGCCAGCAGCAACGGCCGGGCGCCGACGATGAGCCGGCTCAGCAGGTCCCGGCCCAGGTCGTCGGTGCCGAGCAGGTGTCCGCCGGTGGGTGGCTGCAGCACCGCGTTGAAGATTGAGTTGCCGAGATCGCCCGGACCGCGTCGGTGAGCCACCGCCAGTACCGCACCGGCCACGGCTCGTCGAGGTTGAGCCGGTCCCGGGTGAGAGCGATCTGTTCGGCGGTGGCGTTCTCCCCGGCGATCCGGACCGCCGGGTCGCCGGCGACGAAGATCGCGATGCCGTGCACCACGAGTGTGACGAACAGCAGCAGCGGCACCATGGTCAACAGGCGCCGGCCGACGAGTCCGATCATGTCCTCACCATGCCTGATCGTCGTCGTGCCGACGCCGGGGAACTCCAGCTTGCCGGCGAGCCAGTTCTCCAGGCCACCACCTTGTCGCTGTACGCGACGTTGCTGTACGGGAAGTCGAGGACGACGTCGAGGGCGTCGGTGATGATCCGGGCCGACAGTTGCCGGGCCAGTTCCTGCCGATGCGTCTCGTCCGTGGTGGCCTGCAGGTCCTGGTAGAGGGCGGTCACCTCGGGCGTGGTCACTTTGCCCGGGTCGGCGAAACCGTTCTCGGCGATGACCAGCCCGACGGTCTGTGACGGATCCGGCCGGCCGGTCCAGTTGATCGCTCCGGCGTCGCCCTGGCCTTCGACGTAGAAGGAGTTGGCGAAGTTGACCGTCTGGGTGATCTCGACATTGAGACCCACCTCCGCCAGCTGTGCCTGCAGCGCCTCGGTCAGCTGGGTCTACGCGGGGGCGTTCTGGTTGATGAACTCCAGGGTGTGGCCCTCGGGTACGCCGGCCTCGTCGAGCAGCTGCCGGGCCCGCTGTGGATCGTAGGGGTACAGGTCGGCGACGGACTCGTCGTGGGCGAAGTACCCGCTCGGGAACGGCTGGACCGCCGGCTCGCCGAGGTCGAACAGCAGGCCGCTGACCAGGTCCTCACGGTTGATCGCATGGTTGATTGCCCGCCGTACCCGCACGTCGTCGAGGTACTCGCGGGACAGGTTGAGCTGCAGGTGGTAGAACTGCAGCACCGGGGCGGAGTCCACCACCAGACCGGCCGACTCGGCCGCGGCGACGTTCGCCGCGTCCAGGATGGTGGCGTCGATCGAGTCGGTCCGCAGCGCGTTGAGCCGCTGCTGGGAGTCGGTGATACTGGTGAACTCCATCCGAGCGGCGGCGGCCGCATCCGGGTCCCAGTAGTCGGGGTTGCGCTCGTATGTCGCGCTGGAGCTCGGCTGGTACTCGGTGACCCGGTACATCCCGGTGCCCACCGGATTGCGGGCCAGGTCGGCGTCGAACGCCGCCGCCGACTCTGTCCCGCGGGACAGGGGCACGAGAGATCAGCTGATCGCTCGTAGCTGCCGGCCGGACTGCCGCCCCGACTCCGTCATTGCGGCGACCAGGTCCTCGCGGGCCCGAGCGACCCGGGACCGGATCGTCCCGACCGGGCAGCCGCAGACCTCGGCGGCCTCGGCGTAGCTCAACCCGAGCACCTGGGTCGCCACGAACGCCTCCCGGCGGTCGGCGGCCAGGCCGGCCAGCAGCTGACGCAGCGCCACGGCTTCTTCGAAGCGTGGGCCGACGACCACGGCCTCGGCCACCGCCTGCCAGTCGGCCAGATCGGCGACCCGGGGCCGCACCACGACGGCGCGGATATGGTCGACGGCGACCCGCCGGGCGATGGACAGCAGCCAGGTACGCGCGCTGGAGCGTCCAGCGAAGCGCGGCAACGACCGCATCGCCCGCAGGAACGTCTCCTGGGCGAGGTCCTCCGCCTCGGTGCTGTCCACCAGATGGGTGAGGAACCTCTGCACCTGACTTTGGGTGGCCTGGACGAACGACGTGGCGGCCGCCCGGTCACCGTCGCGGGCCGCGAGGGCCCAACGGGTGATCTGGGCGTCGTCCGGTGCGGCGTGCGGCATGACTGGAAGGGTATCCGGCAAGCCTCCCCCGCCATAGTCCACCCGCCCGGTGGCGTCTTCCCGGCCGGGCGCCACCCCGGTGGGAACCGTCCCGGCGGGCAGGCCGACTATTGACATGTGGGGTGCGTGGACTTTCGTGAGCTGTTGTCGGCCGAACTCGACGGGGAGACCGACGTCGCCGAGTCGGCTGCGGCGCGGGACCACCTGACCGGCTGTGCCGGTTGCCGGGACTGGTACGCCGATGCCGCCGTGGTCACCAGTCTCGCCCGGCGGACCGGCCCGGAACCGGTCGGTGCCATCGACGAGTCGGTGCTCGACGCACTCGCGCCGCCCCGACGGCTGGCCGCCGCCCGGGTCGCCCTGCTGCTGCGGTACGCCCTCGGCGTCCTCGGAATCGCGCAGTTCCTGCTCGGCGCGGCCCAGATCGGCGGCGTCGCCGACGGCCATCTGCATGTTCCCGATCCGGTCGGTGGGACCGCACCCAACCACCTGTGGCACGAGTCCGCGGCCTGGAACGTCGCCCTCGGCGCCGGCTTCGTGTGGATCGCCGTCCGGCGCACCCGGCCGGCCGGGATGCTGCCGACCCTGACCGCGTTCGTCGCGGTGCTGGCGCTGCTGTCGGTCAACGACGTGATCACCGGGCGGGTCGACTACCCACGGCTGCTCAGCCACGGCCTGGTCGTCGCCGGGTACCTGCTCATCCTGGCGCTGCGCAGACGCGGTGGCGACCCAGACACGTCACCGGGCGACGCTGGCCGCACGCGGTCACGCTGGCGCGTCGAACTCGACGAGGAACCACCGGCGGCCAACCCGACACCGTTGCGGGTGGTCCGGGGCGGCGTGGCCAGCATCCGCCACCGCCGGGACCGGGCGGCCTGACCCGTCGTCCCGGGTGCCGTTGATCTGACAACCCGGCCGGACAACCTCCGCTCCCCCTGACGGGACATGGTGACGACGGACCAGCCTCCGGCTTCGTCCGGCAGACATCCGCAACGACACCACCGTCCCGTCACGGCCAGGGAGCAGTCATGCCGGCCACCACGCCCGACGAGCGTCCGACGAGCGCCCAGATCGTCAGCAGGTACCTCGCCGGAGCGCCGATCCGGCGCATCGCTGCCGAGCTCGGCGTGTCGTACAGCTACGTGCACCGGCGACTGCACTACTCGGGTGTGCCTATCCGCAGTCGCGGCGGACGCCGCCCGGATCCGACCGTCCATGCTGACCGTACACCTGAGCCTGAGCACAGCGCAGGGAGCGCCGATCAGGACACACTGGACTAGATCGCGCCGCGTACGGTTAATCGTCTTGCCTGGGTCCTAGACTGACGGACGTACCTCCTCCGCCCCTCGTGATGACCACCCGGTCACCGATCACATTGGTCAGAGAGCCGCCATGGTTGACTGCCGAATCCGGCTGTATCCGCCGGGCCGGCTCGTCGCGGAAGGTGCCAAGCAAGTGTCCGCTTCACCGCTACACGACCAGGGAGACAATGGTGACTTCCCGCAGCCGACGAGAGCACATACTCCACCGGGCTGGCGCGCTGTTCGCCAGCCGGGGCGTCGCCGGCACGACCGTCCGCGAGATCGCCGACGACGTGGGCATCCTCTCCGGTAGCCTCTACCACCACTTCGAGTCCAAAGAAGCGATGGTCGACGAGATCATTTCCAGCTACCTCGCCGACCTGCGCGCCCGCTACCAGCAGATCCTCGACGGGCCGGAAGGGCCGGACGACCAACTGCGGCAACTCATCCGGGCCTCGCTCGAGTGTGCCGCCAGCCACCCGCACGCCACCGAGATCTATCAGAACGACGCGAACTACCTGCGTGGTCTACCCCGGTTCGGCTACCTGAAGGGCGTGGCCAAGGAGGTGGAGAGCGTCTGGCTCACCGTCATCGACGCCGGACGCCGGGACGGTACTCTGCGCTCCGACATCGACCCGAAGACCTTCTACCGGCTCACCCGCGATGCAGTGTGGCTCACCGTGCGATGGTTCAGGCCGGGCGGCAAGTACTCGCTCAACCGGCTGATCAACGACTGCACCACCCTCTTCCTGGACGGCATCGCCGCACGCCGCTGATCAGCGGCGCTCCGGCCGGCCCGGCGATGCGCCGCAGTCCACTGGATGGTTGAGCAACGCTCCCACCCGCCGCTGCAGCTTTGACGCCGGTCGGCCGATCCAGCTCTCGCGCTCCACTGCAGACACTTGCCCTGCTGAGTATCTGATGGACATTTGAGGTCCGTCGGGGGCAACTGGTGGCACAGCCCCTGATGCTTCCTAGGAAGCTGGGTTGGTCTCCCTTGCCTGCCGGTGCCGCACGCGCCCGCCTCCCCTTGACGTCTGTCGGTCAGCGGGCTCTCGACCGACAGACGTCGGCCACCCGCGTGAACACTACGGAGAGTTGGCAGACCGCTTCGCCAAGGCGGCGGTAGCCGTCCGATCGACCATCGGGCCGGTACGTCCACGCATGCCAGCGGCGAGGCCGCAGCGGTACGGGAAACCCGACAGCGCATGGTCCTCGAAAACGTGTTCACGCCGAGTCATGTCAAACGGTCCTCGGCAACGCGGCAGGAACCGCACGATATCCGGCGGAGCACCCGACCATCTTTCCTGATCGTCGGGAAGACGGCACGACTCGGCCTCCCCACCCCCTGGTCCGCAATATCCGAATAGGCACCAGGCATCGACCCCTGCCGCACCCGGTCATCGAGGAAGTATCGTCGGCCGGGCAACGTAACGACTTTGTCCCGGCGATCAGAGGCAGTTCCCAATAATGCGGTACGAGTTCCGGTGAGCGGCACGGGCCGCAGCTCGCGCCTGCCGCCAGCCGGTACGGCGCACACCGTGACGGCGTACCGGCGAGGTGATCCGATCTGGATCCACCGTAGCGGGGCCTGGCGGCCCGGAGTGGTGCTCAACCTGTCCGACACCGCGGTCACCGTCCGGTACCGAGTCACCGGCGCAGAGGGCACCGGCGTGGACACCGTGGTGCTCGGCCGCCCCGAACTAGCGCCCCGCGCCGACCGGCGGCCACCACCCGAACCCGTGCGTACCGCCCGGCCGGCGAGGCCCGCGACCACGCCGGGCCCACCCGCCGGACGCACCACGACAGCGACCTGCCGCCCGGAGCGCGATCCGCCCCGGCGTCCCCAACGCCAGCCGGCAGCACGCGACCGGCCTGCGCCGGCCGGTCGACCTGCCCCGCCGGGCAGCGGTCCCATGGTCGATCGACGGGTCTCCGACGGCGTGGTCGAGCTGCGGGTCCTGGTCCGCTCGCCGGGTGGCCGGGCCGCCGAGCTGCCGCTGCGCTGTGCCGTGGACCGGCGTACCGGCACGGTCGCGCTGCGGATGCCCGACGGCCGCACCGGACAGTTCGACCTCACCCTGGCTCGGGCAGCCAGCATGATCCTGCACGAAGCGGTACTTGCCTGCCTCGACCCACAGGAACTGCGTCTCTGGATTCAGCGGTGACCACGACCGGCATCCGCGCCGGTGTGCTGGTCCGCAGAGATGACCAGCTGTGCCCGACCCGGGTCCGCCGAGGTCACCGTCACGGTCAGCGGACCGACCCCCGCCGTCTGCCCGACCGGGATGTAATAGGGCTGTCCGGCGTAGACCACGGTCACCGATCCGGCGACGAGATCGCGGAATTCCATCTGGTGGTCGAGAATCTCCACGCTTGCAGTTTCGGTTGTCTTGACGGCGACCGTACAACTGTTGTTGCGGCATTTCGCGCTGGTCGCGGCGCAGGCGGTCAGACACAGCAGTAGAACAAGGATGACCCCGGCATGTCGGGCCGTTCGTGACGGGCACATGCCATCGACGATCGCACCTGTCCGCGACGGCCGGGCCCGGCCGGTCCGTAGATGGCACTTTACCGGGAGACGGCCGGGCGTCTCAGCCGACGACGAGTAGCAGGACGATACTCAGCACGGACCCGACCACGCCGACCAATCCGACCACGGTCGCTGCCAGCGCCATGGCCCGCTGACCTGGAACCCGTCGGCCCGGACCCGCCAGGACGATCGCCGCGACAGCGGGTACCGCGCCGACGCCGTAGCAGGCGGCGAACGGCAACGACGCGACGGCGATGATCAACGCGGCAGTGGTGCGCCGGATTCGGGCCCGGTCGGCGACCGACGACCCGACGACCGGCGTACGAGGGTCCCAGTGGAACCGCCGCGGCAGATCGGTCAGTTGCACGACGAGCTCCCCCGACGTTGTCGCCGCAGTCGCCTCAACCAGCCGCCGCTCGTACTCGGCGAGGTCAAGGTAGCCCTCACCGAGTGCCCGGGCGAGCAACTCGACGACGTGGTTGCGCTGCGCGTCACCGACCCGCTCACCACCGGCGCGCTCGGCACCGGCCCGCTTGTTGACCCCGTAGTCGCCTTCCACAGTGTTTCCGAGGCTACTCCACCTGACGGTCGCCGCAGGTCGCGCTGGACCAGCGGGACGGAATCCCCCATCATGTCTACGTTCGGTATATGGTCCGGCACGGATGGCTATATGCGGGGGTCTGTCGGCATGACGCCCAGGTGTGGCAGGACATGGCCCCTGCTGGTGGTCGCGGTCGCACTCGCCGCGCTCGGTGCGGCAACCGGCGGGATACTGGCCCTGGCATACCGTCCCATCGGGCTGGCGTACCTGGACGTGCTGACCCGTTGCCCGCCCTCCGCCGGCGACCAGGCGATGTGCCTGACCGAGGCGACCTGGGCCGTCGGTGCCCTGATGGCCTCCGGGGCAGCGATCGCGCTCGGCAGTGGGCTGGCCGGGACGCTGGTCACGACGGTGTGCGCCCAACGCCGGATCGCCCGGCTGCCCCCGGCCCATCCGATGGCCGAGGCGCGCTTCGAGGAACTCTGCCGGCAGCACCGGTTGGTCGGTTCCGACCGACCCCGGTTGCGTATCGGCGGCCGCAGGACGGACAGCACCGCCGGTCCAGGCCAGCGGCCGGCGGTCGTGCTACCGGCGGCGGCGGCCCGACTGCCGTTGGTTCCGGTGGTGTTCGACCCGCTCGTGCGCGCCGAGCTGGACCGGATCGCCTCGGGCCAGAGCGCTCGCCGCGCCGTGCTGCGCGGCTGGCCGTGGCTACTGGCCTCGGCGAGCGCCGCGCTGGCCGCCGGTGCCGCGTGCACCGGCCCGGGGCAGGGCACGCCTGCCGGGTCGATGAGCCGCGTGCTGCTGCTGGCCGTCGCCGTCGCCAGCCTGACCGTCGGACTACGCTGCGGACCGGGTGGTGCCCGGACGGTAACCTGGTACGCCGTGCCAGCCGCCGGGGTGATCGCCGGTGCGGGGGGCCAAGCCGGGGCGTCCGTCCTGTGGCACCTGGCACCGGCCGTTGGAGATCAGCTGGTCGCCGGTGCTGCACTGGCACCCGCCCTGCTGGTCCTGGCCGGTCTGCTGCCGGTGCTGACCGCCGGGCGGACCGGTTCGCCCGGCGCGGCGGCCGTCCCGGCGACGTTGGCCGGAGTCGTCGCCGGGCTGCTCGCCTTTCCGGTGGGCACCGCGGCCGCGCCGGACCTCGCCGCGCCGCTGCTGATCCGGCCGTCGCCCACCGTCCCGGACAGCGGATCCGGCCCGCGCGGCGGGCCCGACCCGGACCACGCCCACCGGGCTCCGGACACGCCGAGAAGCGCCGGTCCGGTTCCGATCGACACGGCTGCGGCGAACCGGGCCGCCCGGGCCGTCGAGCCCGTGCTCGGCCCGGCGTGGCGGGCGGATCCGCTTCCGGCACCGCCACCGGCGGGGAGTCGACCGGCCGGCTGCCAGCCGTCGATCGTTGACGACTATCTGCGCCGCGCCGCCGCTGGACGGACCGGCCGGGGCGTGGCGCGCTACGCGACGCGGGCCGCACCCGGCGGCGCTGGGCTCGGCCGGAGCACCCTGCAGATCGACGTCGTGTCGTACCGGCCGGACGCGATGTCCTCGGCAAGGCCGGTGGAGATGGTCTTCGCCGCGGTCGAACGGGCCGGTGCGGCCTGTCGGGAGTTCACCGACGGACGGTCCGGACTACGGGTACAGTCGCTGCCCCGCGTGGCACCGGCCATCGGCGACCGCGTCTGGCGGATGGACGTGGTCCGGACGCTGGGCCGCGGTGCCGGACGGGTCACGGCGACGACCGCGCTGGCTGTCGTACAGGTCGACACCACGCTGATCGTGGTGTCGATGACCGCGTCACTGGCCGTCGTCGACGGGGAGCTGTTCGAGCAGGTTATCCGGCGGACGGTGGCCGGGCTCGCGGCCGAGCGGTGAGCCGGTCCGGCTTGTCATCGCCGTCCAGTCTGTCGGGTCGGGCACCTCACTGGGTCAGGGCGTCACCGGGACGGTCCGTCGCCAGGCATCGATGATCTGGACCGGCCGCATGCCCTCGGCGAGGTACAGGCGCAGCGCCGGCCGGCGGGGGTCGGTGTCGACGTGCAGGAATGTGCCCCGCCGCCGGTCGGCGGCGTCGGCGGCGAACGCCCGGCGAAGCAGCAGACGACCCAGGCCACGCCCCTGCCATTGAGGTCGGACCGCGAGTAGCCGTACGTAGCCGCTCTGCTCGTCGGCCACGAAGGCATGCGACCGTAGCACCATCGCGGCCGGGACGCCGTCCAGGTACGCGACCTCGCCCAGCGACCAGTCGTGGTCACTGTGTGACTCGAGCTGCCTGACCCAGTCGGGGTAGGCCTTGGCCACGAAACCGAAGTGGTCGGCGAAGGCGGCCTGGTGCACGGTCCATGCCTGGTGACGGGCCTCGGGATCGTCACCGGTGCTGCTGATCCGCACACCCTCGGGTGCCCCGGGGTCGGCCCTCGGGCTCGCCGGATCGTGCGGGACGAACAGCCGGTTGTACACGGTCGCCACCGAGAAGCCGAAGTTGGCCAGTCGGCCGGCCGTCGCGGTGTCCTCCCGGTAGCAGCCGACGTCCAGCACGGCCCGGGAGTGGCCCAGTTCGGCGGCGATCGCGACGGCGCGGCGTTGGGCACGGTGCCAGAGCCAGTCGCCGACCACCGGTTCGGAGTCGAGGTGGTAGGCCTCGACGTCGATGTTGTCGCTGCTCCCCTTGCGGCACGCCCAACCCCAGCCGACCGCCACGCCACCCGGGTCGCGCACCAGCCAACCGTCCCGCGTCGGGTCGAAGTCCGGGTCGGCGAGTTCGTCGGCGACCTCGTCAAGGGTGTAGTCGGGCCGGCCGATGACCGCGGTGTTGCAGGTGGCGATCAGCTGGAAGACGGTGGATGCATCATCGGGCCCGGCGGGCCGCTGGGTGTACCCAGCAGGAAGTGACGGAGCCTCGGTGGTCGCTGTCATCCGGCGATTGTCTGGCAGGCCGCCACACCGGCACGAACGATTTTTCAGCAGACCTGACAAACCAGATTCGGGCACATGATAGACGGTTACGGTGCTTAAAATACCTATGCCGGTTATCGGGCTTTCATCCGGAAAGTGGGAGACATGGCGAACGCACCGGTGGTGATCGTCGGTCAGGGGTACGTCGGCTTGCCCGTGGCGATGCGCGCCGTAGAGGTCGGGCACCGGGTGGTCGGTCTGGACACCGACACCGAGCGGATCCGGATGCTGCGCGCGGGCACCTCGTACGTCCAGGATGTCACCGACGCCGAGCTACACGCCGCGTTGGGCAGCGGCCGCTACACCGCGACCACCGACTACGCCGCCGCAGCGGGATTCGACACCGCGGTGATCACCGTGCCGACGCCGTTGCGTGACGGCGCACCCGACCTGCGCTACATCGAGCAGGCGGCCCGCTCGCTCGCCGAGCAGCTCACTCCCGGCGCGACCGTGATCCTGGAGTCAACGACCTACCCGGGCACCACCGACGAGTTTCTCCGGCCGCTGTTGGAGAAGGGCAGCGGTCTGCAGGCCGGGCTCGACTTCCACCTCGGGTACAGCCCGGAGCGCATCGACCCGGGCAACCACGAATGGAACTTCGTCAACACCCCGAAGGTGGTCTCCGGGATCACCCCCGAGTCGTTGCGGTCGGTGCGAGCGTTCTACGACGGTCTGGTGGACCGGACCGTGCCGGTCACCGGCACCCGGGAGGCCGAGACCACCAAACTGCTGGAGAACACCTTCCGACACGTCAACATCGCCCTGGTCAATGAGCTGGCGGTGTACGCCCACATGCTCGGCATCGACATCTGGGACGCGATCGACGCCGCCAGCACCAAGCCGTTCGGCTTCCTGCGGTTCACCCCCGGCCCGGGCGTGGGTGGGCACTGCCTGCCCGTGGACCCGTCCTACCTGTCCTGGGAGGTCAAGCGGACCCTCGGCCGCAACTTCCGGTTCGTCGAACTCGCCAACGACGTGAACAACTACATGCCGATGTACGTCGTGGAACGGTTGACCAGCGCGATGAACCGGCGCAGTCGGGCGCTACGGGGCGCGCGGGTGCTGCTCATCGGGCTGGCGTACAAGCGCAACAGTGGCGACTGTCGCGAGTCCCCGGCGGTCCGCGTCGCCGAACTGCTGCACCTGGCCGGCGCCCAGTTGCACGTCGTCGACCCACACCTGCGCCCGGAGCAGATGCCGGCCTTCGTACAGGCGGTGCCGCTCACCGTCGACCAGGTCGAAGCCGCTGACGCGGTGGTCGTGCTGACCGACCACGACGGCATCGACTACTCCCTGCTCAGTGCTGCGCCACTGGTGCTGGACACCCGCCGGAGGCTGGCCGCCACCGCCGGCACGGAACTGCTGTGACCCGTCCCCGCCGCCTACCTGGGCAGCGGGATCGCTGACGCGGCAAGTAGGCGGCGGGGCGCTGACGCGGTCAGCTCGTCGGGGCGTGTTCCCGCCCCCGGGCTGCCGGTGCCACCGGCGTCGGGCGACCGGCCATCCGGACGGCACGGTAGAACATCGCCCGTCGGGGTGCCACGAGCTCGGTGCGGTAGGCGCGGGACCGGACCAGACCGGCCGCCGCCACCTCGACCATCCGCTGCGGCCGGGTCAGCAGCCGCCGGACCGCCTCGGCCAGCGCCGCCGGACCGCCGGTGGTGACCAGACAGTCCGCCTCGATCAGGTCCGGCGGGCCCACCGCCCCGACGGCGACCACCGGCAGGCCCCGGGCCATCGCCTCGACCACTACCGGAGAGTGCACACCGGCGGAACCCGGCGACACGAACACGTCGGCGGCGTCCAACCAGGACCGGATCTCGGTGGCGGGACGGTCACCGGCGATGACGAGCCGGTCGGTCAGTCCCAGCCGGGCCGCGCGGTGTTCTAGCCGCGGCCGGGACCGGCCGTCGCCCAGGTACACCAGGTCCGCCAAGACGCCGTCGTCAGCCAGCCGACGCATCGCCGCAAGGACGACGTCGACGCCGTGCCGGGAGTGGTCGAGCGTCCCGGCCGAGATCAGCGTCACCGGGCCGCCGGGCGCCGACGGTTCACGGGGCTCGCAGACGAACGCGTCGGCCCGCAGGTCGACGTCCGGGTAGTCGGTGGCGACGGTGTTCGGCCCGGGCGGACAGCGCAGCCGCAGCGATGTGCCGGTGCCGGTGGTGTAGGCCACGGCGGTGGCGTCCCGACACTGCTCCCGCAGCTGGCGCGCCGCCCGGTGCACGCGCCAGCGGCGCACCGGGTCGATCGTCACCGGACCGTCGAACATGTCCTGCGGGTCTGCGACGACCTCAACCGCGTAGCCACGGTGCCAACGACGCAGGATCGGTACGAGCAGGCCGGCGGCCGGTGACGGGCTGCGCAGGATGACGGCATCGACGTCGTCGACCCCGTACCGCAACGACCGGCGCAGCCCTGCACGGCCCGGCGGCAGGCCGAGCGGTCCGCGCCGGTACGGCAGCGGCCAGACCTCCACCCCCGCGCCGTCCACCCGGGATGCGCCGGACGGCGGTTGCGGTTCCTCGGTGACCTCGGCGAGCAGTCGGACCCGGTCGAAGGCCGACAGGTACCGGGTCCAGAAGGCGTGCGCCGGCCCGTTCACCGTCCACACGGCGCCGTCCGGTGTGCGTTGGAACCGAGTCTGGGTACTGACCGCGACGGTGCCCATCGCGGAACCCAACGAGTTCTCCACTGTACTCCCCATCAGCCGGTAGTCAGAGTCAGGTGCCGGCACGGCGGCCGGCGACAGCGATCCGCGCAGATCAGCCGACCGGCGCGGCGGCCGGCCGACGGCGTGGCGCCGGCTGGCGCCCGCCGGTCGTCTCGATGAGGTCGGCCACCGCCCGGGCGCAGTCACCGCTGTCGAACCGCTGCTCGATGTGTTCCCGTGCGGCCAGCGAACGCCGGGCGAGCCGACCGGACCGGAACTCCGCGTGTGCGCCGCGCAGCGCGGCTGCGAGCGCCTCGACGTCACCGGTCGGGGCCACCCAGCCGCTGTCCCCGTTGACTGTCTCCGGCAGGCCGCCGGCGTCGGACACGACGGAGGGCACCCCGCAGGCCCCGGCTTCCAGCGCCGCGCCGTGGTTCTCCGAGCGCGACGGGCTGACGCTGACGTCCGCCGCTGCGTAGTACTGCCGCACGTCGATGACGCCGGCGAACCAGTCGACGGTCGGATCGGCCGCCACGTCGAACCGTCGCATCAGCTCCCGCCGGTGCTCCTCACCGGCCGCGTCCCAGCCCCCACCCACCAGGATCAGGCGGGAGCGGGGACAGTCGCGGGTGAACGACCGCCACGCCGCCAGCAGGACGTCGTGCCCTTTGATGCCGGTCCCCCGGTGCACCATCGCCTTCGGCGCGTACACGTACGCCACCATGACTACCACGAAGACGTCGGCGGGTAGACCCAGCCGCCGACGTGCGGCGGCCCGGGTGGCGGCGTCCGCCGGGCGGAACAGCCGGGTGTCCACGCCGTACGGCACCACCGCCAGCGCGTCGGCACGACGGCCCAGGGACCGGTACCGGTCGGCGGTGTGCGCGCTGCCGGCGATGACGAGATCGTCCAGCCGGGCCAGGAAGCGCTCCGCGGTGCGGATCGGCGTCGACTCCAGAAAGAGCGGGCCGGGCACCATGAAGATCCTGACCATGTCGAGCCCGGACAGGCTCAGCCGGACCGCCAGCGCCGCGTGATAGTGGTGGTAGTGCACCACGTCGGGGCGCAGCCGACGCAGCAGCCGACGCAGCGACCACAGCTGCGCGGCCGTCGTCGGCGTCGGGCGGAACCGGAACTGGAACGGCGAGTCGACCATCGGTACCCCGGCCCGGCGCAACTGTTCGCGTAACCGGCCCGGGCCGGCGGGCAGCACCACGATGACCTCGTTGCCACGCCGGCACAGCTCCTCGACCTGGGGCACGATCCACCGGCCGCCCTCGGCCGTTTTCAGCATCACGACCACCCGCATGCCCGACGCCTCCCTCGACACCGGCGACACCCGCCACGGCCACCAACGGACCTTCATCGCGCGGGCACCCCCTTGACCACCGCGCCGGGCGGCACATCACGTACCACGCACGCCCCAGCGCCGACCGTCGCCCCGGCACCGACGCGACGGCCCTGCAGGATCGCCGCAGTCGTCCCCACCAGGACTGCCTCGTCCAACGCGCAGGATCCGGAAACGGCCGCCAGTGGTCCCACCGAGCCGTAGTCCGCCACCGTCGTGTCGTGACCGACCACGCCGTTCTGGTTGATGTGCACGTGCCGACCGAGCGTCACGTCGGTGGTCACCCTGGCCCCGGCGAACAGCACCGAGCCCGCGCCGATCCGGCTGTCCGGACCGACCGTGGCGCTCGGGTGGATCAGCGTGGCGGCGACCAGCGGGGCCGCCGCCGGCCGGGCGGCGTCGATCCGCCAACCGACCGCACGACGGTACGCCGGCAGGCCGATCCCGATCACGTAAGCGGGCGGGTCGCTCTGCCCGGTCAGCCAGTTCACCGCGCCGAGCAGCGCGGCACCGAGCCGGTCGAGGCGTTCCTTGTTGGCTGGGCTGGGATCGTCGTCGACGAAGCCGACCACCCGCCACGCCGGTGCCGGACCGGCCCGGTTGACGGCGTCGACGATGCCGAACATTTCACGGCCGTGCCCGCCGCAGCCGACGATCACCAGGTCCTGGACGCTCATCGGCCGCTCCGGTCGCCGTCAAGGAACGCTCCGATCGCCGCGAGTACCCGGCCGATCTGCTCGTCGGTCAACGACGAGCCGCTGGGCAGCGCCAGTCCGGTCGCGAAGAGCCGGTCCGCCGCTCCAGTGAGCAGCCGCGGCGCGGCGGCGAAGACCGGCTGCCGGTGCATCGGTTTCCAGACCGGCCGGGTCTCGATCCGCCGGTCAGTCAGGTAACGGCCCAGTTCGGCGGCGTCCCAGCCGGACTCGACCGGGTCGACGACGATCACCGTGAGCCAGGCGTTGCCGCCGAGGTCCGCCTCGTCACCGAGGTCGCCGAGCAGGCGCACCCCCGGGACACCGGCGAAGGTCTTCGCGTACCGCTGACGGATCTCCCGGCGGTGGGTGACCATCGAGTCGAGACGGTGCAGCTGCGCCCGGCCCAGCGCGGCGAGCAGATTGCTCAGCCGGTAGTTGTAGCCGATGTCGGTGTGTTCGTAGTGCGCCACCGGCTGGCGCGCCTGGCTGGCCAGGTAGCGGCACTGGTGGGCGATCGCCGCGTCGTCGGTGACCACCATCCCGCCCCCCGAGGTCGTCATGATCTTGTTTCCGTTGAAGGAGAAGACCCCGGCCCGGCCGAAGCTGCCGGCGGGACGACCGCGCAGGCAGGCGCCGAGCGCCTCCGCCGCGTCTTCAACGACCGGCAGGCCGTACGCCGCGCACAACGGGACGATCTCGTCGTAGTCGGCGCAGCGGCCGAACATGTCGACCGGCACCACCGCGCGTACCGGCGGCTGACCGTGCTCCCGCCGGGTGAGCGCCTCGGCCAGCAGATCGACATCGACGTTGCCGGTCCGTGGGTCGCAGTCGACGAAGACCGGCTGGGCGCCGGTGTAGACGATGGCGTTGGCGGTGGCGACGAAGGTCAGGGTGGGTACCGCCACTGCCTGTCCCGGTCCCACTCCGAGCGCCAGCAGGGCCAGGTGCAGGCCGGCGGTCGCCGAGTTGACCGCGACCGCGTGAGGGACGCCGACCCGCCGGGCCATCTCCTGTTCGAAGGCGTCCACCTCCGGGCCGGACGGGGCCACCCAGCCGGAGCGCAGCGTCCGAACCAGGAACTCCTCCTCGAGCGGGCCGACGTCCGGCGGGGACAGGTAGATCTGCCGGGTCACCGCGCGGCTCCGGCGAAATGTCCTGCTCGCGGGCTAGGCTGACCTGGTCGTGGTCGGGTCGGCGGCCACGACCGATCGGCCGGCGCAGTCCGACGGCCGGTCGCCGACGCACCGGATTGGCTGGCGTTGATGACCACTGATCGGTTCACCATCCTGTTCGTCTGCCGGGCGAACATCTGCCGCTCACCGCTGGCGGAACGGCTGACCCGGTACGCCGTGCAGACCCGGCTGGGCACGGACTCCGACGGGGTCGTCGTGGACAGCGCCGGCACCGAAGCGCTGACCGGCCAGCCGATGCACCCGCACACCGAGCAGGTCCTGCGGGAACGCCAGGCCGATCCGGACGGGTTCGTCAGTCGGCAGGTGGACGCCGCCATGCTGACCGGGGCGGACCTGGTGCTCACCGCCAGCCGCCGGCACCGGGCGTACTGCGTCGCGCTGGCCCCGGCCGCGCTGACCCGCACCTTCACCGTCCGCCAGTTCGGGCGGCTCGCCCAGGCCGCGGCCCTGCCGTCGGCGGCCTCGCCGCCCGGCGCCGCGGGCCGGGCCAGGTCGCTGGTGGCCGCCGCGGCGGCGGCCCGTAGCCGGGTCCAGCCGGTCTCCGCCGAACAGGACGACCTCGCCGACCCGGTGCTGCGGCCGGTGGAGGACTTCCGCGGGTGCGCCAGCCAGATCGACCAGACCGTCGACATCCTGCTGGACATCATCACGAAGTCTTGACCGGTACGCCGACGTCCGCCGTTGCCTGCTCCTCGGCGGTCGCCGTGGTGTCGGGCTCCGCGACTGCCTGACGCTGCCGGGTCGGGCCCGCCGCGTTCGCGGACCGACGTCGACGGCCGTGCTCGTGGTAGTAGTAGTTGTAGGCACCACCGCGGTGCGGTGTCATGTTCAACACGCAGCCGAGCAGCCGGGCGTCCACCGCGCGCAGCGCGGCGACCGCCGCCCGCAGGTGCGTCTCGCTGGTCTTGGCGCACCGTCCCACCACGATCACGCCGTCCACCTGGGCGGCGATCGGCGCCGCGTCGGTGACCGGCACCAGCGGCGCGGTGTCCACGATAACCACGTCGAAGCGGGCGCGCAGCGTCGCGAGCAGGTCCGCCATCTGTTGTGAGCCGAGCAGCTCGCTCGGATTCGGCGGAACGAAGCCACTGGGTAGCAGTGTCATGCCGCTGGCCCCCCAGGGTTGCAGAACGTCGTCGAGCTCGGCCTGGCCGGCGAGCACGTTCGTCAGCCCGACCGCACCCTCCATGTTCAGGTAGGAGGCCGCCTGAGGGCGGCGCAGATCTGCCTCTACCAGCAGCACCGAGCTGCCCGCTTCAGCGAAGCTCAACGCCAGGTTCGTCGCGGTGGTGGTCTTGCCTTCCTCGGGCATGGCGCTGGTCACCACCAGGCTGTGCACCGGCTTGTCGACATCGGCGAACTGCAGGTTGGTCCGCAACTGGCGGAACGCCTCCGCCCGTGGCGAGTGCGCCTGCCGGCCGATGATCAACGGCTCCCGGCGGGCAGCGTTGTCCAACGGGATGGTGCCGAGCACCCCGGCCGCAGTGACGTCACGCATCTGATCGACGGTGCGTACGGTGTTGTCGAGCACCCCGCGCAACAGCGCTAGGCCGACCCCGCTGAGCAGCCCGAGGAACAGCGCCAGGCTGATGTTGCGCACCGGTTGCGGCTCGACCGGCGCCGGATTGAGCAGCGGGCCCGCGATCACCTCGACCTTGATCGCCGGTTGATCGGCACCCGGGGAGGTCTCCAACTGCTCGACCAGGCGGACGAACTCGGCGACGATCGCCTCGGCGATCTGCTCCGAACGGTTCGGTGAGCTGTCGGTCACCGTCGCCTGCAACAGGACCGTGTCGGGAACCGGCCGCGCGCTGACCCGCGACTGCACCTCACCGGCGGTCAGGCCGAGGCTGTGCCGGTCGACCACGGTCTCGGCGAGCCGGCTGCTGGTGAGCAGTCCGCTGTAGGACTTGACCCGCTGCTGGGAGAAGAGCCCGCCTTGGTATGCGTCGGTCACCCCCTGGCTGCTTGAGGTGGAGACGAAGAAGGTGACCGAGGTGGCGTACTGCGGGGCGGTCCGGACATTGATCAGCACGGCGGCGGCGACCGCGACGGTCACAGCGGCGAGTACCCAGAGCCATCGTTTCCGCACCGCGTCGAAGTAGTCACGCAGTTCCATCGGTACGGCCTCCAAAAACACTGCTCCGTCATGGTCAGCACCATCTTGTACCAATCTGCACTAGCTAAGGAGGTTTTCTGGTCAAATAGTGGCATTACCGCAGTCTCCACACCGAATGGACGAGACCGCAGGCACCGCCGGCTGTACCCGGCGGTTGCCCGTACGCCGACTGAACGGGGCTGGAATGCAGACATCGACCCGACCTGCGGACATCACCACCCGCCGCAACCGGGAACGCGCCGTCGCACCGATGTGGCTGGTGGACCTCGGCGCCTGGTGCGCCGGCCTGGTCGTCGCCGTCTGGACCCGCTACGAATTCGCCCTCGCCGGGGCACACCTCAACGGTCTGGTCCTGGTCATGCTGGCCGCGATCGTGCTGCACACGGTGGCCGGTCACCTCAGTTACCTGTACCGGGACCGGTACCGGCTGGGCAGCTTCGACGAGGTGTGGGTGGTGTCCCGGTGCGTGCTGGCCACCATGCTCCTGCTGCTGCTGCTCGATCTCGCCGCACCGCAACGGCCGGTGCCGGCCAGCGCACCGCTGGTCGGTGGCTGCCTGGCGCTCGTCCAGATGCTCGGCGTCCGGTACCTGCGCCGGCTGCACCGGCAACGCCGCCGCCGGCCCGCTGGCCGGGACATCCAGCGGGTGCTGCTGTTCGGTGCCGGTGCCGCCGGGCAGTCGCTGCTCCGGGCGATGCTGGACGAGCCGAGCGGGCGGTACCTGCCGGTGGGCCTGCTCGACGACGACCCGGCGAAGCGGCAGCTACGGCTCAGCGGGGTGCCGGTGCTGGGTAGCCGGCAGGACATCCCGGCCGTCGCCGCCCGTACCGGTGCCACCACTGTCGTCGCCGCGGTCGCCAACGCCGACGCTGCGCTGATCCGAGAAGTACGCCACCTCGCGAACCAGGCCGGTGCCCGGTTCAAGGTGGTCCCGTCGGTCGGCGAACTGCTTGAGAACGAGCCAGCCGTCACCGACCTGCGCGACCCCGACTTCAGTGACCTGCTCGGCCGACACCAGATCGAGACCGACCTCGACTCGATCGCCGGCTATCTGACCGGCAAGCGGGTGCTGGTCACCGGGGCCGGCGGCTCGATCGGCTCCGAACTGTGCCGGCAGATTCAGCGGTTCCAGCCCGGTGAGCTGATGATGCTCGACCGCGACGAGTCAGCGCTGCACGCCGTACAACTGTCGTTGCGCGGCCGGGCACTGCTGGACAGCCCGGACCTGATCCTCGCCGATCTGCGCGACAGCGACACGATCCGGCAGATCATGTGCGCCCGTCGCCCCGAAGTGGTCTTCCACGCCGCTGCACTCAAACACCTCACGCTGCTGGAGCGCCACCCGGGTGAGGCCGTCAAGACCAACGTGTGGGGCACTCAGACCCTGTTGGAGGCGGCATCCGGTGTGGAGCGTTTTGTCAACATCTCCACCGACAAGGCCGCCGACCCGACCAGCGTGCTCGGTTACTCCAAGCGGATCACCGAACGGCTCACGGCCTTCGCGGCTGGGACCAACCAGGGCACGTTCCTCAGTGTCCGGTTTGGCAACGTACTCGGCAGCCGCGGCTCGGTGCTGCACACGTTCCTTGCCCAAGCGGCAGCCGGCAAACCGATCACCGTCACCGACCCGGACGTGACCCGGTACTTCATGACCATCCAGGAGGCGGTGCAACTGGTCATCCAGGCAGCCGCGGTCGGCCGCGACGGCGAGTCGCTGGTGCTCGACATGGGCGAACCGGTGCGGATCGCCGACGTCGCCCGCAGCATCGCCGAGCAGTACGACAACCCGGTCAGGATCATCTACACCGGGCTGCGCCCCGGCGAGAAGCTGCACGAGGACCTGCTCGGCGCCGGAGAGCCGGACTGTCGGCCGCTGCACCCCCTGATCTCTCAGGTCCCGGTGCCGGCGCTGGATCCGGTGCACGTGCACCTGCTCGACCCGTACGGCCGACCGGACGATCTGGTCGACGACCTTGCCGCGCTCTGCACGCCGCTCCGGCCGCCGGTCGGAGCGCGGCGGCAGCGGGGCGCTCTACGAACCGGTGCCGTCGGTCCGGCAGGCGGTGCTGGTCTCCCGGCCCCGGACGACCCGAGCGGCACACCGATCGCGAGCCAGAACGGGTCCACCGGGGCGGCCTGACCGATCAGCGACCGGTCAGGCCGCTGCCGGCGGCTCGGACGGCGGGTCGGCCAGCATGGCAGCCATCTGCAGGGACAGCTCCTGCACCAGGTCGTCCATGCTCTGCCCGGTCTGTGCCCGGACCAACGCGAGCGCCAACTCGGCGAGTACGCAGAAGCCGCCGGTCCGGGCCGCCTCGTCGGGGAACTCCGCCAGCAGCGCGGCCGCGCCGTCGTGGTCTCCGCGCTGGCGGGCGGCGATGAACCCGGCGGCGCGCTGCGCGGCGACGAACGCCGACTCGGTGAATACCCGGCTGTCGTCGCCGCTCATGGCACGACGATCGGGCTGCCTGCTGAGCTGGCGGCGGTGAAGCGGGCCGCGACGTCGCTCCAGTCGACCAATTCCCACAGACGGTCGACGTAGTCCGGACGAACATTGCGGTACTGCAGGTAGTAGGCGTGTTCCCAGGCGTCGAAGACCAGAATCGGAGTGGTGGCCTGACCTACGTTGCCGTGGTGGTCGTAGACCTGCTCGACGATCAGCCGACGGCTCATCGGCTCCCAGGCGAGCACTCCCCAGCCGGAGCCCTGCACCCCTTTGGTGGCGGTGGACAACTGCCCGGCGAACGCCTCGTACGAGCCGAAGTGCTCGTCGATCGCGGCAGACAGCTCGCCGTCCGGGGACAGGTTGTTCCAGAAGATCGAGTGCAGTACGTGGCCGGAAAGGTTGAACGCGAAGGTCTTCTCCAGGCCGACCAACGTCGAGAAGTCACCCTTGTCGCGCGCCTCGGCGAGGGCACCGTAGTCGTACGGCATGTCGGGCAAGGTGTAGACGGGCATCGTCCACCCTCCGGTCGCGGGCTCAGCGGTCCCGACCAGTATGCTCTATTGCAAGTAGTTCGCAACTACACATTGTGTGCATCTACCTCTGGTCACCTCGACGCGCCCGGCCCGATCGTCGACCAGACCGCCTCCACCTCGCCGCCGCGCACCGCTGTCACCTCGCCGAGACCGGCGAACACCATGCAGACATGATTCGGAACGACCTGCACCCGCTGCCCGATCGTGAGCGCACTCGGCTGACCCGGCCCGACCCACCGCAGCCAGCCGTGCTCCTCGGAAAGCCGGTCGATCCGCCATCCGGGCAACCCCACCAGCAGGCCGTGACCACCGTAGGCGTCGGCATGCGCCGACGCCGGCAGACCGTCCTGGCCGAACGTCTTCGACCCCGCGTCGATACAGGCACGGTGCGGCTCCGGATGACTGACCACGGTGGCGAGGACGCGGACCGCACAGGTCGCCACGGTGGCGTTGCCGAGCGCGATCTGCCCCAGGTCGTTGAAGGCGTAGATACCGGGCCGGATCTCGGTCACTCCGGGCTCGGCCACCACAATCCGCGCCGAAGCGGAAGCACCGAGCGACACCGTCGACAGGGTCAGCCCGGCCGACCGGATCGCCGCAGCGGTGTCCACCATGGCACCGGCCACCGCCCGCGAACGCCGGATCAGATCCGCCCGGTCGGTCGCCGCGTACACCGAGCCCTCGTACGTCATCACCCCGGTCAACCGGACGCCGGGCAGCTCGGCGATGTCCCAGGCGACCCGTACGGCTTCCGCCGGAGCCACCCCGCACCGGCCCAGGCCGCTGTCGACGATCAGTAGCACGTCCAACAGCCGCCCGGCCGCCGCGAACGCCTCCCCGAGCGTCCGGGCGCCGGTGACACTGTCCGCGCCGACGGTCAGTTCACAGCGCTGCGCCAACCGCACCGCGTGTTCGGCCTTGTCGCGGCCGACCAGCGGATATGCCACCGTCATACGGGCCACCCCGGCCGCCGCGAACGCTTCGGCCTCACCGAGCTTCGCCACACAGATCCCATCTGCCCCGTGATCCAGCTGCATCGATGCGATGCGGGGGATCCGGTGGGTCTTGGCGTGCGGCCGCAACCCCACCTGATGCAGCTGACACAGACCGGCCATCTCGTCGAGGTTGCGCTCCAGCACATCGAGGTCGAGCAGCAGGGTGGGAGTCTCCAGGCCGGCCGGTACGGCGAACCGGTCCGGCGTTGCGGTCTGCGGGTGGATGTCGGTGGTCACGGCGTCTCCGGCAGTCGTCGTCACGGGTACAGGCGTCTCCGTCGCCCATCCTGCCGTACCGCGATGGTCATGCGACGACCCCGCAACCTGGTGTCGCGCTCACCCACGTCGCAGCGCACCCGATCCACAGGTTGTCGCCGACTGCGCCACCGGCGAGCACGGTCGCGGTGTCGCCGAGCCACGGCACCGGCTACGCCGAAGCCTCACCGTCGTGCCGGTGCCACGGCGATGGCCTGGATCTCGATGAGCAGGTGCGGGTGGGGTAGTTGGTGGACGGCGACGGTGGTGCGGGTCGGTCCAGTGTGGTCGAAGTGCTCGGCCCAGACCTGGTTGTAGCCGCCGAAGTCGTTCATGTTGACCAGGTAGGTGGTGACCGAGACCAGATCGGTCAGGCCGGCACCGGCGGCGGTGAGCAGGTCGGCGATGTTGGCGATCACCGCGCGGGTCTGCTCGCGGATGTCGAGTTGGGTGGTGCCGTATTCGTCGACGCTGGCCCCGGCGATGGTGTTGTCGGGGCGGCGGCTGGAGGTGCCGGAGACGAAGATGAGGCCGGCGGCTGTTTTGACGTGCGGGAACTTGCCGCGTGGGGTGGCTTTGCCCGCGACCAGGTGCGCGGTCATCGCGTACCGCCGGTGGTGGTGAGGGGCGTACCGCCGGTGGTGGTGAAGGCGGCGGTGCCGAGCCCCTGGACGGTGGCCCGCACGTGCGCGCCGGGGGCGAGCGGCACCGCGGCGGTGGCCGCGCCGGCCAGGAAGATCCACCCGGCCCGCAGGTCCGGGCCGTGCCGGTCGGCCAGGGCGACGCCGGCGGCGAGGGCGCGGCGGGGGTCGCCGAGGATGGCCGCCGTCGACCCGGTCTGCACGGTGTGTCCGTCGATGTCGAGGAGTACGCTGAGGTTGTCGATGTTGTCGGGGACCGGCTGCCAGGGCCCGACGACGTACAGGGCGGCGGAGGTGTTGTCGGCGATCACGTCGGGCAGCGAGAAGGTGAAGTCGCGGTAGCGGGAGTCGATGACCTCCAGCGCGGGGGCGACGGCCCGCACCGCGTCGGTGAACGGCGTCCCGGGTGTCGGTGGCCTGTCGAGGAGGAAGGCGATCTCCGGTTCGACCCGGGGGTGGATCAGTCCGGAGATGTCGACGTTGCCGCCGTCGGGCACCTGCGTGGTGTCGGTGAGCTGGCCGAGGATCGGCTCATCGACGCCGACCTGGACCATCTTGGCCTGGCTGGTCAGGCCCATCTTGGCGCCGACGAGGCGTTCGCCCCGGCCGGTGCGGCGGGCGATCAGCGCCCGCTGCACCCGGTACGCGGCGTCGACGTCAATGCCGTGGGCGTCGGCGAGCTGCCCGATCGGGGTGCCGGTGACGGCCGCCTCGTCGAGCTGGGCGGCCAACCCGGCGAGGTCGACGTCTGCGCTGGTGGTCACTGCGCACCTCCGTGGGCGGTGTTGGCGGCGTCGGCGAGGTCGAGGGCGACGTCGGTGATCATGTCTTCCTGGCCGCCGACCATCCTGCGGCGGCCGAGTTCGATCAGGATGGACCGCACGTCCAGGTTGTAGCGGTCGGCGGCGCGTTCGGCGTGGCGCAGGAAGCTGGAGTAGACGCCGGCGTAGCCGAGCGACAGGGTTTCCCGGTCGACCCGGACCGGCCGGTCCTGCAGCGGCCGGACCAGGTCCTCGGCGGCGTCCATCAGCGCGAACGTGTCGCAGCCGTGTTTCCAGCCGTGCAGGTCCGCGACGGCGGTGAACACCTCCAGGGGGGCGTTGCCGGCCCCGGCGCCCATCCCGGCGAGGGAGGCGTCGACCCGGGTGGTGCCGTGCTGCACGGCGATCACACTGTTGGCCACGCCCAACGACAGGTTGTGGTGGGCGTGGATACCGATCTGCGTGCCCGGGTCCAGCACCTGCTGGTAGGCGTCGACCCGGGCGGCGACGTCGTCCATCAGCAGCCGGCCGCCGGAGTCGGTGACGTAGACGCAGTGCGCCCCGTACGACTCCATCAGCTTGGCCTGCCCGGCGAGCCCTTCGGGGGTGTTCATGTGCGACATCATCAGGAACCCGGCGACGTCCATACCCTGGTCGCGGGCCCAGCCGATGTGCTGGGCGGCGATGTCGGCCTCGGTGCAGTGGGTGGCGATCCGGACGCTGGTCACGCCCAGGTCACGGGCCGCTTTCAGGTCGTCGACGGTGCCGATCCCGGGCAGCAGCAGCGTGGTCAACGTCGCCCGGCTGATCGACTCGGCGGCAGCACGGATCCAGTCGGCGTCCGACGCCGCGCCGTGGCCGTAGGTGACGGACGAGCCGGCCAGGCCGTCGCCGTGGGCGACCTCGATCGCGTCGACGCCGGCCGCGTCCAACGCGGCGGCGATCTGCCGCACCTGGTCGACGCCGTACCGGTGCCCGATGGCGTGCATGCCGTCGCGCAACGTGACGTCCTGGACGTACAGCCGGGTCATGACCGTGCCTCCGCTCGGACAGCGACCAGACGTTCCGCTGTGCGCAAAGCGGCCGAGGTCATGATGTCGAGGTTGCCGGCGTACGCGGGCAGGTAGTGCCCGGCACCGGAGACCTCCAGGAACACCGACACCTGGATGCCGGTGAAATGGCTGCCCAGCGCCGGCACGTACGCGTCGACCGGATCGAACTGCACCCGCTGCTTGAGCCGGTAGCCGGGCACGTACTCGGCGACCGACGCCGCCATGGCCGCCACCGAGTCGGCGACCGCGCCGGCGTCGACCCCGGCCGGGATCAGGCAGTAGACGGTGTCACGCATCAGCAGTGGCGGATCCGCCGGGTTCAGCACGATGACCGCCTTGCCCGTGCCGGCACCGCCGACGACCTCCAGGGCGCGGGCGGTGGTCCGGGTGAACTCGTCGATGTTGGCCCGGGTCCCGGGACCGGCCGAGCGGGACGCGATCGACGCGACGATCTCCGCGTACGCCACCGGGGCCACCGCCGCGACGGCGGCGACGACCGGCACGGTCGCCTGCCCACCGCAGGTGACCATGTTGACGTTGCGCTCGGCCAAATGGGCGTCCAGATTGACCGGTGGCACCACGTACGGGCCGACCGCGGCCGGGGTCAGATCCACCACCGTCCGCCCGTACGCCTGCAGGATCTCGTTGTTGCGCCGGTGCGCGCCCGCCGACGTGGCGTCGAACACCAACCCGACGTCGGCGAACTCGGGCATCGCGACCAGGCCGTCGACCCCATCACTCGTGGTCGCCACGCCGAGGCGGCGGGCGCGGGCCAGCCCGTCGGATTCCGGGTCGATGCCGACCATCGCCACCATGTCCAGCGACTCCGACAACCGCAGCACCTTGATCATCAGATCAGTACCGATGTTGCCCGACCCGATCACCGCCACCCCGACACCCACTACCGTCCCTCCCCTGACTTGGCGCTGAATCTGGTCCGCACACTGCCGAGCCCGGCGATCCGCGCCTCGTACGCCGCCCCGGGGATGACCGGGACCATCGGGCCGAGCGCACCGGAGAGCACGACGTCGCCGGCCCGCAGCGGATCCCCGGCGGCGGCCAGGGTCGAGGCCAGCCAGGCGACGGCGTGCACCGGGTTGCCGAGGCAGGCGGCACCGGCGCCGACCGACACCGGTTCACCGGCGGACTCCAGCACCATGCCGCACCCCCGCAGGTCCACCGAGGCGGGCGGCACCGGCCGGTCGCCGAGCACGAACAGCCCCGACGAGGCGTTGTCCGCCACCGTGTCCACGATGGAAATGTCCCAGTCGGTGATCCGGGAGTCGACGATCTCGATCGCCGGTAGCAGGAAGTCGGTGGCCCGCAGCACGTCGACCACGGTCGCCGGCCCGTCCGGCAGATCCGCCGACAGCACGAACGCCACCTCCGCCTCCACCCTGGGCTGGATCAGCCCGGCCAGGTCGACCTCGTCGCCGTCGCAGACCGCCATGTCGGCGAAGAGCACCCCGAAGTCGGGCTGGTAGACGCCGAACGCGGCCTGCACCGCCGGCGACGTCAGGCCGATCTTCGCCCCGACCCGACGCCGCCCGGCCCTTGTCCAACCGGCCACCAACTCCCGCTGCACCGCGTACGCGGCCGCCACGTCACCGACCGGCAGCAGCCGGTCCCGCAACGGCGCACACGGCACCCCGGAGTCGTACGCCCCGGTCAGCGCCGCGACAGCCGCCTCGACATCAACATCCACAGTCACGCTCATGTCAGGTCCACGCAGACGTTGGTCAACTCGGAGTAGAAGTCCAGCGAGTGCACGCCACCCTCCCGGCCCACCCCGGAGGCCTTCACCCCACCGAACGGGGTCCGCAGGTCCCGCAGGAACCACGTGTTCACCCACACGATGCCCGCGTCCAACCGGGCACCGGCCCGGTGCGCCCGCCCCACATCCCGGGTCCACACCGTCGCGGCCAGCCCGTAGTCGGAGTCGTTGGCCAGCGCGAACGCCTCCTCCTCGGTGTCGAACGGGGCGATGTGACAGACCGGGCCGAACACCTCCTCCCGCACCAGCCGCGCAGACTGACCGAGCCCGGTCAACACTGTCGGCTGCACGTACGCGCCGCCGTCACGGGCGTCGCCGAAGGCCGGCACGCCACCACCGGCAAGGATCTGCCCGCCTTCGGCGCGGGCCAGATCGTAGAAGCCGAGCACCTTGTCCCGGTGGCCGCGCGAGATCAGCGGCATCGTCGCAATCGTCTCGTCGGCCGGCCAACCGTACCGGGCGTCACGGGCGGCAGCCGCCAGCCGGTCCACGAACTCGTCGAACACCGGCCGCTGCACATACAGCCGCTCCGTGCACAGACACACCTGACCGCCGTTGGTGAACGACGACCGCACCGAACCGGCCACCGCCGCGTCCAGGTCGGCGTCGGCGAACACCAGGCCGGCGTTCTTGCCGCCCAACTCGAACGACACCGCCTTCACCCCGTCAGCCGCCGCCCGCATGATCGCCGACCCCGTCGCCGACTCACCGGTGAACGTGATCGCATCCACCCCCGGATGGGTGGTCAGCCACTCCCCCGCCGCACCCGGCCCGAACCCGTGCACCAGGTTGAACACCCCGTCGGGCACGCCGACCGCCGCCATCACCTCCGCCAACAACGTCGCCGACGCCGGAGTCTCCTCCGACGGCTTCACCACCACAGCGTTGCCGCACGCCAACGCCGGAGCCACCTTCCACGTCAGCAGCAGCAGCGGCAGATTCCACGGCACGATCACCGCGACCACGCCGACAGGCTTACGGACCGCGTAGTTCAACGCCCGACCACCCGACGACGTGACCGTCGTGAACGACTCCGTCGACGCCGTCGCAGCGATCTCCGCGAACGCCCGGAAGTTCGCCGCCCCACGCGGAATGTCCAACGTCCGGGCCTGACCGACCGGCTTACCGGTATCCGCCACCTCAGCAGCCACCAGATCATCGAACCGGCGATCCAACTCGTCGGCCACCGCCCGCAACACCGCCGCCCGGTCCCGCTCAGCCATGCCGCCCCACGGCCCGCGCAACGCCGACCGCGCCGCCGCCACCGCCGCGTCGACCGTCGCAGAATCGGCCTCCGCCACCTCAAACACCGTCTCCCCGGACACCGGCGACACCTTCGCAAACCACTTCCCCGCATCGACGAACCGGCCGTCGACGAAACTACGCAACAGGCCGGGACCGTCGGCGGCGGGCCGACCGACGTACAGGTCGGGGTGCCACAGAGCGGGCGACGTCGGTGCGATGGCTGCCATGTTCAACCTTCCGTTGCCGGTACGGGGATGTGTCGGGGGTCAGTCCTTGGTGGCGACGCCGCTGCCCTGGTCAGCGACCAGGGCCACGACGGCAGCGTCGACTGTCGCTTCACCGGTCGCGGCGGCGGCCGCCTCGTCGGTGGCGACCAGGACGGTGCTGCCGGTGCCGGCGTTCATCAGGTCGACGGCGACCCGCTGCGGCCCGTCCGGATGCTCGCGAATCAACACCAGGCGGCGACCCTGAAGGGTCGCGACGATCCGGTCGGGCCAGACCTTGCCGAGCACTTCCGCGAGGATCATCAGCTGTCACCTTGCAGCGACGCCATGACAACCCGGATCCGGGTCGACTCGCCCTCCTCCAGCAGTGCCGAGGTGGCCGGATGCGGCTTGGGGTAGATCTGCGAGCTGCGCAGGTCACCGTGTTGACGGATGGCGGCCTCGCCGGCTGACACTGCCTGCCGTACGGCCGCCAGGGTGCCCTGCACAGCAGCGGCGAGATAGCCGCTAGTGACCCGTTCGACGGCGATACACCGTACGTCCGCGGTCTTGATCATGGCTTCGATCCCTGCGGAGAGGGCGACGATGCCCCGGGTCTCCACGATTCCGATCGCCTTCTCTGAGGACATGGCACTTCTCCTTCTGGCTGTGTCGCCGGCCGGGCCGGCTCAGTTGCCGACGAGTCCGGGGTCGATGGCCAGCGCGGTGACCGCGTCGCATGGGCTGGCGAAGACGATCGACCGGACCGGGCGACCGGTCTTGGCTCGGGCAGTCTCCTCGCCGATGTCGACGGCTTCCTCCACTGTGGCGAGGTCGCCGCGGACCGCCACGGCGACGATTCCGCCGCCGAGGCGTACGACTCCGGTTACTTCGACCTCGGTCGCCTTGACCATGGCGTCCACCGCGTCGAAGATCGGAATGAATCCCTCGGCTTCGACGAAGCCCGCAGCGGCGTTACGCATCGGGTTCCTCCTGTCGTTGGTGTTTCGGGTGCCCGCTGGTCGGGCTGTCGGTCATGCGGTGCGGGCCGGCGCCGTTCACGCGGGTGCCGGCAGATTCCAGGACAGGACGGCAGCGCCGGTGCCCCACAGTGCTCCGTAGCTGTGCAGTTGCCCCGGGGTTGCGGCGACTCCGGTGCCGGCGAGGAAGGCGAAAGCCCGGAACTGGCTGTCGGCCTGGGCCTGGCGGGCGTAGTCTTCGCGGACCGCGAGGACTTGGTCGGTGTCGCCGGCGGTCAGCATCTGCAAGATTCGTTCGTTCCACCGGTCGTGTGCCGGCTCGGCGATGCGGTCCTGGTCCGGCTCGATCCACTGCTGGATGAGCCCGGAGGACAGTCCGCTGACCACCACCACCGCCGCTCGGACACCGGCGTCACGGGCCGCCTCGGCGCCGGCCCGGCCGACCTGGGCGAGGGTGTCGGCGTCGGCGTACAGGTTGCACGACACCTGCGCCCAGCGCAGGGTGCGCTGCGGGTCGAGCAGCGTGGAGGTGACGATGGTCCCGGTATCGATCGGGAAGCCCTGGTAGCGGGTGCGGCGTGCCTGCATGCCGTCGGCGTCCACCCGGGCCGCCCAGCGTTCGGTGAACTCTACGTCGAAGCGCAGGTCGTAGCTGAGGTGGCCGTAGTCGTAGGCGTACCAGTTCTCGTCGGTGTGCGCCCCACGCGGGTTCGGGTCGCACTGGAACTGGTGGCCGAGCACGGTGAACCACTGGGTGGACAGCAGCAGGACGACGTCCGGCTCGATGGCGCGCAGCCGGTCGCCGACCGTACGGGCGGAGTCGGCCAGCGCCGCCCAACTGGTGGCGGGCTTGTCGGCGAGCAGATGCGGCATGCCGGGCAGCAGTACGCCGGCCTGGATTCCACGGTCAGTCATCGACGTTCTCCGGTGTCCACTCGACCACCGCGTTGCCGGTTCCGATGATCGTGCCGTAGCCGAGCACGTCGCCGGCGATGTCCGGCCAGCCGAGCGCGGACAGCAGCCAGGTGAGGCTGCCGGCCTTCGTCTCGGAGGCGGTGGCTTCGATGTGCTCGGGGATGAGTTCGCGTAACCGGCTGGTCGGCCCCTGGCGAATCGTTTCCAGCAGCTTCATGTCCCAGCGGTACTGGTGGTTGTTGTACGGGTGCTCGCGTTCCATGTCCTCGGGCAGCTGGGGTTCCTCGTGCCAGTGCAGGTGGGACAGGGAGTTGGAGGCGAGTAGCACGGCGCGTCGGCCGGTGTTCTCGATCGCCCGGCGGGTCGCTTCGCCGAGCACCTCCATCTGGCCGAGGGACGCGTCGGAGTAGAAGTACGGGTTGTTGTTGGCCGACAGCGACACCACCGGGATGTCCCAGTCGGGGTTGACCATGTGTAGTGCGCCGATGGTGGCGTAGTCGACCCGTACCCCGGGGTCGTGCAGCTTGCTGGTGACCAGGCCGAGGTCGGCGGCTTCGTCGGCGATGGCCTCGGCGAGTGGTACGTCGGTGTGGAAGTCGTAGTGGTAGCGGAACAGATGCGGGAAGATCGGCTCTACGGAGATGCCGCGCGGGTTGGGTACACAGTTGACGTGGTGGCCGACCATGGTGATCCAGTGCGGGGCATGCACGATCAGCACGTCGGGCCGGTGCACCTCGCGAATCCGGCGGCGGAGTCGATGGTACGCCCAGCGCAGCACTTCCCAACCGCCTTGTGACCGGGGTTCGTTCTGCGGCGGGTTCTCGCCGTAGATCAGGTGCGGCGGGTGCGGGCTGAGGTAACCGGCGACGATACCGGGTCGGCGGCCTGCCGGGGCGGGGCGGGCGGCGTCAGCGGAGTCCGGTCGCCGGGTGCGGGTCGTGGTGCCCCGGGTCGGTGCGGGTAGTCGGAACACCTTGCTCATCGCGGTCCTCCTAACGGGGCCGGGGCGTCGCGCAGGACCCGCAGCAGGCAGCGGTCACCGGGCTGGGCGCCGAGGATCCGCAGCCCGTCGTCGTCGAGCGCGGCCTGGTGCCGGGCGACGCCGGGGTCGTGGCGCACCCAGGCACGCAGCGGTGCGGGGTGGGCGCCGTGCAGTTCGATCAGCGTGTCGGCGGGCAGACCGTCGGCGGGGTTGGTGTAGACGAGGCGACGGCGGCCCCGCTGCCCGGTGTAGGCCGGCCCGGTACTGGTGGTGACCTGGTACCAGTGGCGAGCGGCGCGGGCCTGGTCGCGGGCGCCGCCGGTGGCCGCTTCGTCGAGGAGACCGGTGTCGTCGCAGACCACGCCGTAGCGGTCGAGGGCCTGGTCGGTGGTGAGGTAGCCGGCTGCGACGTCGGCGGCCACCAGGTCGGGGTCGCGGGTGAGCGGGTCGCCCCAGCCGCCGCCGCCGGCTGACTCCATCACCAGGACGTCGCCTTCGCGCATCCGGTGCCCGGCGACCTTGCCGGGGGTGTCGAAGTCGATCCGCCGGCCGGTGCGGCGCAGGTAGGTGGCGGTGGGGGCGCCGGGCGCGCCGGTGGAGAGTCCGTACGGCGCGACGGTGGTGCGGTCGGTCTGTACCGAGTAGGCACCGCTGGTGGCCAGCAGCCGGGTGGCCCGTCGGGCACCGAGGCCGCCGCGGTGCCGGCCGGCGCCGCCGGAGCCGGTACGCAGCTCACACGCTTCGACGAGGATCGGGATCTCGGTTTCCAGCCGTTCGACGGACTGGATGGTGGAGATGTCGCCGAGATCGACGGGGTTCATCGCGCTCGGGCCGTCGGACCCGAGGAATCCTCCGTTACCGCCGGCCGGGTAATCGTAGTAGAGGTACGGCTGGCCGGTGCGTTCGTCGATGCCGCCGATCAGGTTCTGGAAGGTCGTACCGAACTGGTCGGCGGCGATCAGGTCCGGAGCGACCTGGCTGAGGGCGGCCATCACCGCGGAGATGACCCGTTTGCGGACCTCGCTGTGCGCGTTGGCCGGTGCCGGGTAGGTGACGTGTACGACGGTTCCCGGGTCGGTGTGCACGGTCAGTGGCCGGAAGGCGCCGTGGTTGACCAGCCCGCCAGGGTCCAACGCGGACTTGACGGCGATGAAGACCCCGGCGGTGGTCATTGCGAGCGACGAGTTGACGACGGCGGCGACCTGCGGCGACGAGCCGCGGAAGTCGGCGACGAGTTGGTCACCGGTGATGGTCAACGCGCAGCGCACCAGGGCGGCGTCGTACTCGCCGTCGGTGTAGAGATCGAGGTAGTCCTCGTAGTGGTAGGTGCCGTCCGGCAGGTCGCGGATCTGGTCGCGTAGTCGCCGCTCGGTGCGGTCCATGTTGGCCTCGACGCAGCCGAGGATCAGGTCGCGGCCGTACCGGTCGACGAGTTCGCGTAGCCGGCGCTGCGCGGTGTGGCAGGCGGCGATGCTGGACTCCAGGTCTCCCTGACGTTCGTCGGCCATCCGGACGTTGGCGAAGAGGATCCGCGTCGCGGCGATGTTGGGCTGGCCCGCGTCGACCAGTCGGATCGGTGGAACCCGCAGCCCTTCCTGCAGGATCTCGGTGGCCTTCCCGGAGACGCTGCCGGGTGTCATGCCGCCGATGTCGGCCCAGTGCATGCGTACGCAGGGGAACAGGAACAGCTCTCCGTCGACGAACACCGGGCTGATCAGCGTGACGTCGTTGAGGTGGCTGCCGCCGCGGTACGGGTCGTTGACCAGGTAGATGTCACCGGGCCGGAACTCGTCACGGTAGTCGGCGAAGATCTCCTTCACCGATGCCGGCATCGCGATGACGTGGCCGGGCATGTCGCGGCCCTGGGCGACCATCTCGCCGTCCGCGTTGAACAACGCGCACGAGAAGTCCTGCGCGTCGGCGATCACCGGGGAGTGCGCCGTGCGGAAGATCGTCTGGCGCATCTCCCGCACGATCGAGATCAGCCCTTCGGTGACGATCTCGAGATCGATCGGGTTCAGGGGCATGCGGGCCTCGCAATGCTGACAGGGACGGGCACCTACCGGACGGACCACAACCGGATGGACCACCACCGATTGGACCATGATGTGAGCCTTGTGTTATATTATGAACCTACCAACTTCAGGGATGGGAAGGCAAGATGTCGTCTGTCACCGACCCCGGTCGCGAGTCCGGCACCCAGGCACTCGATCGCGCGCTGGCCGTGCTGCTCGCGTTCCGGCGCGACACCCCCGAACGCAAGGTCAGTGACGTCAGCCGGGAGCTCGGGCTGCACAAGTCGACCGCCAGCCGGTTGTTCCGGGCGCTCGCCGACGCCGGCTTCCTGCAGCGCAACGAGGAGACCGGCGCGTACCGGCTGGGGGTCACCGTGTTCGACCTCGGCGCCCGCTTCCTGGCCGGGCTCGACATGCACGCCATCGCCCGACCGCTGCTGCACCAGCTGGCCGAGGAGCAGGGCGAGTCGGTCAACCTCGCCATCCGCGACGGCCTGGACGCGATCTCGATCGACCTGGTGACCGGGTCGCACAGCCTGCAGCTGGTCTCCCGGCTGGGCCGGCGCATCCCGTTGTGGTGCAGCGCGGCCGGCAAGACGCTGTTGATCGACATGGACGACGACCAGGTCCGCGAGCTGCTCGCCGATGCGGCCTGGACCCGGCTGACCCGACGCACGATCACCGACATCGACGTCTTCCTGGCCGATCTCGCCGGGGTGCGGGAACGCGGCTGGGCGCTCAACGATGAGGAGAGTGAGGACGGCCTGCGGGTCGTCGGCGCACCGGTGCGGGACCGGCTCGGCGCGGTGACCGCGTCGATCAGCGTCTCCGGCCCGATCTTCCGGCTGGACAGCCCGCAACAGGTCGCCACGCTCGCCACCGCCGCGGTCCGCACCGCCGACGAGCTGTCCCGCCAGCTGGGCCACGGCGTCGGACAGATCTGGGGCAGCTGACCGGCGACCGGCTCAGAAGTGCTGCTGCACGACATCCGGATCTACCTTCACGTGCAGCAGCACCGGCCCGGTCAGCGGCAGCAGCGCGTCGAACGCCGCCGAAACGGAGGCCTCGTCATGCGCCCGGTACGCGGTGACACCGAGCGCGCCGGCCACCGCGGCCAGGTCCCGGTACGGGAAGCGGGCGATGCCCGGGTCAGCACCGGCCGGTCGCAGCTTGCGCACCTCCGCCCCGTACGCGCCGTCGTCCAGCACGATCACCAGCACCGGAGCGCCGACCCGGGCCAGGGTGTCCAGCTCACCCAACGCGGTCAGCAGACTGCCGTCGCCCTCGAACGCCACCACCGGGCGGTCCGGGCGGCCGAGCGCGGCACCGATCGCGTACGCCACACCGACGCCGATACTGCCGAACTCCCACGGCGCGACCAGCGAGCGGTCCACGGCCGGCGAGTCCAGGTAGAGGTTGGGCCAGCCGCCGAAGTGGCCGACGCCGACTACCGTCGTGCGGGGCAGCGGCAACCGACGGGCGCAGATCGCCATCAGCCGGCGGGGGTCGATGTGCCGGGCACCGGTGGGCTCCGGGCCGAGTCCGGCGAACGGGTCGGCGTCGCGGATCGCCCGGGCCAGCTGCGGCGTACGCCAGCCGTCCGGCTCCGACCCGGGCCGCGCCGACTCCAGTGCCCCGGTCAACGCCCGGGCGGCCAGCGCCGCGTCGCCGACCAGCCCACCGTGCACCGGCCAGCGGGCACCGATCGCCGCCGGATCCCGGTCGACGCTGTACACCTGCGCGGCGCCGAACAGCTGTCCGTGATCGGCCGTCCACCGGTTAAGGCAGGCACCGAACGTCACGACGAGATCCGCCTCGCGCAGCACGTCCCGGGTCAGCGGGCGTGCCAGCCCACCGGCAACGCCGAGGGCGTAAGGATGGCCCGCGAACAGGCCGGCGGCCATCAGGCTGGTGACCAGCACGGCTCCGGCGCGGTCGGCCAACGCGGTCAGCTCAGGTCCGGCGTGCACCGCGCCTCGGCCGGCGAGGATCACCGGGTGCCGGGCCCGACGCAGTCGGTCCGCCAACCCGGCGACCGCCATCGGGTCGGGTGCCAGCGGTAGTGGTCCGGCCGGCGCGACAGCGGCCCCGAGCGGTACGGCCGGCCGGTCCCCGGCCGGTTCATCCTGCAGGTCCAACCCAATGTCGAGCACCACCGGCCCCGGTCGCCCGACGGCCTCGCGGACCCCGGCTGCGACGTCGCGCGACACCGTCGACACGCCGGTCATCGGCACGAAGGCACCGGCGGTGGCCAGGGCGAAGGGCTGCTGAGGAAAGTTCTGCACGTGCAGCGGGTCACTCGCCGGGGTGTCCCCGGCGAGCAGCAGCAGCGGTGTGCCCGCCTGCCGGGCGATGGTCAACGCCGGGCCGGCAGCGGCCAGACCCGGACCCTGGGTGACCGTGGCCACCGCGCACCGGCCGGTGACCCGCGCCCACCCGTCGGCCATCATCACCGCAGCGTTCTCGTTGCGGGCCGCCACGAACCGGACCCCGTGCCGGGCGACCAGATCGGCCACCAGGAACATGTTCGCATCGCCGAGCAGGCCGAACACGGTGTCCACCCGGTGATCGACCAACGCGTCCGCGATCGCCTGGTAGACCTTCACCGGTCCACCGCCGGATGCCGGTCCGCCGCTGGGCGGCGGTACGGGCCGGCAGGCCGCAGCGCGACGCTCAGCGCACCCAGATAGGAGTCGGTGGCCACCGCGTCGAAGCGCGGGCCGGCCAGCCGGGCGGTCCGCTTGGTCATCGACCGGCCCAGCGCCGGCACCGCCAGCAGCCGGTGGGCCAGTTCGGTGCCGGCATCGGCCACCCGGTCGGGCGGCACCAACTCGGTCACCAGTTCCAGCTGGTGCAGCCGGGCCGCGTCGATCCGCTCGCCGAGCAGCAGCCAGCGTTTGGCCCGGTCGGCACCGACCAGGTCGGCGAGGATCGCCATGCCGCCCCAGGTCAAGGGGATGCCGAAGCCCACCTCGGGGAACGTGAAGAAGCAGGTGTCGGCGGCGAGGCGCAGGTCGCTGGCCAGCCCGAGGATCGCACCGGAGCCGATCGCCGGACCGTTGAACGCGGTCACGGTGGTCTGCTCCAGGCGGTACCAGCGCTCGACCAGCTCGGCGGTGCGCCGCTGCACGCCCATGGTGGTGGCGGCGTCAAGAGTCGCCAGTTCGGTCAGGTCGGTGCCGGCGCAGAACGCGGTGCCGGCACCGGTCAGCAGCACTACCTCGACAGTGTCGTCGCGGCCGAGCTCGTGCAGCACCTGCTCGAACTGCCCGAGCATGGCCAGGTCGAAGCTGTTGCGCCGACCGGTACGGTCCAGTGTCACCACCGCAAGCCGCTCCGCACGGTGCAGGTGTACCGACGTCACGTCGCCTCCGATTGCAGTAGGGCGCGGTCGACCAGGGCCGCCGCGTGTCCGACGTAGCTGAGTGGATCGAGCAGCCGGGTCAGCTCCGCGTCCAACAGGGCCGCCCTGACCTGCGGGTCGGCGCGCAGCAGCTCGGCGAACGGCCGACCGTGGTCGAGGCTGTCCCGCACGATTCGCATCACCAGGTGGTGCGCCTGTTCCCGGCCCAGCGGACCGGCCAGGCGCAGCATCAGCGCCTCCGACAGCACCAGGCCGCCGGTGGCGGACAGGTTGACGCGCATCCGGGCGGCGTCGACCCGGAGCCCAGCGAAGACCTCGTTGAGGCGCTGCAGCGCACCGCCGACGAGGATGAAACACTCCGGCACCAGCTTCCACAGCGCCATCCCGACGCCCATGTCCCGGTCGTCCTGGGACACCATCGTCTGCATCGCCAGCGGCACCTGTGCACGGACCGTGCCGGCCGCGGCGATGACCGCTTCGCAGCGGATCGGGTTGCGCTTGTGCGGCATCGTGCTGCTGCCGACCTGGGTATCGCGCTGCGGCTCGTGTGCCTCGCCGATCTCGGTACGGCCGAGGAAGTACACCTCGCGGGCCAGCTTCTCGGCCGTGGAGGCGATCAGCCCGAGCAGGGTGAGGCACTCCACCACCCGGTCCGGGGTGGCGTGCCAGGGGGTCGGGGCAACGCCCAGCCCAAGCCGGTCGGCGACGGCGCGTTCGATGTCGAAGGCCCGTGGCCCGTAGCCGGCCATGGTGCCGGCTGCCCCGCCCATGCTGACCACCAGCAGTCGGGGCCGGAGCTGGGCCAGCCGCTCCCGGTGGCGCTGCAGTTCGCTCTGCCAGACCGCGCAGCGCAATCCGAACGTGGTCGGCAGGGCCTGCTGCCCGTGGGTGCGGGCGGCCATCGCCGTGTCCCGGTGCCGCAGGGCGAGCCGGCGCAGTACGCGGACCAGTTCGTCGATCTGCCGGCTGACGATGTCCAGTCCGGCTCGGGCGCGCAGCACGAACCCGGTGTCCATGACGTCCTGGGTGGTGGCGCCGAGATGGACGTAGCGGCCGCCGTCGCCGGCCGCCCTGGTCAGGGCCCGTACCAGTGGCACCAGCGGATGCACGGTGTCGGCGGCGTCGGCGGCCACCGCGGCCAGGTCCAGCGACTCGACCCGGGCGGCGGCGGCGATCTGCGCCGCCGCACCGGCCGGGATGACGCCCGTGTCGGCCTGGGCGCCAGCGAGTGCCGCTTCCACGTCGAGCCACGCCTGCATCAGCTGCCGGTCGTTGAACACCCCACGCATCTCGGCGTTGCCGAAGAAGCTGGTCACCGTCAACGAGTCGAGGAAGCAGGAACTGATTGGATTCACCGTGCCGCTCCGTCGATCATCGCGGTGACCGCCCGCCGGTCCACCTTGCCCGACGGCAGCAGCGGCAGTTCGGTCACGAGGTGCCAGTCGGTCGGCACCTTGTGCCGGGACAGGCTGCCGGCGGCAGCCGCGGCGAGTTCGGCGCGGCGCGGGGTCGCCCCGGGGGCGGCGACCACCACCGCGACCACCTCCTCGCCCCAGCGTGGGGACGCGACCCCGACGACGCACGCCTGCGCGACGCCCTCGCAGGTCAGCAGGACCGCCTCGACCTCGGCCGGGCTGACGTTCTCCCCGCCCCGGATGATCAGGTCCTTCACCCGGCCGGTCAGGGTCAGGGTGCCGTCGGCGGCGAGCCGGGCCAGGTCGCCGGTGCGCAGCCAGCCCTGCGGGTCGTACGCCGTCCGGTTCGCCGCCGGATCGTCGAGATAGCCGGGGCTCACCGACTCGCCACGGACCTGCAGTTCACCCTCTGCTCCGGCGGGCAGCGGCCGGGGCGACCCGTCGGCGTCCACCGCGACGATCCGGGCCTGCAACCCGGGGAGTACCCGTCCGACGGTGGAGCCGTCCGGCGGGCAACTGCCGTCGTCGGGGTCGACGCTGATGGTCGGACCGGCCTCGGTCTGCCCGTAGACGACCGCCAACCGCCGCAGCCGCAGCGTGTCGCGTACCCGCGTGCGCAGGGCCGGTGGGCAGTTGGCACCGCCGAGGAAGCCCAGGCGCAGCGCGGCCAGGTCCCACCGCCCCGGCTGTTCGTCGAGTCGTTCGGCGAGCATGGTCGCCATCGTCGGCACCAGTTGCACGACCGTGCACCGGTGCCGGTGCACGACGTCGAGCACGTCGTCGGGACGAAACCGCGGCACCGGGAACAGCTGCGCCCCGGTGACCGCCGCCAGCACCACGCCGCTGCTGAGGCCGGCCGCGTGGGCGAACGGTAGCGGACAGCAGATCCGATCGGCGGAGCCGATCCCGGCGGCCTGGGCCGTCCAGGTCGCGTTGCGGACCAGATTCCGCCCGGTCAGGACGACCATCTTCGGGGTGCCTGTCGATCCCGAGGTGAACTGGACGTTCAGCGGGGAGTCGGGGTCGCTGACCGGATCCGGCGGGGGTCCGGCCCAACCGGGCAGGCCGGCGAGGGCGTCGCCGGCCTGGTCCGCCGGCAGAAAGGTGACCGGCCCGGTCGCTGCGCGCCGGGCGCACGACGTCACGTCGCGGTCCCGGATTTCTCGCGCGGCGAACAGCCGGACCGGCCGGGTCCGACGCAATGCGGCGGCTAGCTCCGATTCCGTCGCGGCGGGGTGCAGGGTGACCAGGGCCGCTCCGCGCCACGCCGCGGCGGCGAGCAGCACCAGCCAGGCGATGCTGTTCTCGGCCCAGACGGCGATCCGGTCGCCGCGGCCGACACCGGCTGCGGCGAGCACGCCGGCGGTCCGGCCGGCGAGCGCCGCGTACTCGCCGGCGGTGACGACGGGCCGGCCGGCGACGGCGAACAGCGGCCGGTCCGGCTGGTGCCGGGCCTGACGCAGCAGTACGGCGTCGTACGCCGGCGGATCGACGAGGGCCATCAGGCGCGCTCCAGCAGCAGGTTCCCGTGCGGATCCACCCGCCCCCACCAGCCGGCGCCGACCACTGTGGTACTTCCGCTTTCCCGGACGACCGCCGGCCCGCTGATCCGTACGCCGGCGGTCAGCTCGCCCCGCTGCCAGACGGCGGCGTCGGTCCAGCCGTCCGGCCCCCACACTGGCACGGTGGTGGGCTCGGGTGCCGGGCCGTCAGGTGGGGCGGCGAAGGTGACGGCGGGCTGTGGCCCGAACGCGGTGAGCCGGCAGTTCACGATCTCGGCCGGGTGCTCCGAACGAAGGTAGGCGTACCGCTCCTGGTAGGCGGCGTGGAAGGCGCGGATCAGATCGGCGGGTTCGTCGGGCAGCTCGTCCATCGGCACGGCCAGGTCGAAGCTCTGGCCACGGAAACGCATCCCCAGCGACAGCCGGAAGGTGACCTGGTCGGCCTCCACCGCGTCCTCGGCCTTGAGCTGGTCGCGGGCGGCCGCCTTCAGCTCATCGACCAGCGCGCGGGCACTCGCCAGGCCGGCGGAGTCGGCGGGGACCAGCGCGGTACGGACGTAGTCGTGACGGGCCCGGGCGGCGACGAAGCCGAGCGCCGAGAAGTTCCCCGGTACCGGTGGGACCAGTACCCGCGGGATACCCAGCTCGTCGGCGAGTGCGGTGGCGTGCATCGGTCCGGCGCCGCCGAACGGCATCAGCACGAACTCCCGCGGGTCGTGGCCGCGGGCCACCGAGATCTCCTTGATCGCGCTGGTCATCTTGACCGTGGCCAGGCGAAGGATGCCGTACGCGAGTTCGGTCTCGGTCAGGCCGTCGCCGAGTTCGGCGGCCAGCCGCCCGAGTGCGGCACGAGCCTCGTCGAGCCGCGGGGTGACCTCGCCGCCCAGCCGCCCGTGCGGGTCGAGATGGCCGACCACCAGGTGGGCGTCGGTGGTCGTCGGTTCCGCGCCGCCCCGGCCGTAGCAGGCCGGACCGGGATCGGAGCCGGCGCTGCGCGGGCCGACGCGCAGCTCGCCACCCCGGTCACGCCAGGCGATCGAGCCACCACCGGCACCGATCGTGTTGATCTCGATCTGGAAGGTCCGGTTCGGGTGCCCGGCGATGGTGCCGTGGTTGGTCATCAGCGGCACGCCGCCCTTGATCAGGCAGACGTCCGTACTCGTACCGCCGATGTCGCAGGTGATGACGTTGTCGAAGCCGGCCAGCCCGGCGACGTACGCGCTGGCCGCCACGCCGCCGGCCGGACCGGACAGCGCGAGGTTGATCGGCAGCCGGCCGGCCTGGTCGGTGGAGACCACGCCGCCGCTGCTGGTCATGATCGCCAACGGGTGGCGGTAGCCGCTGCCCGCGAGGGTCGAGCCGAGGCCCGACAGGTACTCGCTGACCGGGCCTCGGACGCTGGCGTTGAGCACAGTGGTGGCGAACCGCTCGTACTCGCCGTGTTCCGGGACCACCTCGGCGGAGATGCTGCACGACAGGTGCGGGTGCCGACGGCTGATCCGGTCGGCGGCGGCCCGCTCGTGCCCCGGGTTGCGGTACGAGTGCAGGAAGCAGATCGCCACCGCGGTGGCCCCACCGGCGGCCAGCCGGTCGGTCACCTCGTCGAGTCCGGCCAGGTCCAGCGGGACGGCGACGTCGCCGGCGGCGGTCACCCGTTCCCGGACGGTGTGCCGCATCCGACGTGGGGTGAGCGCCGGGCGGGCGGTCTCCTTGACGCTGTACAGGCGGGGACGGTGGCCCAAACCCATTTCCAGTACGTCCCGGAAGCCTTCGGTGGTGAGTACCGCGACCGGTTCGCCGTCACCTTCCAGCAGGGCGTTGGTGACCCTGGTGGTGCCGTGTACGAACCGCTCGACGTCCGACAGTCGGACGTCGAGCTTGGTCAGGCCGTCGAGGATCGCCGCCGCCGGGTCCGCCGGGGTGGACAGTGTCTTGGCCTCGGCGAGCCGGCCGGTGGCCGGTTCGTACACGATGACATCGGTGAACGTTCCGCCGATGTCGACGCCGATGCACAGCATGAGGGAACCTTTCGGTCAGATGGGGTCACGTCACCGGTACGGGGTGCTGATTGCGTCGACCAGTGCCGGGAGCCCGAACCGGTCAGAAGGTGACGCCGTAGCGGCGCAGGCTGGCGCGGGCGACTGTGCGCAGCACCCAGTCGAACAGGTAGCCGAGCAGGCCGAGAGCGATGATGCCGACGAACACCCATTCGGTCTTGGCGTAGTTGCGGGCGGTCCAGATCAGCGAACCGAGGCCGCTCTGCGCCGCGACGATCTCCGCGGAGACGATGGTGAGGAACGAGTTGCCCATCGCCAGCCGGGCGCCGGTGACGGCGTACGGCACCGTGGCCGGCAGGATCACCGAGGCCAGGGTGCGGACCGGCCCGGCGCCCAGCGCCCGCGCCGCCCGCAGTTTCAACTCGTCGACGGCGAGCACCCCCGCCAGGGTGTTCAGCGCAACGATGAAGACCGTGGTGTAGAAGATCAACGCGATCTTCGAGGCCTCACCCGGACCGAGCCAGATGATCGCCAGGGTGACGAAGGCGATCGGCGGCACGAACCGGAAGAACTGGATGTACGGGTCGAGCATCAGCCGCAGTAGCCGGCTGCGGCCCATCAGCAACCCGACCGGCACCCCGATCAGTACGCCCAGCCCCCAGCCGCTGAGGATGCGCTGGCTGGACGCCCAGACGGAGTCCCACAGCGTCCCGTTGGTCGCCAGCTCCACCGCCCCCTGCCAGGTCAACCGGGGTGAGGGCAGGAAGAACGCGGTGTAGTTGCGGCTGACCAGGTCCCAGATGAGCAGGCCGAGCAGCACCGACAGCACCGACAGCACGACACGGGTGTGTCGACGCCGGCCAGCGAAGCGGCGTGGGCGAAACCCGGCCGCCCGGGCGGCCGGTGGACGTTGCACGTCGACGGCCATCAGCCGCCACCTCCGTTCAGACCGTGCCCGTCGTCCAGACCCTGGGCGCGCAGGGTCTGGGCGACCTCGGTGCCGATGTCCTCGCGCAGTTCGCGGAACAGCCCGGCGGCGGCCGGATCGGTCAGTTCCCGCGGCCGTGGCAGGTCCACCGGGTACACCTGCTTGATCCGGGCCGCCGGGCCAGCGGTCATGGTGACGATCCGGTCGGCGAGCAGGATCGCTTCGCCGATGTCGTGGGTGACGAACAGGATGGTGGGCCGGGACTGGCGCCAGATGCGGTCGAGTTCGGCCTGCATGACCAGCCGGGTCTGGGCGTCCAGCGCGCCGAACGGCTCGTCCATCAACACCACCGACGGCTCGTTGGCCAGCACCCGGGCGAGCTGGGCCCGCTGACGCATGCCGCCGGAGAGTTGGCTGGGGAATCGGTCGCCGCTGTGGCTGAGGCCGACCATGGTCAGGTAGCGGTCGACGATCCCGGCCCGCTGGCCACGCGGCACACCCCGCATCCGGGGGCCGAACGCGACGTTCTGGCGTACGGTCAGCCACGGGAACAAGGCCTCTGCGCTTTGGAACACCACGCCCCGGCTGACGTCCGGGCCGGTGACCGGCTCGCCCGCGCACAGCACCTGCCCGGCGGCCGGCCGGACGAACCCGGCGATTGCATTCAACAGGGTCGATTTGCCGCAGCCGCTGGGGCCGAGCAGGCAGACGAACTCCCCACCGGCGATGTCGAGCGTCGCCCCGGCGACCGCCTCGAAGTCGTCGAAGCGGATGTCGACGTCGCGGACCTGCACCGGGGAGCCCGCCGGACGGGGGCCGGAATCCGGTCCCCGTCCGGCGGAGGTGGCGGTCCGCCCGGTCACGCCACGCCCCGGATCATCACCTCGGCCGGGTCGGCCGGGTCGGACACGATGCCGCTGTCCTGCTGGAACTGGGCGATCTCGGCGTAGCGCTGCAGGTCCTCGTCGGTGAAGTCACGGACCTGGCACTGCACGCCGTCGAGCAGGTCGACAGCCTCAGCCGCGGGCACCTCGATGGCGTTCTCGGTCGCGGTACCGGCGACCTGCGGATCTGCGGTGATCTGCTCACATGCCTCGCCGATGGTGTCCACCAGAGTGGCGGCGGCCTCCTGGTTGGCCTCGTACCAGGCTCCGTCCACCCCGATGATCAGGTTGTAGACGTAGCCGACGTCACCGCTGGTGAGCAGGATCTTGCCGCCGCCATCGACACCGCGCGAGGGCCACGGCTCCCACATGATGAAGCCGTCGATGTCACCGCGCTGCAGCAGTGCCGGCATCTCCGCCGGCGAGGAGGTGACGAATTCGACGGCGTCCCGGCTGATGTCGTAGCTGTCGAGAATCTTGTTCGTGGCGTACTCGTTGACCGTTCCGGTCACCACGCCGTAGCGGGAGATGTCCGCGACCTCGCCGATCTCGTCGCGGACCACGAGCTTGATGAAGTCCGGCGACTGGGAGAAGACCGCGATGCCCTTCACGTCTCCCCGGGTGGCCCGGTTGAGCAGGCTCGATTCGGTACTCGCGGTGACCTGACCCTCGCGGGCGAGGATCGCGTCGAGGCCACCGGTGCCTTCCTGGTACTGCGTCACGGTGACGTCGAGCCCGGCCTCGGCGAACAGGTCCTGCTGATCGGCCAGGTAGATCGGCGAGTACGCGGGATCGACGCCGACCCCGAAGTCGATGGTCGTCGTCTCGGCCGGTGTGCCAGGTTCACCGCCCGGGTCCTGGTTCTCCGCACAGGCCGCGGCGACGGCAGTGATCAGCAGCGCGGCGCCGACCACCCGCAAGGTACGCAATCTCATGGCTGTCCCCAGTTCATTGCGACTCATAATGTGGTTCTAGGTTCTTATTCTGAGACGCTACTGGGCACCACGAGAGGGAGTCAAGGGTGCGGCCAAGCCAGCGAACGGAGCTCGTCGACCAACGAAGGTCACCTCGAGTAGTCGAAAACCGGAAACAGATGCCCAGTTCAGGCCATTGCACGTCACGGAAACTCGACGGGCCACTACCGAGAGTACCTAGCCGGCGGAGACTCGACACCAGGCCTTGATGTGGAACCGGAGCTTCGGTAAGGCTACCCTTCATGAAACGCGGGACGCCGACCGACGCCGAGGAGCAACCCATGACCAACCTCGCAGAACTGCCGGTGACTGCGTCCGGACCCGGACCGCGGGACACCCGACCTACCGGGAACTCACCCCGGCTACGGGCCCGGGCGCTGCGGCTCGGGTACGGCCACCAGGTGGTTGTCCCGCAGCTGGACCTGGACATCGTCGACGGATCGGTCACCGCGATCGTCGGGCCGAACGGCTGCGGCAAATCGACCCTGCTCCGCGCCCTCGGCCGGCTGCTGCGGCCCACCGCCGGGGAGGTACTCCTCGACGGCGAGCGGATCCAGCGGTTGCCGACCCGGGAGGTCGCCCGCCGACTCGGCATCCTGCCGCAGGCTCCGACCGCGCCGGACGGGCTCACCGTGGCCGATCTGGTCGCACGCGGCCGCCAGCCGCATCAGACCTGGCTGCGCCAGTGGTCCCGGGCCGATGAAGAGGTCGTCGCCCAGGCACTGGCCTGGACCGACCTCACCGATCTGGCCGAACGTCCGGTGGACACGCTCTCCGGCGGTCAGCGGCAACGGGCCTGGATCTCGATGGCACTCGCCCAGGGCACCGACATCCTGCTGCTCGACGAGCCGACCACCTATCTCGACCTGGCACACCAGATCGACGTACTCGAACTGGTGGACCGACTGCACCGGGAGGGTGGCCGCACCGTGGTGATGGTGCTGCACGATCTCAACCTCGCCGCGCGCTACGCCCGGCACCTGGTCGCGATGAAGGACGGACAGGTGCTGGCCAGCGGCGCCCCGGCAGAGATCCTGACTCCCGAACTGGTCCGGGAGGTGTTCGGGCTGCGGGTGCTGGTCATCGAGGATCCGGTGAGCGGCACCCCGCTCGTCGTCCCACTCGCCGCAGGCGCTGCCCGCGCCTCCACCGTGGATCAGAAATCTATTCCGGTGATTCGTGCCGTTACGCACTGACGGGTCGGGCCGAGGGTACTGTTTGGCCGGCAACGCGCACCGACCGAAAGAGAGACCCTCCATGGCATACCCCGTGGTCACCACTGGTGACGTCTCCCGGCTGCTGGACGACCTGGTGGACCGGGTGCCGCAGGCGCAACAGGCGGTGGCACTCTCCCCCGACGGAATCCTCCTGGCCTGGTCCAAAGGGGTCGACCACGAGCTGGGCGAGCAGTTGTCCGGCCTGGTGGCGGGTCTACGCGCCCTCGCCGTCGCGGTCGGTCAGCATGCCGACACCGGCCGGGTCCGGCAGATCGTCGTCCAGATGGGTACGGCGTTCCTGTTCATCGCCGCGACACCCGGCGGTGCGATCATCGCGGCCGTCTTCGACGCCGGCTCCGACATGGACTCGGTAGCCTACGAGGTGGCGCTGTTCGCCGGCCGGGCCGACCGGCACCTGCCGGCGTTCCCCGCGCCGGAGGAGGCCCCCGAGGCCGCCGTCCGCACCGCTGAGGCGCTCCTGCACGGCGGCGCACCGACGCTCGGCGCGCATGCCGCGGAGCGACAGGACCTTCCGACGCGGCGCTGAGCCGGTCAGCACCACCCACCGACTCGGCGCCGCGGTGAACGTCACAGCAACTGGTTACCGTCGGGTCACCGTGAGGTCGGCGACCCCGGCGACGGCATCGACATCGTAGCGGTCGGTGGCCTCCTCCCAGTCCGTCGAGGCCACCGTCTCGCCGCCGGCGACCCCGTCGCTCCGCTCGCCGTCCAGGTCGACGCTGCCCGCCCCGGAGCCCAGCCGGATCCGCACCGGCGTTTGCTGCGGCAACTCGATCCGCCAGGTACTGACCCCGCCGGACATCCGGACGTCGACCGTGCCGGACGGCTCCGGCAGCGCCAGGTCCAATGCGCTGGCACCGCCCGCGACGTCCACGTGGGAGACTCGGGCTCCGGTCAGATCGACCCGGGTGCGGGTTGCCCCGCCCGCCACCCGGACCGACCAGAGCAGATCGCTGTGGACGGTGACGCGCAGCTCGCCGGAACCGTTGTACCCGGTATCGGTCAGTCCGACCCGGACCACGCCGTCGGAGGTGGTCACCTCCGGCGCCGCCGCACCGCCGACCGGAGTCTCCGCCCGCAGCAGCTGATCACCGAGATCAGCGGCCACCACCCGAATCTCTGGCGCACCGTCGGGAATCTCCAGCCGCGCCTCGGACCGCCCCTCGCGTGGTGTCTGCACCGTCCACGCCACGTCGCCGTCGGTAACCGGGCGTGAGCCCACTGCGTTCACCACCACCGCCACGATCGTCGCCGCCACCAGCAGGGCGGCGACGACGGCGACGGCGGCCAACGCCCGACGCGACGTCCCCGGTGGCGTGCCGTCCGGCACGTCCGCCGGCCGGTCGGTGGACGGTTCGTTGCTGGCTACGGTCGGTTGCACGGCTCCGTTACCTCTCAGTGGGCTTTAGTGAGCGCACGGTTGGTAGTCCTGCCTTGCGGTAGGACGGTCCGGTCTGATCCGCTTGAGCGGTGCCGGGTTCACGCTTCACGGCCACCTGCCCGCGTGTGCGGGTCTTCTGGTCGGCTCCACGTGCTGCCACCGGGCCACTCCCGGCGGTTGCCGCCGCAAGGGCGGCCAGGTTCACAGCGGCGTTGCGGTCACGGTCGATGACTAGACCGCACGCCTCACACCGGTATTCACGCTCGGACAGGGCCAGCTTGGTTTTCACCGTGCCACAGCCCGAGCAGGTCTTACTGGACGGGTACCAGCGGTCGGCCACCACAAGCCGGCCGCCGTTCCGTCCGGTCCTGTACGCCAACTGGCGGCGGATCTCCGCGAATCCGGCGTCGGCGACGTGCCGGGCCAACCGCCGGTTGCGCAGCATGCCGGTGACGTTGAGGTCTTCCACCACAACGGTGCCGTACGTCGTGGCGAGCCGGGTGGTGAGCTTGTGCAGCCCGTCACGGCGCAGATGAGCGACCCGGGCGTGAGCGCGACCGAGCCGGCTCGCGGCCCGTTCCCACCGCTTCGAGGGACGTCGTCCGGTACGCCGGTCCGGGCCCTGCTTGCGCGACAGCGTCCGGCCGAGCGCATGCATCCGTTGCCGCGCGGCCACGAGGTGGCGCGGGTTGTCGACCAACTCGCCGGTGGACAGCACCGCGAGATGCCGGATACCGACGTCCACACCAACCACCGAGCCGGGTCGGGCCGGGCTGCGTTCGGCGCGTTCGACCTCGACGGTGAACGACACATGCCACCGTCCGCCATCACGACGCACTGTCGCGGACATGATCCGGGCGGTGCCGGCTTCAATACGGCGGGCGAGCTTGCGGGCGGACTCGTGCAACTTCAACCGGCCCAGCCGGGGTAGCACCACGTGCATCCGGTCCGGTTCGACCCGGATCGCCCCGGTGGTGAACCGTACGCTGGGCGTGGTACGGCGGCGGGACTTGAACCGGGGGAAACCCGACGGCCGACCGGCGCGTTTCCCGCTGCGGGAGTCAGTCCAGTTCTTCAACCCGCGAGCGAGCGCGTCGAGGCCGGTGTTGAACGCCTCCTTCGACACCTCACCCCACCACGGCGCGACTTCGGGCTTCGCGGCGTTCCATGCCTTCCGAAGACCGGCCAGCGACCAGGACAGTGACGGCGTCAGCAACTCGTCTGGTACGCCGTAGGAGCGTTCGGCGATGCGCTGGTCCATGACCGCCTTGACCTTCGCGAGCGCCCAGTTGTGGGCGAGCCGGGCGGCCCCAGCGTGTGCAAGGACGTCGCGTTCCTGGCGCGAGGTGAGGTCGAGGGCGAACCGGTACGCCTGGATCGCTTTCACGCCGGGCCACTCTCGGTGGCGGCTTCGACCGCCCGGCGGGCACGGTTCGCGCCAGCGCGACGCCCGTACAGGCGGGCGCACAACGACGTCAGGATCTCCGTCACGTCGCGGACCAGATCATCGTCGACCTCAGCCGGGTCGACCACCAGCAGTCGGCGGCCCTGCGCGGCCAGCGCCGCCTCAACGTACTCGGCCCCGAACCGGGCGAACCGGTCCCGATGCTCAACCACGATCGTTGCCACCTTCGGGTCGCGCAGCAGCGCGAGGAACTTCTTGCGGTGCCCGTTCAACGCGGATCCAACCTCGGTCACCACCCGGTCGACGCCGAGTTTCCGCCCGGTGGCCCACACGGTGACCCGGGCGACTTGCCGGTCCAGGTCGGATTTCTGATCGGCTGAGGACACCCGGGCGTACACCACGGTCTGCCCCGTCTCGGCCGACGTGCCGGTGACCGGCTCACCGACCATGATCAGTCGACCGATCCGGTAGGTGGGAACAGGCAGCGTCCCGGCTGCGTACTGTCGCCGAGCGGTGATGTACGCGATGCCGGTCGACGCTGCCCACTCCTTGAGGTTCACGCGAGCATCATAGCAGCTTCAAGAGCGCCATAGATGCCCGGAGCGCCAACAGTCAGCTACCCCACTCCAGTTCCTGCCCGCCCGTGGCGCGGCGGGTTTGTGGCCCGTCGATGCGGCGGACGGTGCCCCTGCTACCCGGTTGCGGGACGGGGCAATCTTAGGCCCGCCGGATGGGGCCGGACCTGCGAGCCAGGTCACCGGCCCCACCAGCAGCCGAGCAGCTCGGTCACAGGCTCAGCAGCCGACGCAGGTAGTCGGTGAGGAACCGCCCGTCGGGATCGAGTCGCTCACGGACGGCGAGGAACCGGTCCGCCTGCGGGTAGCGGGCAAGCAGGTCCCGGCCTTCCAGCCCGTGGATCTTCGCCCAGTGCGGCCGCCCATCATGGGCCAGGAAGATCGGTTCCATGTCGGCGAAGAACTCGCGGTACGGCAGCGTCGCGTTCTGGTGCACCGAGATGGTGATGCTGTCCCGACCGTACGCCGGGCTGAGGAACGCCTGGTCGGCGGCCACATAGCGGTAGAGGACCCGCCAGGCGGCGTGCTGCCGGTGCCGGGTCCGGATCCGGTGCCGGACCTCTCGGAAGCAGGCCGGACCGGCCGCGGCCGGAACGAAGTACTCGATCTCGTGGAAACGCAGGGACCGCCGCTTGATCAGCGCGGCGTCGCTGGAGCCGGTCCGTTCCTCGGTGCAGCCGCTGCCGGGCAGCGTGTCCGGGCCGGGATCGTCGGTAATCGGGTTCACCGTCCGCAGGTGCGCGTCGTCACGCCGCGGATACCAGTAGAAGTCGACGTTGCGGTTGACCTTCAGCAGCTCGTCGAACGTGGTCAGGCACGCCTCCACCGGCAGGCCCCACTCCCGCCGCCGGGCCTGGAACGCGGGGACCAGCCGGGTCCGCAACGCGGTGAACACACCCAGCACGCCGAGCGACACCTGGGCAGCCGGCAACAGGTCGGGGTCGCCGTCGGCGTCGATCTGCACCGGTTGTCCGGCCGCGGTGACCAGTCGGACCCCGGTCACCTGGGCGGACAAGTTCGGCAGGCCGAGGCCGCTGCCGTGGGTGCCGGTCGAGACGGCACCGGCGAACGCCTGGGTGTCGACGTCGCCGAGGTTCGGCATCGCGAGTCCGTGGTGGCGCAGCTGACGGCCCAGGTCGTGCAGCCGGGTGCCGGCACCGACCCAGATCTGCCGGTTGTGCGGCGGTTCGAGTACCCCGGCGGGCAGCCGGTCCAGGCTCAGCAGGATGTCCCCGGTCTGCACGAGCGGCGCGGACGAATGCCCGGCGCCAACCGGCCGTACCGTCACCGCCTGCTCGGCGGCGGCGCGCAGGACGCGGCACAGCGCGGCGACCGACTCCGGCCGGGCCACCGTGGCCGGCTCGAAGGTCAACCCACCGGACCAGTTGCGCCAAGTCGTGGTAGCGGTGACAGACGGCGAGGTCACAGCGCCGCCCGCAGCGGGTCACCGGGGCGGCGGGTGCGGCGACGCGGCCGGGCGAGGTCCCGCCGGCCCCGGCCCAGCGCATCCAGCATCCCCCAGCATCCCGGGATGTCGTGCAGCTCGATGTGGCCCATCCCCTCCGGAACGGCCGGGTCGATGATCAGATCCCCGTCGTAGGGGTCGAGACCGAGCAGCACCCGCAGGAACAGCAGCGTCGCGCCGGCCGAGGTGGCATGCGGGCTGCCCGCGGCGGAGTACGGGACGGGGTACTTGGTCAACGACCGGTCGTAGCCGGCGAAGCACTCGGGCAGCCGGGCCCCGAAGTACTGCGACGCCTCCAGCACCGCCCCGGCCACCCGGGCCGCCTCCTCCCGGTAGCCGTACCGCCACAGTCCCCAGGCGATCAGGGAGTTGTCGAACGGCCAGACCGAACCGGTGTGGTAGCCGACCGGGTTGAACCGCCGCGCCCCAGTGGCGAGGGTGCGGATCCCCCAGCCGCCGAACAGTTGCGGACCCATCAGGTGCCGCACGACCGACCGCGCCTTGGTGGGTTCGGCGATGCCGCTCCACAGTAGGTGCCCGATGTTGGAGGTGAGCGCGTCGACCGGACTGCCGTCGGCCTGCAGCGCGTGGGCGTAGTAGCCGCGGTCGGCAAGCCAGAAATCCCGGTTGAACCGGTCTCGCAGCTCGGTCGCCTGCTTCTCGAGCTGGTCGGCGAAGGCGTGGTCGCCCCAGCAGATCCTGGCCAGCCGGGCACCACGCATCCGCGCGTCGTACACGTAGCCCTGAATCTCGCAGGTCGCCTGCGGGAAGGTTGCCTCCCGCCCATCGTGGAAGCTGATCGCACCGGGTGAGCACTTCCAGCTCTGGTTCAACAGCCCGGTCCGGGTCGGCCGGGGCCCATACCAGACGTAGCCGGTGCCGACGAGGTCTGCGTGCCGGTCGATCCAGTCCAGTGCCGCGCGGGCCTGAAACTCCATGTCGCGCACCAGTGCGGTGTCACCGGTCCACCGTTCGTACTCGTCGAGAAGCACAATGAACAGGGGTGTGGTGTCCGCGGCGGAGAAGTCGGCGGCGTGCGAGACCTCGTTGAACAGCGCGGACTCGGCGTACCGGCTCTCCTGGGGGATCTTGCCGGGCTGTTCGGCCCGGAACGGATCCTCGCGGGTACCCTGTGCCAGCGCCATGATCGCCAACGCGGGAATCGTGGTGGTGGGCAGGAACGGTAGCGTCTGCAGGCAGCTGATCAGGCTGTCCCGGCCGAAAAACGTCATGAACCAGGGCATGCCCGCCGCCGGCAGCATGTCACGGAAGTTGACCCCCTTGTAGCGCAGCGCCGCCAGGTCGACGACGCTCTGCTGGTACGCCTCCCGTAACGGTTCATGGTCACAGGTCAGTTTCGGCGCACTGGCCATCCACTGGTCGAGTTCCCGTTGCACCTCGGGCTTGGGCCGCTCGGCGTAGCTGCGCAGACTCTCGCGCAGATCGCGGTTTCCGGCCCCACGGACGAAGGTCTTCACCGTCAGATCGGTGTACCAGGTGTCGTGGGCGTCGAGGGCCAGCTCGAAGGTCAAGCCACCGGGATCGATGCGGGCCGGCACGCTGCTGGACAGGATCGTCTCACGGAAATAGGTGCCCCGCTCGTAGCGGAACCGCAGCGCGTCCGGCTCGGCCGTAACCGCGATCTCGCGTTCGGTGTGGTAACCCTCCTTGACCTCCAGCACCTCGGCGAAGTCGGCCGCCGCGTCGATGCGCAGGCTCAGCTGGACGGGCTCCTCCCGGTGGTTGAACACGGCTATCTGCTCGGTTAACGCGTCGCCGATCCAGCGGTGCCGGAACACCGAGATGGTGGCGTCCACGTAGTGCGTCGGCTCTCCCGGCACCTGGAAGAACCGCGACTCGAAGTACTGCAGGTCGTCGATGGACAGCGTGTTCATCCGTTGCCCGTCGACGGTCAGCCGCCAGTAGGACAGGAAGCGGGTGTCGTAGAAGAACAAGCCGAACGGTGCGGATGGCACCGGTTCGATGTCGCCCCGCCGGTCGCTGACCATGAACATGTTTCCGTAGAGGATGCTGACCGGCTTCGCGGTGGCCGACCGAGCGCCGACCGGCTCGGCGACCGGCCGGGCCCTCGACTCCGCCCCGGCGCTGTCCGCGTGCAGCGGCAGCAGGCGGCGGAAGGTCAGGAACAGCGGCAGATCGCCCCGGACCGACACGCCGTTGCGCAGCAGCAACGAGATGGTGTTCTCCCGGCCGTCGATCAGTGCCTGGAAGGTCTCCACCGAGGTGTCGATGGTGCAGTCGACCCGCTTCGGGTCACGCTCGAGCACGGCATGCCCGTCATGATAGGTAACCGACCAGCTGCGGACACCGCCGTCCGGGGTGGTGAGGTTGAACCGGATCGTGCCACTGGCCGGGGGCGGCAGTCGACCGTCGCCGCGCGTCTGGAGACCGTCGAAGAACCGACCGATCACGTCGGTCATCGCCGCTCCCCTCAGTCGTCCTCGGTCGGTCCACCTGGGTGCCAGCATGACCCGTCTACCACCCGCAGGGGATCACCCAGTGCGGGTGATCCGTGACCGACAGGAGACGGGCCGTAGACCACGGATGCCGAAAGTAACCAGATGAGGCACAATGATTACAGGCCGTATCGAGGGCGCGGCATGCGCCGAAGCGAAGGAGGCCAACGACATGAGTCACGACCGCACGACCGCCGGGATGCGCTACTGGCAGACCGGCCGCGGCCGACAGGATGTACTGCTCGTGCATGGGTGGTGCTGCAACCACCGGTTCATGAAGCCCCTCGCCGCCCGTCTGGCCAGCTGGCGGCGACGGATCATCTCGGTGGACATGCGGGGACACGGCGCGAGCCCGGCCGGGGACCGCGGCTTCAGTGTTCCCGAGCTCGGTGCGGACCTGCGGGACCTGATGATCGAGCTCGAGATGGACGACGTCGTGCTGATCGGGCACAGCATGGGCGGGGTCTGGTCGTTGGCCGCAGCCGCGCAGGCGAGCGACCGGGTCGCGGCGCTGCTGCTGTTGGACGCGTCGGTGGCCGTGCCGCCCGGCACGACGGAGCAGGTGGCCGCGCTGGCGGAGTCCATCCGCGGCGAGGACCCGCGCCAGGCCCGGATCGACATCATCCGGTCGTTCTTCATTCCCGAGTCGGACCCTCGGCTGATCGACTGGGCGATCGACCAGATGCTACGGCCGAGTGACACCGTCGCCGCCGCCACCCTCGACGGTCTCGCCGACTTCGTCGAGGCCGGTGGCGACGCCGCGCTGACCGCGTGGGGACGCCGGCTGCTGTACATCGGTGGCCCGGCACCGTTCGCCGACTACGGACGGTTGCGGGAGCTGGTACCCGAGGCGGTGATCGGGCAGGTGGTGGGTTCCGGCCACTTCTTCCAGTTCGAGGTGCCGCGGCAGACCAACTCGATGGTGAGTCGCTACCTACGGCTGTGGGGGCCACCATCGTGGTAATCCGCCAGCAGCGCCTTTACCGAGTCCGTCAGGTCGTAGCTGGGTGACCAGCCGAGCACCTGCCGGGCGCGGCTGATGTCGGCGCACATCCAGGGAACGGCGGCGGACCGGCTCACCGTCGGGGAGAACTCCCCCAAACCGAGTTCACCGCTGTGACCAGCTGCCCGGGCCAGACAGGTGACCGCGTCCCGGACCCCGACCGGCCGCCCGCCGCCCACGTTGAACAGTCGGTAGGGCAGGTGGGTGGCGAGCGCGGCGGCGCGCACCGCAGCGGCGATGTCACGTAGGTCGACGAAGTCGCGCACAGTGTCCAGCAGCCGCATCGCCAGCGGTGACCGTCCGCCGACGCGCAGCAGATCAGCCGCCCGCCCCAGCGCGCTGTCCACCGGCAGACCCGGACCAACCGGGTTGAACACCCGCAACGTGACGACCTCGACCCGTTCGTCGGTGCTGACCAGCTCGCCGAACTGGGTGGCGGCCAGGTGGCTGAACCCGTACGCGCTCACCGGGTTGGCCGGGTCGTCCTCGCGCACCGGGCGGCCACTGGGCACGACGCCGTACTCGGCGGCGGAACCGAGCCGTACCAGCCGGGTGCCCGGCACGACGTCGACCATCGCCTCGGCGAGCGCGGCCACGGCCAGTAGGTGGATCCGGAGTAGCTCGGCATTGTCACCAACGGTGCGGCCGGCGCAGTTGACCACGACGTCCGGCCGGACGGCCGCGAGCAGCCGGGCGAGTTCGGTCACGCCCGCCGTGGCGAGATCGCAGTCGGCCCGGGTCGGTGCGGTCACCACCGCGTCCGCCATCAGCGCAGCGTGGATCTGCCGACCCAGCAGTCCGGTGGAGCCGAAGAGCAGGATCCTGGTCCGGCTCAACTGCGGCACCGGCCGGCCAGGTCACCGCGGGGTCGACGGAAGGTGGCTGCCGAGCCGTCGGGTGCCGTGGCCAGGACCGGGTCGGCCGGGACGGTGCTGGCCCCGACGGGGTCCGGCGGCGTCGGGGTCCCGGTGAACTCGTGCCAGGTGACCGACCCTGGCGCGGCGATCCCTTCCCGGCGCAGCACCACCCGGACGGTCTCGACCATGATCCGCAGGTCGAGCCGGAGGCTGCGGTTGTCCACGTACTCGATGTCGTAGGCGAACTTGTCCTCCCAGGCCAGCTCGTTGCGGCCGCGGACCTGGGCGAGGCCGGTGATACCGGGTCGCACCTCATGCCGTCGGGCCTGCGAGGGTGTGTATATCTCCAGGTACTTCACCAGATGGGGACGCGGGCCGACCAGGCTCATCTCACCGCGCAGTACGTTCCACAACTCGGGCAGTTCGTCGAGGCTGGTGGCGCGCAGCCAGCGGCCGACCGGCGTTAGCCGGTCGGCGTCGGTGACCAGGCCGCGGGCCGGATCCACCTCGAGCATGGTGCGAAACTTGACCATCTCGAAGAGCTCGCCGTCCCGGCCGGGCCGCACCTGCCGGAAGAACACCGGCCGGCCCAGCGTGACGAGGATGAGCAGGGCGACCCCGGCCAGCAGCGGCGCGCCGACGACCAGGGCGGTCGCCGCGCCCACCACGTCGAGCACCCGCTTGACCCGGTCATAGCGGCGGGGACGACTGGTCGGCATCGTCGGTTCGGCTGCGAGGCAGGCCGCTGGCGAGGTCATGGACGGGCCTCCGGAAGTAGCTGCTCAACTGACAAAAGCTTTGTAACAGAATGAATAAGACTAAGCGTGTCGTTCGCCGTAAATCGGAACATCGGTTGAGCCGCTGCCGTCGGCTCGGGTGACGACGGGACCCGGACCAGTACGCTGATCGGCAGGTCAGCAGCACCGACCAGGCCGGCCGAGGGAGGGACGCGTGCCGCTGCGACGCCAGGGTTTCGACGGGCCGGCCGGGCTGCACGAGTTCAACTCCGCGCTGCGACACACCTTGGTGCAACAGACCGTCACGATCCGCGATCCAAGCCGATTCCGCGCCCGCATCACCGAGGTACCACTGGGATCCTTGCGGCTCATCTCCGCCGCGGTCGGCGCGCTGCACTCCTCCCGCCGACCGCACGACACCACCGACCCCAACGCCGCCGATGCGGTGTTCCTGCTGCTCGGCCAGCGGGCCACCGGCACCATCACGCACCGGGGTGGCACCGACCCGATCGGCCCGGACCGGCTGGTCGTCGTCCCCGGCCCGGAGACGTTCGACGTCGACTACCCAGCACCGGCCCACGTACTGTTCGTGGCCCTGCCCCGCACACTCGTCACGGCCCGCTACCCCGGCCTCGACGGACCGGTGCGCTCCGCGATGTTGGGTCCGGTGGGCCGGGCGTTGTGTCGGCAGTTGCCACACCTGATGACCGCAGCCGCGGCCGCCGGGGCCGGGCAGCGAGCGGAGGTCGCGACCATGGTCGACACCGTCATCACCGCCACGCTGTTCGGTGCCGGCGTCGCCGTCGACGCCGACCCGTTGGCCGCGCTGCGCACCGCGGCCGAGCGGCTGATCGAGCACTCGCTGGCCGAACCGGCGTTGTCGGTGCCGTGGCTGGCCCGCCGGCTGGCGGTGTCCCCCCGGCAGCTGCACCGGGCGTTCGCCGCCGGCGGCACCACCCCGTACCGATGGATCCGGCAGCGTCGGCTGCACGCCTGCGCTGTCGCGCTCGCCGGGTCCGACGTCCCGGTCGCGCAGCTAGCCCACCGATACGGCTTCGCGTCGGCGTCGCATCTCGGAGCGCTCTTCCGCGCCCGGTACGGCGCACCACCCGCACAGTGGCGCAGCGAACACCGCGCCGACGGGCCGGCCGGCCAGCGCGGGCAGGATCCCGACAGCGATCCGGCGCGCCGGCGATAACCCTGCGTACGCAGGCCGGCCTACCGTCAGGCCCACCGACCGCGACGGAGGCACCCGAGATGCGTTTCGTTCTCGTCCACGGATCCTGGCACGACGGCAGCTGCTGGGACGGCGTCCGGCAGGTACTCACCGCCGCCGGACACGAGGTCCACACACCCACCCTGCCGGGCAACGGCACCAACGCCGACCCTACGGTGACCTTCGCCCGGACCGCCGGTGCCGTCACCGACCTGATCCGGCGGTCCGACCTGCGCGACGTGGTGCTTGTCGGGCACAGCCTCGGCGGCGCGGTCGTACAGGCCGTCGCGGTGGCCGTACCGGACCGGCTCCGCCGGCTGGTGTTCCACAACGCGTACGTCCTCGCCGACGGCGACACCGTCTTCCAGCATGTGCCACCGTCGGCCGCCGCCGCCTTCACCAGCCTGGCTACTCCGGAAGGCACCCTGATGCTGCCGTACGGGGCGTTCCGCTCGTTCATCAGCGACGCCGACGAGCAGACCGCCCGGGTCGCCTACGCGCGGCTGACCCCGGAGCCGCTGGCCCGGGCCGCGGAACCGGTCGCGCTGCCCGGATTCGCCGACCTGCCGGTCCCCCGTTCCTACCTGTACGCCGTCGACGACGTCGCGTTCCCGCCGGACGAGTTCCGTTGGCATCCCGGCCAGTCGCAGCGGCTCGGCGAATTCCGGCTGGTCGAGATGCCGGGTTCGCACGAGGTGCTGTTCACCGATCCGCAGTTGCTGGCGGCGAAGCTGATCGAGGCGGCAGCGGACTGACCACCCGTCGACCGGGTGGCAACCGAGCGGGAGGCGGGCATGGAACTGCTGGACGGGTCGATCACCGAGCTGACTGCCGCCGTACGGTCCGGTCAGGTGCCCGCTCGAGAGGTCGTCGACGCAGCGGTACGCCGCATCGAGGAGCGTGACGCCGGGCTCAACGCGGTGGTGGCGGTCGACTCCGGGCCGGCGTTGCGTCGCCTGGCCGCCGCCGGTGGCCGACCGGTCGGGCCGCTGGCCGGGCTGCCGTACCTGGTCAAGGATCTGCACGCCGAGGTCGCCGGCTTTCCGTTGACCCGGGGCAGCCGGCTGGCCGTCGGCCTGGCACCGGCCGGCACGAGCACGTTGCTGCGCCGGCTGGAACAGGCCGGAGCGCTGATCATCGGACGGACCAACTCGCCGGAGTTCGGGCTGAACATCACCACAGAACCGGTGCTGCACGGGCCGACCCGCAATCCGTGGCGGCCGGACCGGTCCGCCGGTGGTTCCAGCGGCGGCGCGGCGGTAGCGGTGGCCGCAGGGATGGTGCCGGCGGCGCACGCCAGCGACAGTGGCGGGTCCATCCGGATCCCGTCGGCCTGGTGCGGCACCATCGGCTTCAAGCCGACGCGGGGCCGCAACCCTGCCGGCCCGTACCGGATGGACGACTGGTCGGGGCTCAGCCACGAACACGCCATCACCCGCACCGTCGCGGACTCCGCGTTGTTGCTGTCGGTCAGCAGCGGGATGGCCGCTGGCGAGCCGTACCCGGTGGACGGTGTCCAGTGGACCGGTCCGGCTGGTTCGGGCCCCGGCCGGGTCCTACGGGTCGGACTGCTCACCGAGGCACCCGGCGGCGCCCCGGTGCATCCGGCGTACCGGGCTGCCGCCGAGTCCGTCGCCGCCGAGCTGGCCGCCGCCGGTCACCGGGTGGTCCCGATCGGGCCGGTGGAGCCGGCCGGCCGGCTCGGGCCGGTGCTCGGTGCGGTCATCGCCGGTCATCTGGCCGCCGCGGTCGACGATATCTGCGCCGCCACCGGACGGTACGCCGGGCCGGACACCCTGGAACCGGCGGTGCTCGACCTGGTGCAGCGGGGACGGCGGGCCGACGCCCGTACCCAGGTCCGGGCGACCACGGCACTGCGCCGACTCGCCGGTGAGTTGGCTGCCGTCCTCGACGGCGTGGACCTGCTGCTCAGCCCGACCACCGCGCAACCGGCGCCACCGCTCGGGCAGCTGCACACCGACCGGCCGGGCAGCGAGCTGTTCCGGGAGATCTTCGCGATCTCCCCGTTCGTGGGGATGTTCAACGTGACCGGCGGACCGGCGATCAGTCTGCCCTGGGGGCGTGACAACCTCGGGATGCCGATCGGGGTGCAGCTCGGCGGACGGCCGGGCGACGACCTCGCCGTCCTCGCCGTGGCGGCAGCGTTGGAGGCGACCCGACCCGACCTGGTCAGGCCCGGCCCGGCAGCGGCGGCCCCGGGTCACGGCGTCCCGGCCTGACCCTTGGTCAGGCCCGGCCCCGCCGGGCTGACCCTGGCCGGCCTGCGTCGGCGGGCCGACCTACCCCATTCGCTGCGGTCGGCGCAGCCAGGCAGACAGCCATGTTCGGGTGGGCGACCGGCGGACGGCCGGTGGATGAGCGGATCCCCGTCCGCGGCCTGCCAACCCAGTTGCGGCACCGCCGGTTCCGCAGGTCAACCGACAGGTCAAGATCCGAATTCGTTCGACACCCCTCTTGACATCCAACAGAGCCGGGCGTAAACAAACCTGAAGCAAAACGAAACGGTGGTGAAACCACATGTACGCCGAGGAACGGCAGCAGGAGATCGTCCGGCTGGCCCGGGCCGACGGGCGAGTCGACGTGACCGCGCTTGCCGAGTCACTCAACGTGACCGCCGAGACGATCCGGCGCGATCTCACCACCCTCGAGCGGGCCGGCGTGCTGCGTCGGGTGCACGGCGGTGCGATCCCGGTCGAACGGATCGGCTTCGAGCCCGCGCTCGCAGCCCGGGACGCGGTGCTGACCACCGAGAAGGAACGGATCGCCAAGGCCGCGCTGGCCGAGCTGCCCCACGAGGGCGCGATCATCCTGGACGCCGGCACCACCACCGCCCGGCTGGCCGCGATCCTGCCGGCCGACCGGGAACTCACCGTCGTGATCAACTCCCCGGCGCTGGCCACCGTCCTCGGTGCCCGCAGCAACCTCAACGTCCTGTTGCTGGGCGGTCGGGTACGCGGTCGCACGATGGCCACCGTCGACGACTGGGCCCTTCGCCCGCTCGCCGACGTCTACGTCGACGTGGCCTTCATCGGTACCAACGGTTGCTCCGTCGAACGTGGCCTGACCACACCCGACCCGGCCGAGGCGGCGGTCAAGCGGGCGATGATCGGCGCCGCCCGCCGGTCGGTCGTGCTGGCCGACCACACCAAGATCGGCAACGACTACCTTGCCCGGTTCGGCCGGCTCGCCGACATCGACACGCTGATCACCGACAACGGCCTCAACGCGGACCTCGTCGCCGAGGTGGAGTCGGCCGGGCCACGGGTGGTGCGGGCATGATCCTCACGCTCACCCTCAACCCCAGCCTGGACCGCGCCGTCGAGATCGACGACCTGGTCCGCGGCGAGGTCATCCGGGCCACCGGCGCCCGCCTCGACCCCGGTGGCAAGGGCGTCAACGTGTCCCGGGCGCTACTGGCCAACGGCGTACCGTCGGTCGCCGTGCTGCCCTGCGGCGGCGACGAGGGCGGTCAACTCGTCCGGCTGCTGGCCGCCGAGGGGGTCGAGGTGGTCGCCGTGCCAATCGCCGGGCAAACCCGGTCCAACATCACCCTCGCCGAGCCGGACGGCACCGTCACCAAGGTCAACGAGCCCGGTCCGACCCTGAGCCGGGACGAATTCGACGCGATCACCGCCCGGCTGCTGGACACCGCGCACCAGGCCGACTGGGTGGTGGTCTGCGGCAGTCTGCCACCCGGGCTGCCGGTGGACGGGTTCACCGCGCTGTGCCGGCAGTTGCTCGACGCCGGGCTCCGGCTCGCCGTCGACACCAGCGGCCCACCGCTGCGGGCCGCCGCCGAGGCCGGAGCCGATCTGGTCAAACCCAACCAGGAGGAGCTGGCCGAGGCCGTCGGGCGGCCGCTGGACGCCCTCGGCGACGTGGTCGACGCCGCCCGACAGGTCCGCGCATGGGGTGCCGGCACCGTGCTGGCCAGCCTCGGGGCGCAGGGTGCCGTGCTGGTCGACACCGACGGGGTACGCACCGGCGACTCCCCCGTCGACCAGCCGCGCAGCACGGTCGGCGCCGGTGACGCGCTGCTCGCCGGTTTCCTCGCCGCCGGTGCCAGCGGGCCGGACGCCCTCGCCGAAGGGCTGGCCTGGGGGGCGGCGGCGGTCAGCCTGCCGGGCAGCCGGATGCCGGGGCCGGCCGACCTGCGCCGGCACACCGTACGACTGCACCCCCGACCGGATGACCTGCAACAACTCGTCACCCAAGGATGACCCGTCACCTCGATACCCCAGACCGATCGCCTACTCCCTACCCCCGCACATAGAAGGAGCAGCAGACCATGGCCACCGACTACACACCCCAGGTGCAGGGCACCGGGGTAAAGGCCACGATCCAGAGAATCGGCGGCTACCTCGCCGGCATGGTGATGCCCAACATCGGCGCGTTCATCGCCTGGGGTCTGATCACCGCGCTGTTCATCCCCACCGGATGGATCCCCAACGCGACCATGGCCGAACTGGTCGGGCCGATGATCTCGACGCTGCTGCCGATCCTGATCGGCTACACCGGCGGCCGGCTCGTGCACGGCCAGCGCGGCGCGGTGGTCGGCGCGGTCGCCACGGTCGGCATCATCGTCGGTGCCGACGTACCGATGTTCCTCGGTGCGATGATCATCGGCCCGCTGACCGCGTACCTGCTGAAGCTCTTCGACGGCCTGGTCGAGGACAAGATTCCGGCCGGCTTCGAGATGCTGATCAACAACTTCTCCGCCGGCATCATCGGCGGTGGCATGGCACTGGTCGGTATCTGGGTGATCGGCCCGGTGGTGCAGGCCGTCACCGACGCCGCCGGCTCCGCAGTGGACTGGATGGTCGGCCACAGCCTGCTGCCGTTCGTGTCGATCCTGGTCGAGCCGGCCAAGGTGCTGTTTCTCAACAACGCGATCAACCACGGCGTGTTCGGACCGCTGGGCGTCGCCGAGGCCGCCGAAGACGGTAAGTCCATCCTGTTCATGATCGAGTCGAACCCCGGGCCGGGTCTCGGCCTGCTGGTCGCCTTCCTCCTGTTCGGGCCCCGGCTGCTGCGCGCCAGCACCCCGGCGGCGATCATCATCCACTTCCTCGGCGGCATCCACGAGATCTATTTCCCGTACGTGCTGATGAAGCCGCGGCTGATCCTCGCCATGATTGCCGGTGGCGCGGCCGGTGTCTGGACCTTCATGGTCACCGGTGCCGGTCTGGTTGCCACCCCGTCGCCGGGCAGCATCTTCGCCTACCTGGCGGTCACCCCGCGAGGGGGCTGGTTCCCGGTCCTGCTCGGCGTGATCATCTCGGCGGCGGTCTCCTTCGCGGTCGCCTCGGTGCTGCTCGGCTTCGGTCGGGGCGAGGGCAAGGAACCGGTAGAGGAGAACACCGGTCCGCAGGCCGCCACCCCGGACACGCCCGCCGCCGCGCACGCGTACCACGCCACCCCGACCGCCGGTACCCACCGGCCGACCGCCACGGAGGCATGACGATGGCCACCATCGATGCCCAGAGCATCCACAAGGTCGTCGTCGCCTGCGACGCCGGCATGGGCAGCAGCGTCATGCTCGCCAGCCAGCTGCGCAAGCAGCTCAAGAAGCAGCAGGTGACCGTCGAGCACACCCCGGTCAACTCCATTCCGGCCGACGCCGACGTCATCGTCTGCCACCAAGGGCTCGCCGACCGGGCCCGCGTCAGCGCGCCCGGCAAGGTGGTCGTCCCGGTGCAGATCTTTCTCGGCGACCCGGCCGTCGCCCGGCTGGTGGCCGTGGTGCAGCAGGGCGGCCAACTCGATGGTTGAACCGCAATCGGACCCCGGCGCTCTGCTCGAGCGCCGGGCCGTCCGGCTGAACGAACATGCCGGCGACCGGGTCGCCGCCGTGCGCCGCTGCGGCGAGGTGCTGGTCGAGCTCGGTGCGGTCACCGAGGAGTACGTCGCCGCGATGCTGCAGCGCGAGCAGTCCATCTCCACCTATGTCGGGGAAGGTGTGGCGATCCCGCACGGCACCCTGGCCGGCAAGGAGGCGGTACGCCGCGACGCGCTCGCCGTGCTGCGCTTCCCCGACGGGGTGGACTGGGCCGGATCCCCGGTCACCGTCTGCGTGGCGATCGCGGCGCGCGGCGACGGCCACGTGGAGTTGCTCGCCGCCCTCGCCCAGATCCTGCTCGACCCGGAACAGGCCCGCGAGCTGCGTGAGGCCACCGAGATCGACGACGTGCTCCGGCTGCTCGCGCCGGTAGGAGAGGAGAGCTCCACATGAAGGTCGTCCGGTTCCACTCCCCCGGCGACGTCCGGATCGAGGCGGCACCGCAGCCGCAGCCCGGCCCCGGCGACGTGTTGATCCGCGTCCGGGCCTGTTCGACCTGCGGCACCGACGTCAAGATCCGCAACTACGGTCACCACCACCTCGCCCCGCCCCGGGTGATGGGCCACGAGATTGCCGGCGAGGTCGTCGAGGTCGGCGCCGAGGTCGCCGGGTGGCACGCCGGCGACCGGATCCAGGTGATCGCGGCCATCCCGTGCGGCACCTGCGGCGAGTGCCGGCGCGGCCGGATGACGGTCTGCCCCAACCAGGAGTCGATGGGCTACCACTACGACGGTGGGTTCGCCGAGCACATGGTGGTCCCGGCCAAGGTGCTCGCCGTCGACGGGCTCAACCGCATCCCGGACGGGGTCGGCTACGCCGAGGCGTCGGTGGCCGAGCCGCTCGCCTGCGTACTCAACGGGCAGAACCTGGCCCGGGTCGGCCCGGGCGACGACGTCGTCATCATGGGCTCCGGCCCGATCGGCTGCCTGCACGTACGGCTGGCCCGCTCGCGCGGCGCCGCCCGGGTCTTCCTGGTCGATGTCAACCGTGAGCGGCTCGATCTGGCCGCCGCGCTGGTGCATCCCGACGCCACCGTCTGCGGTGCCGAAACCGACGTGATCGACGAGATCAAGAAGTTGACCGACGGACGCGGCGCCGATGTGGTGATCACCGCGACCGCCGCCGGCGTCGCCCAGGAACAGGCGCTGCAGATGACCGCCCGGCAGGGCCGGATCAGCTTCTTCGGCGGTCTACCCAAGGACAAGCCGGTCATCGCCTGCGACTCCAACCTGGTGCACTACCGGGAGCTGACCATCGTCGGTGCCAACGGCTCCAGCCCGTCGCACAACGCCGAGGCGCTCGCCCTGATCGCCAGCGGCGCGGTTCCGGTCGCCGATCTGATCACCCACCGGCTGCCGTTGGACCGTGCCCTCGACGCCTTCGACGTGGTCGCCCGCGGCGAAGCCATCAAAGTCACCATCGAGCCCTGACCCGGGAACCCAACGAACCCGTGACCCGGGAACCCAACGAACCCTGACCCCACCAGGGACAAAGGAGGCAGACATGCCTACCCGTACCGTCACCGTCGGCTCCGCCAGCGGCCTGCACGCCCGGCCCGCCGCGTTGTTCGTCGCCGCCGCCGCAACCGCACCGGTGCCGGTGATGATCAGCACCGCCGGCCGACCGGCGGTGCCGGCCCGCAGCATGCTCTCGGTGCTCTCCCTCGGCGTGAAGCAGGGCACCGAGGTAACCCTGGAGGCCGACGGTGACGGCGCCGACGCCGCGCTCGACGAGCTTGCCGCGTTGCTCGCCCGCGACCTCGACGCCGAGCCCGGCGGTGACGGCGCCGGTGCCACGGCGGCCGGTCGTGGCTGAGCTGCACACCGGGCTCGGCGTCAGCACCGGGCTGGCCGCCGGCCCGATCCACCGGGTGGCCAAGGCACCCAGGCTGCCCGCGCCGGTGCCGGTCGACGACCCAGCAGCCGAGGCGGACCGGGCGGTCGCCGCGCTGGTGGCGGTCGCCACCGAGCTGGGCCGGCGGGCCAGCACCGCGACCGACCCGACGGCGGCGGAGATCCTGCGGGCGCAGGTGATGATGGCTGAGGACCCGGTGCTGCACGAGGCGGCACGTGCCCGCGTGGCCGCCGGTGCCGGCGCGCCGCACGCCATCGACGCCGCGCTCGCCGAGCACCGGGCGGCGTTCGCGGCCGCCGGCGGGTACCTCGCCGAACGGGTCGCCGACCTGGACGACCTGCGCGACCGGGCGGTCGCGGTCTGCCTGGGCGAACCGATGCCCGGCGTGCCCGACCCGGGCGTGCCGTTCATCCTCAGCGCCCAGGACCTGGCCCCGGCCGACACCGCCGGGCTCGACCCGGCCCGGGTGCTCGCCCTGGTCACCGCAGCCGGCGGGCCGACCAGCCACACCACCATCGTGGCCCGCGCGCTCGGGTTGCCGGCGATCGTACGGTGCCCGGGCATTCTCGACGTGCCGGACGGCACCCTGGTCACCGTGGACGGCACCACCGGCGACGTCACCGCCGGAGTCGACGACGACACCGTCGCCGAGACCCGCCGACGGGAACAGCACCGCCGGGCGGAACTGGCCGCCACCAGCGGCCCGGGACGCACTGCCGACGGACATTCGGTGGCCCTGCTGGCCAACGTCGGCTCCGCCGCCGACCTCATCGACGATGTGGAAGGCGTCGGCCTGTTCCGCACCGAACTGCTCTACCTGGACCGGGCCGAGCCGCCCGGCCACGACGAGCAGGTCACCGCGTACGCGAAGGTGTTCACCGCCGCCGGTGACCGCAAGGTGGTGCTGCGGACCCTGGACGCCGGTGCGGACAAGCCGTTGCCGTTCCTGCACGCCGGCGAAGAGCCGAACCCGGCGCTCGGCGTACGCGGGCTACGGACCGCCCAGCGCCGCCCCGAGGTGCTGCGCACCCAGCTCGACGCGATCGCACAGGCCGCCGGGGCCACCGGAACCGAGGTGTGGGTGATGGCACCGATGGTGACCACGCCGGCGGAGGCGGCCGAGTTCGTCGAGCTGGCCCGCGCCGTCGGGCTACCCACGGTAGGCGTGATGGTGGAGGTGCCGGCTGCCGCGCTGCGGGCCGGGGCGCTGCTGCAGCACGTCGACTTCCTCAGCATCGGGACCAACGACCTGAGCCAGTACGCATTCGCCGCCGACCGGCTCTGCGGCGACCTGGCCGACCTGCTCGACCCGTGGCAGCCGGTCCTGCTGGAGCTGATCGCCACCTGCGCGCAGGCCGGCGCGGCCGCCGGCAAACCGGTCGGGGTCTGCGGTGAGGCGGCCGCGGACCCGGCCCTGGCTGTGGTGCTGACCGGGCTCGGGGTGTCCAGCCTGTCGATGTCGGCCCGGTCGGTGCCGGCAGTGCGGGCCGCGCTCGCCGCGCACACCCTGGACGACTGTCAGCGCCTGGCCCGGGCCGCGCTGGCCGCGCCGGACGCGGCGGCCGCCCGCGCGGCGGTCTCAGCCGGCCCGGCCGCCGGCTGACCGCCGGTCGACGTTGACGCGGCCGCGGACCGGCCGCAGGATCAGTGCATGAGTCGGACGATCCTGGTCACCGGGGCGCGACGCGGCATCGGCGCGGCCCTCGCGACCGGTCTCGCCACACCCGGGACAGCCCTGGTGCTGCACCACCTGGCCGCCGCCGACGAGGCAGAGACCGTCGCCGCACGGTGCCGGGCGGCCGGCGCGCACGCCCGGATCGTCGAGGCGGACCTGTCGGTCCCCGCCGAGGTGCTGGCCTTGGCCGAGGCGGCTGGGCCGGTCGACGTACTGGTCAACAACGCGGCGCGGGCGTCCAACGTCTGGATCGACGAGTTGCCGCTGGCCGAATGGGAGGCGACGTTCGCGGTCAACGTCACCGCCCCGATGCTGCTCAGCCAGGCCTTGGCGGCGGGGATGCGGGCCCGTGGCGGCGGCCGGATCATCAACGTCACCTCGGCCACGGTCCGCCTGGGCGGCCCGTCCGGGCCGTCGTACGTGTCGAGCAAGGCAGCACTGGTCGGTCTCACCCGTTCGCTGGCCCGCGCGTTCGGACCCGACGGCACGACGGTCAACGCGATCTCGCCGGGCGCGATCCGAACCGAGGGCGAACGAGAACTCGCCGGGAACGCCCCGGTCGACGAGGCCGCGGTCGACGCCGCGATCCTGCACCGGCAGGCGGTGCAGCGCCGGCTCGACCCCGACGACATGGTCTCCACCGCCCGCTTCCTCGCCAGCCCCGACTCCGGTGCGGTCACCGGCCAGGTGATCGAGGTCGGTGGCGGGCTGGTACACCGCTGACCCGCCGGGTACAGGCGTTCATCCGCTGGTCAGCGTCGCTCGACGGTGCTGTTCACCTGTGCCGAGGATGCTGCGGCTCGTCTGATCCCCGCAGCGTGGAGGCATCGTGTCCAGACCGATCTGGCAGTTCACCGCGATCGTCGCGGTCCTGACCCTACTGATGGGCGCGGCGGCGCCGTCCGGGGCGAGCGCCGGCGCTGGTGCCGACCCGGTCCTGCTCACCGAACCGTTCCTGCAGTCCCCGGCGAAGAACTCCGTCCGGGTTGTCTGGCTGACTGAGTTCGCCGGTCGGCACCACGTCGTGGTGGTCGGTGACCGGGCCGACGAGCTCAACCGGGCCGAGCTACGGGCCGCGGCCACCGGCGGCAAGATCCGGGGCGTACGGGTGTTCCGGGCCCGGACCGGCGAGTTGTCCCGGGTGGCGGAGGACGCCGCCTCGCAGATCCCGGACCCGCCGACGCAGATCACCCGGCGGCACATCTGGCGGCACGAGGCGACCGTACGCGGCCTCGGCGTGGGCAGCCGGACGCCGTACCGGGTGGTGTCAATCGAGCGTGGTGCGATGGTCGCTTCCGACACCTACACCCTGGCGCCCGCCGCCGCCCCCGGCCAGCCGCAGAAGATCCTGCTGACCAGCGACCACCAGTCGATGCCGAACACCCCGGCCAACCTGCAGAAAGCGGTCGAGACGGTCGGCCGGGTCGACGCGGTGTTCCTCGCCGGGGACCTGGTCAACATCCCGGACCGGGCCTCGGAGTGGTTCGACGACCAGCGCGGCGGGGCGTTCTTCCCGGCGCTGCAGGGCCGGGCGTCGCGTACGGTCGGCGGGGTCACCTGGACCGGCGGTGAGATCCTGCAGCACGCGCCGATCTTCCCGGCGATCGGCAACCACGAGGTGCAGGGCCGCAGTGGGCTGCCGACGCTGAACGAGTCGTTCAACGCGCCGGTGCCGCGTGAGGTGGCCGAGGCGGCATACCGCAAGGTCGCCAGGCAGGTGAACCCGCGGAACAACCGCAAGATCAAGGAACGCTGGATCCTGGAGAACTCGTTCAACACCGAGACCTACGAGGAGATTTTCTCCCTGCCGACCAGCGGGCCGGGCGGGGAGCGCTGGTACGCGACGACCGTCGGCGACGTCCGGTTGATCTCGCTGTACGCCACCCGGATCTGGCGGGGCACCGGTATCGCCGCCGACCCGGCGAACTGGCAGCGGACCCGGTACACCGAGGCACCGGCGAGCACCGACGACCTGCTCGCCCAGGGCTGGGGTTCGCACATCTTCGAGGAAATCGGCGTCGGCAGCCGGCAGTACCGGTGGTTGCAGCGTGAGGTGGCCAGCCGGCAGTTCCGGGACGCGAAGTACACGGTGGTGATGCTGCACGAGGGCCCACACGGGCTGGGCGACAACGTCAACCCGCCGTTCACCGACCCGGTGCGCACCGAGCAGACCGACACCGACGGCAACCCCCTGGTCCGGTACGACTACCCACAGGCGGACAACGTGCTGACCCGTGACGTCGCCCCGCTGCTGGAGTCCGCCGGGGTGAACCTGGTGCTCAACGGCCACTCACACCTGTGGAACCGGTTCACTGCCGAGTCCGGCACCCACTACCTGGAGACCTCTAACGTGGGCAACTCGTACGGTGCGTTCCACCCGCTGTCGGGCCGGTCCCGGCCGGTCCCGCCGGCGCCGTGGAACCCGGACAACTACCTGGCCCAGGGCAACCCGGGCGGGTTGGAGCCGCAGGTGCCGACGGTCGCGCCGCTGACCGACCCGGCCGGTACGCCGTTGCCGTTCGTGCAGAGCAACGACTACTCGGTGTTCAGCGTCCTGGACACCGGCACCGGCGAGGTGACCAGCTACCGCTACGACATGCGTACCCCCGATGTCGCACCGGTCGTGCTGGACCGGTTCCCGCTCGGCGCCTGATCGGTGACTGTCGCGGCGGCGCGGGCGAACAGTTGGTCGACCCGGGCCGCCTCGGCGGCGCTCGGGTAGGCGTTGCGGCAGGACACCGGCGCGCTGCTGCCGGACATCAGGTCGGAGCAGAGCCCGGTACGCCGGTCCGGCAGCCCGAGGATGTGTCCCCACTCGTGGGTGGCGATCCGGGTCCGGTCGTAGCCCTGGTCCACTGCCTGGGTACCCATGTAGATGCGGCCGGCGCCCAGCCGGGTGACGTACGCCCGGGGCCAGCCGCTGTCGACGTAGATGACGACCGACGCCGGGCTGCCCGGCTGCAGCCGGACGTTGTCCACGCTGCTGTTCCAGATCTGCGCGGCCTGGGCGAAGTTGGTCGCGAACTGGCCGGCGCGGCTCGCGTCGTAGTAGATCGTGGTCACTGCGGCCGAGGCCGGCGCGGTGGCCACGACCTGGACACCGATCAGCGACAGGATGACGGTGACCGTCGCGAGGATCGCCCGGACGGTGCGTTGTCTCGGCATGGCATGCCTCCTTGGAAACGGGCCGCGATACCGGCTGGCATCGACTGACATCGCTCACCGTAGACCGGCTTAATCGACACACACCTATCCCATTTCGCTCATAGCGCATCCCGCTGGTTGAGCCTCGCGGCGCACCCGGCAGGCCGGACTCGACGTGACGACTCGCACAGCACGGACCCCCGGCGGCGAATGACTACTTGAAGAAGTCTTCAATTGCACACATGCCAGTGCCGCTCTACCAGAAGAAGGCCGAGTTCTTCCGTATGCTCGGGCACCCGGTGCGGATCCGGGTGCTCGAACTGCTCGGCGAGCGCCCCCGCCAGGTCCGCGAACTGCTCGCCGAGATCGACGTCGAGACGTCCAACCTGTCCCAACAGCTCGCGGTGCTGCGCCGGGCCGGCATCGTGGTCTCCAGCCGGGACGGCTCCGCCGTGACCTACGCCCTGGCCGGGCCGGACGTCGCGGACCTGATGCGGGCGGCCCGGCGGATCCTCACCGAGATGCTGGTCGACCAGACCGAGTTGCTGGCCGAACTGCGGGACGCGTCGGCCCATGCCCCGTCAGGACGCGGATGAACGCCGTCGCCGGGGGGCGCCGGCTGCTGCCGCAGGCCACCGACTGGCGGGCGGTCCGCCGGCAACCGGGCCGGGACCTGCTCGCCGGGCTCACCGTGGCGGTCGTGGCCCTGCCGCTCGCCCTCGGCTTCGGTGTCGCCTCCGGGTTGGGCGCCACCGCCGGGCTGGTCACCGCTGTGGTCGCCGGTGCCCTCGCGGCGGTCTTCGGCGGGTCGAACCTGCAGGTCTCCGGGCCCACCGGGGCGATGACGGTGGTGCTGGTGCCGATCGTGGCGCAGTTCGGTCCGGGCGGTGTGCTCACCGTCGGGCTGCTGGCCGGGGTGATCCTGATCCTGCTGGCACTGGTCCGGGCGGGTCAGGTCGCCCGGTACATGCCGGCCCCGGTGATCGAGGGCTTCACCGCCGGCATCGCGGGGGTGATCCTGCTGCAGCAGATCCCGACGGCGCTCGGCGTGGACGTCCACGGCGACCGGGTGCTGCCGCTGGTCGGGCAGGCGGTGGCGGCGTTCGTCCGGCAGCCGCAGTGGCCGTCGTTGCTGATCGCCCTCGCCGTCGCCGCCGCGATGCTGACCGGGGCGCGGTGGCGGCCAACTGTGCCGTTCTCGCTGCTCGCGGTTGCCGCAGCGACCGTCACGACGATGCTGTCCGGATTGCCGGTGCCGACCATCGGCGCACTGCCGGCCACCCTGCCGGCACCGTCGCTGGCGTTCCTGGACCTGGCGGCGGTGCCGGCACTGGCGACCGCGGCGATCGCGGTCGCCGCCCTGGCCGCGTTGGAGAGCCTGCTGTCGGCCACAGTGGCGGACGGCATGTCGGTCGGGCAGCGGCACGATCCCGACCGGGAACTGTTCGGCCAGGGCGTGGCCAACCTGGTGACACCGCTGTTCGGCGGGGTCCCGGCCACCGCGGCGATCGCCCGGACGGCGGTCAACGTCCGGGCTGGTGCCGCCTCCCGACTGGCCGCGCTGTCGCACGCGCTGATCCTCGCGCTGCTCATGTTCGTGGCGGCTCCGCTGGTCAGCCGAATCCCGTTGGCCGCGCTGGCCGGGGTGCTGATCGCCACCGCCATCCGGATGGTCGAGGTGAGCGCGCTGGCCGCACTGGCCCGAGCCTCGCGTTCCGACGGGCTGGTGATGGCGCTCACCGCAGCGACCACCGTCCTGCTGGACCTGGTCACCGCCGTGCTGGTGGGCCTGGTCGTGGCCGGCGGGCTGGCGCTGCGCAGGATCGCCCAGGCGGTACGGCTGGATCGGGTGCCGCTGGACACCGGCGACCACCACGCCGAGGAGCAGGCGCTGCTGGCCGAGCACATCGTGGCGTACCGGCTGGACGGGCCGTTGTTCTTCGCCGCCGCCCACCGGTTCCTGCTGGAGCTGTCCGACGTCGCCGAGGTACGGGTGGTGATCCTACGGATGTCTCGCGTGTCCACCATCGATGCCTCCGGCGCCTTGGTGCTGCGCGACGTGGTGCAGCGGCTGGAGCGACGGGGCATCACCGTCTATCTGTCCGGGATCCGGGACGGACACCACAAGGCGCTCACCGCGTTCGGGCTGCTCCCCCGGCTGAGCGGACTCAACCGGGTCTTTCCCGACACTCCGGAGGCGATCGCCGCCGCCCGGCAGATCATCGGGGCGGACCGATAGCTCCGCATGACAGTCGAGCTGGCCGCGCAGGTGGGCGCCGGGCGTCCGCTGCGTGATCAGGCGGCTTCCACGCGGAGACCGGCCGGATATTATTCAGACCCGTACACAACCTCGCATAAGTGTGGTGCATGTGCAGTGGCACGTGCAGGTGCATTTGCATCTCCTCGCCCACGCATGCATGATTCCCCTATGTCGATCTCACGTTCACGACACGTGACGAGCCGCGATCAGCGACCGGGACTTTGGGCAGACCTCGCTGACCGTCTTGAGGCGTACTGGTGAAAGCCAGCAGCCTGACGGCCCGCGCGTGCAGCACTCCATAGGCTCACCCGTAGTGGCACTGCTGCTGGGAATCGAACTGCTTCTGGTCGGGTTCTCCATCGGTGACGATGACGAACACGATGAGCACCGGGATCGCGGTCAACGACGCCGCCGACAGCTGCACGTTCCACATCGGCCCGCCGTACGCGTCGACGAGCTGGGTCAACGCCTGCGGCAGGGTGAGCTTCTCCGGGGTGGACAGGAACACGATCGGCTCCAGGTAGAGGTTCCAGCCGTGCAGGAAGGTGAAGATCGCCACCGCGCCGAACGCCGGGCAAGCCAACGGCAGCGCGATCCGCCAGAAGAACATCACCGAGTCGTCGTACGCCCGTTGCCCGGCGTACCCGACTACCGCCGCTCGGCGGCACCGGCATTCGGCACCGACCGCGGCCGGTGGTACATGCCCTGCGAGGCCGGCCAGCGGGGCAGCACCAGGGTCGCGGTGGACGGGGCGATCTGACAGGACGTCCAGGGCGACCGCTGGCTGGTGGGGTGAGGGGCGCCCCCGTTCCGCGCCCCTCACCGCACCAGCGGCATCAAGGTCGGCCACTGCAACGGGTTGGTCAACCTCAAGTCGTGATCGTATACTGACTCGGCGTACGGTCGTCAACCGATATTAACCGACAACGCTAACGTGGCTAATCTTAGCTGTAGTTCCGGACCAGATCTTAGCTGCACATCCGACGGAGGTAGCCGTGACGGGCGGCACCACCCCCCCTGGCGGATCGGGATCCAGCCTCGCCGACAAGCTCAACCTGCTTTTCGAGACGGTCCGGCCGGCCCGCCGCGACCCGTACACCTCACGGGAGGTGGCCGACGCCATCCGCGACCGGGGCGGTTCCATCTCCGACGTGTACATCTGGCAGCTGCGCACCGGTCGACGGACCAACCCGACCAAGGAGCATCTGGAGGCGCTCGCCGACTTCTTCGACGTGGACCCGGCGTACTTCTTCGACCGGCGTCGCTCCGGCGAAATCGAACGGGACCTGCATGCGCTGCAGGCGATGCGCAACCTCAAGGTGCGCGCGGTCGCGACCCGGCTGAGTACGCTGCCCGAGGCGCAACTCGACGCGGTCGGCGAGATCCTCGACCGGGTGGTCCAGGCGCTTCAGACCCGCCACGCCGAGGGCGGCCCCGGTGCCGAAGGACGGCAGGACCCGTGATCGTCCTGCAGTGGCGAAGGACGGACCAAGCTGAGGGAAGCACGGATATGAAGTCATCCCCGCTGCGCCGGACCTGCCGCAGTCGGCTGCGTCAGCTCGAGGAACAGGGCCTGCGGACGCCCCGGCCGTTCGATGCGCCACAACTGTGCCAGCGGGTCGGTGCGGTGCTCGGCCAGCAGATCACCCTGGTCGGCGTGCCAATGCCCGCCGGTGCGCCGTTCGGCCTGACCTTCTTCACCGACGCCGGTCATGTCGTCGCCTACGAGGAACGCACCAGCCGGGTGCACCGGGACCACATCATCGCCCACGAGATCGGCCACATCCTACTCGGCCACCGTGCCCTCGCCCTCGACGACCAGGAGGCCAGCCAACTGCTGATGCCGGCACTGCGCCCCACCCTGGTGCACCGGGTACTCGCCCGGACCGGGGTGTACAGCCGGAGCGAGGAACAGGAGGCCGAGATGATGGCGACCATCCTGCTGGAGGCCGCCGCCCGCGAGACCGACCTCGGATCGGCTCCCGCCCACGACGAAGCCGGGCCGGTCACCGACGCCGCGTTGGCGGCCCGGCTGCGGCACGGGCTCGAACCACCGCCCCGGTGAGCGCCGATGGACACCCCACTGTACGCGGTCTGCGCGGCCGCCGGCTGGCTCGCCTTCGGCTACAAACTGCGTGACCTGCGGCGGGACCGCGACAACCGGGTGCTGAGGGCGATGGTGTACGCCTTCTGTTCGTTCGCCGCCGGTGTGACCGTCGCCGTCCGGCCGGTCGCCGAGGCGGTGGACCGGATCACCGGGCTGCCGAACCTGGCCAAGCTGCTGGCGCACGCCGGGGTGATGGGGGTCGCGGCCAACTCCGAGATCCTGCTGCTGTTCCTGGCCCTGCCGCCGACGGTCGCGGCCCGCCGGGTCCGGCGTCGGGTGATCGCCTCGGTGACCGCGTCCGGACTGCTCACCGCACTCTGGGCGTCCACGTTGACCGGTGCCGCACCGGTCCGGTTGGTGGTCGAGGACGCCGCTCATCCGGCGGTCGCCGGCTACCTGGTCGTCTACCTGGTCGTCTTCGTCTGCTACGCCACCGACCTGGCCCGGCTCTGCTGGCGCTTCTCCCTGGTCACGCCACGTCGGTGGCTCCGTCGTGGACTGCGGATCACCGCCTTCGGCGCGGCCGCCGCACTACTGTACTGCGCCACCAAGGCCGGCTACCTGATCGCCTACCGGATCGGCCGGGAACCGGCCGGCGAACCGCAGATCGCGGCGGTCCTGGTGACCGTCGGTGCGCTCGCCATGCTGATCGGGCTCACCCTGCCGACCTGGGGTCCCATGGTGGACACCGGGCGGGCCTGGTTGCGGCGGCACCGGTCGTGGCACCGATTGGCGCCACTGTGGCGGGCGGTCAGCGCGGCGCAACCGCACCTGGTCCTCGACGACCGGGCCCACCACCGGCGGGTGGCCCTACGCGACATCGACTACGCGCTGCACCGCCGGATCACCGAGATCCGGGACGGCCGGTTGGCACTGCGCCCGTACATTGACTGTCGGATCGCGCCGACGGCCGACCGGCTGGCCGCGGCTGCCGGCCTGGCCGGCACCGACCGCGCGGCGCTGGTCGAGGCGGCGATGATCGCCGCCGGGACGCGGCAGGCCGCCACCGGCGGGCCGGTGCGGGAGCCGGACTTCTCCGAGCCGCACGATCCGCCGAACGGCTATTCTGGCGAGGTCGCCTGGTTGAGTCGGGTGGCCGAGTGGTTCAGCCGCTCTCCGCTGGTCGGCCAGGTGCTGGCCGCCGATGCGTCGTCGCCCGAGCTACGGCCCGCGCCGCCGCCATACCGATCCTGAACGGGGTCTTCGTGCAGCCGCACCGCTACGCCGACCTCCGGCGGATCCGTATCCTCGACCCGCAGCACGACTACCTCGAGATCTATCAGACGATGGTGCGATACGAGTTCCCGTGGGACAGCAAACTCGGCCTGAACCTGGCGTTCAACCGCTCCTTCTCGCTGCCCCGGGTCGCCGCCGTGCACGTGCGCACCGGTGAGCTGCTGCACCACACGCGCAAGCGGATCGACGACACCGGATTGCTGATGTACGAAGTGATGCTGCACGGTTTCGACGCCCCGCGCGGTCGCGACGCGATCCGGCGGACCAATCAGATCCACCGCCACTACGACATTGCCGACGACGACTACCGCTACGTCCTCGGCTGTCTGGTGGTCGTCCCGATCCGCTGGCTGGAGCGGTACGGCTGGCGGCGGCCCTGCTGCCATGAACGGACCGCCGCCTACCACTACTACCAGGAGCTAGGCCGAAGGATGGGCATCCGGGACATTCCGGGCTCCTTCCGCGAGTTCGCCACCTGGTTCGACGGCCGCGACCGGACGCATCTGCGCTACAACGACGACGCCGCCTCGATCGAGCGGGCCACCCGGGCGCTGCTGCGCGGCAAGATTCCGCGACCGCTCGCGCCGGTCGGTGACGCGCTGGTCGCCGCCATGTACGACGAACGGCTGCGGGCCGCGACCGGGGTAGCCACGCCGAGCCCGGCGGTGCGCGCGGGCCTGCACGTCGGGCTGCGGCTACGCGCCGCGATGCTGCGCTGGGCCGGCCGACCTCGGCAGACCCCGCTGTTCGCCGACGGAATCCACACACCTACGTATCCGGACGGATACGACATATCCCGGCTCGGCCCGGTCACGACGCAACCCGGCCATCACACCCAGGGATCGTCGTAGTCGAGCAGACACGCTAAGTCGATCACGTTCGGTGGATGTGGTCACAGTCCGGGTACGGGTCCGACCATCAGTGCGACGCACCCTTAACATCCCGTGCATGACGGTGCCATCCGAGAGCCTCGACCCGGCCGCTGGATTCCCACCGGCCACGCCGGACGACTGGCGACGGCTCGCGCTCGGCGTCCTGCGCAAGTCGGGCGCCGCCGGCCCGGACACCCCGGCCGAATCCGTGGACGAACTGCTGGCCACCACCACCTACGACGGCGTCCGGATCGCCCCGCTGCACACCCGGCAGGCGGCCCCACCGGGGGTCGGGGTGCCCGGTACGGCACCGTACGTACGCGGTGCCCAGGCCCGGCGCGACGGTGGCGGCGCGGGCGGCACCGACCCGGCCGCGACGGTTGCCGGCTGGGACGTCCGGCAGCGGTACGTCGACCCGGATCCGAAGGCGGTCCGGGAGGCGGTGCTGACCGACCTCGCCAACGGTGCCACCTCGGTCTGGATCGATCTGAGCGCGGGCGGCCTGCGCGCGAGCGACCTGCCGGAGGCGCTCGACGGGGTCCACCTCGGCCTCGCTCCGGTGGTGCTCGACGCCGGCGCGGACAGCGTCGCCGCGGCCGAGGCGTTGCTCGCGCTCGCCGACGACCGGAGCGTCGAACGCGACGCCCTGGCCGGCTGCCTGGGCGCCGACCCGCTCGGCTGGCAGGCCCGCACCGGCCAGGCCGGCGACCTCGCGCAACTCGCCGTCCTCGCCGGGTACGCCGAGCGGTCGCCGATGCTGCGTACAGTCACTGTGGACGCCACCGCGTACCACGACGCGGGCGGTGGCGACGCCCAGGAGATCGGCTGCGCCCTGGCCACCGGGCTGGCCTATCTCCGGGCCCTCACCGACGCCGGGCTCGACCTACCGGCCGCCTTCGGGCAACTGGAGTTCCGCTTCGCCGCCACCACCGACCAATTCGCCACCATCGCCAAGCTGCGCGCCGCTCGGCAGGCCTGGGCCCGGGTCGGGCAGCTCTGCGGGGTGCCCGAGGCAGGTCGGCAGCGGCAGCACGCGGTCACCTCCGCCGCGATGATGACCGCCCGGGATCCGTGGGTGAACATGCTGCGCACCACCGTCGCCTGCTTCGCGGCCGGGGCCGGCGGGGCGGACGCGGTCACTGTCGCGCCGTTCGACGCCCGACTGGGGCTGCCGGACGGCTTCGCCCGGCGGATCGCCCGCAACACCCAGTCGGTGCTGCTCGCCGAGGCGCACCTCGGCCGGGTGCTGGACCCGGCCGGCGGGTCCTGGTACATCGAACAGCTCACCGCGGACCTGGCGGCGGCCGCCTGGGACTGGTTCACCGAGATCGAGCGGGCCGGCGGGGCCGCCGCCGCGCTGTCCGCCGGGCTGATCGCCGACCGCATCGACGACACCTGGCGGCGTCGGGCCGACAACCTGGCGCGCCGGCGGGACCCGGTCACCGGGGTCAGCGAGTTCCCCAACCTGGACGAGCGACTGCCCGCCCGTACCCCGGCGCCCGTACCGCCCGGCGGCGGCCTGCCGCGACGGTTCCACGCCGGGGCGTTCGAGGCCCGGCGGGACCGGGCCGACGCGTACCTGGCGGCCACCGGTTCCCGGCCGAGCGTCTTCCTGGCCACCCTGGGCCCGCTCGCGGCGCACAGCGCCCGTGCCGGGTTCGCCGGCAACCTCTTCGCCGCCGGTGGGATCGCCACCACCCGGGGCGGCGACCCGGCCGACGATCCGGCGGCGATCGCCGCCGCGTTCGCCGCCGACCCGTCCGCCGTGGCCTGCATCTGCGGCACCGACGCCAGCTACGCGGCGGCAGCGGCGCCGCTGGCCGCCGCGCTGGCCGCCGCCGGGGCCCGGCGGGTCTGGCTGGCCGGTCGGCCCGGTGACCATGCCCAGGTAGACGGCTACCTGTACGCCGGCTGCGACGCGACGGCCGTCCTCGACGCCACGTTCGACGACCTGGAGGTCCCCCGATGATCCCGGACTTCACGCAGGCCACACTGCTGCCACCGGACGCCGCGGGCAGCGTCGGCGGGCCGGCCGCGGCACCGGGCCCGCAGCCGCCCGGGCCGAGCTGGCACACGCCGGAGGGGATCGAGGTCGCGCCGCTGTACACCGCGGCGGACACCGCCGACCTGACCTTCCTCGACACGGTGCCCGGCGTCCCGCCGTACCTGCGCGGACCGTACCCGACGATGTACACCACTCAGCCGTGGACGATTCGCCAGTACGCCGGGTTCTCCACCGCTGAGGAGTCCAACGCCTTCTACCGGCGCAACCTGGCCGCCGGACAGAAGGGCCTGTCCATCGCCTTCGACCTGGCCACCCACCGGGGGTACGACTCCGACCACCCCCGGGTCGCCGGGGACGTGGGGATGGCCGGGGTCGCGGTGGACTCCATTCACGACATGCGCCAGCTGTTCGACGGCATCCCCCTGGACCGGATGAGCGTGTCGATGACCATGAACGGCGCGGTGCTGCCGGTCCTGGCGCTGTACATCGTCGCCGCCGAGGAACAGGGCGTGCCGCCGGAGAAACTCACCGGGACGATCCAGAACGACATCCTCAAGGAGTTCATGGTCCGCAACACCTACATCTACCCGCCTGGGCCGTCGATGCGGATCATCTCCGACATCTTCGCCTACACCTCGGCACGGATGCCCCGCTTCAACTCGATCTCGATCTCCGGCTACCACATCCAGGAGGCCGGGGCGACCGCCGACCTGGAGCTGGCGTACACCCTCGCCGACGGCGTCGAATACCTGCGGGCCGGGCAGGCCGCCGGGTTGGCGGTGGACACCTTCGCGCCCCGGTTGTCGTTCTTCTGGGCGATCGGGATGAACTTCTTCATGGAGGTCGCCAAGTTGCGGGCCGCCCGGCTGCTGTGGGCCCGGCTGGTCCGCGACGCCGGCGCCACCAACCCGAAGTCGTTGAGTCTGCGCACCCACTGCCAGACCTCCGGTTGGTCACTGACCGCGCAGGACGTGTTCACCAACGTGGTCCGCACCTGTGTGGAGGCGATGGCGGCCACCCAGGGGCACACCCAGTCGCTGCACACCAACGCCCTGGACGAGGCCCTGGCGCTGCCGACCGACTTCTCCGCCCGGATCGCCCGCAACACCCAGTTGCTGCTGGCCCAGGAGTCCGGCACCAACCGGGTGATCGATCCGTGGGGTGGCAGCTACTACCTGGAACGGCTCACCCACGACCTCGCCGGGCGGGCCTGGCAGCACATCCAGGAGGTGGAGGCCGCCGGTGGGATGGCACGGGCGATCGACGAAGGGCTGCCCAAGCTGCGGATCGAGGAGGCCGCCGCCCGTACCCAGGCCCGGATCGACTCCGGCCGGCAACCGGTGATCGGGGTGAACCGGTTCCGGCCGGACGCCGACGAGCCGATCGAGGTGCTCAAGGTCGACAACACGGCGGTACGGGCCGCGCAGCTGGAGAAGCTGCGGCGGCTGCGCGCCGAGCGGGACGGGGCGGCGTGCGACGCGGCGCTGGCCGCGCTGACCCGTGCCGCCGACGCCGGGCCCGACTCCGGCGGTGAACCACTGTCCGGCAACCTGCTCGGGTTGGCGGTCGACGCCGCGCGGGCCGGGGCCACCGTCGGGGAGATCTCCGCCGCGCTGGAGCGGGTGTACGGCCGGCACGCGGCGCAGATCCGTACCATCAGCGGGGTGTACCGACAGGAGGCGGGCGCGGTGGCCGGGATCGACCGGGCCCGGGCCGCAACCGACGCGTTCGCCGTCGCCGAGGGACGCCGGCCCCGGATCCTGGTGGCGAAGATGGGCCAGGACGGGCACGACCGGGGACAGAAGGTGGTCGCCACCGCATTCGCCGATCTCGGCTTCGACGTCGACGTGGGTCCGCTGTTCCAGACCCCGGCCGAGGTCGCCCGACAGGCCGTCGAGGCCGACGTGCACCTGGTCGGCGTCAACTCCCTCGCCGCCGGGCATCTGACCCTGGTGCCGGCGCTGCGCGACGAACTGGCCGCCCTCGGCGGGGACGACATCATGGTGATCGTCGGCGGGGTGGTGCCGCCGCAGGACTTCGAGGCGCTGCACGCCGCCGGTGCGGCGGCGATCTTCCCGCCCGGCACGGTGCTGGCCGACGCCGCGGTGGACCTGCTCGCCGAACTGTCCCGTCGGCTGGGGCACGACACCGCCGAGGCCGGATGACCGGCGGACGACGCGCGCCGGCGCCGGTGGCCGACTACGTCGCCGGAGTGCGTGCGGCGGCACCGGCGTGGCTGGCCCGGGCGATCACCCTGGTCGAGTCGACCCGGCCGGACCACCGGGCACACGCCCAGCAGGTGCTGGTGGCGCTGGCCCCGTACGCCGGGCAGGCCCGGCGGGTCGGGGTGACCGGCGTACCCGGGGTCGGCAAGTCCACCTTCATCGACGCGCTCGGGTCCCGGCTGACCGGCGACGGGCACCGGGTCGCGGTGCTGGCGGTCGACCCGTCGTCGGCCCGAAGTGGCGGCAGCATCCTCGGCGACAAGACCCGGATGGCCCGGCTGGCCGTTGACCCGGCCGCGTTCGTCCGCCCGTCGCCGACCGCCGGCACGCTCGGCGGGGTGGCCCGCGCCACCCGGGAGGCGATGGTGGTGGTGGAGGCAGCCGGCTACGACGTGGTGCTGGTGGAGACCGTCGGGGTCGGACAGTCCGAGACGACCGTTGCCGAGATGGTCGACACGTTTCTGCTGCTTACCCTGGCCCGCACCGGTGACCAGCTGCAGGGCATCAAGAAGGGTGTGCTGGAGCTCGCCGACGTCGTGGTGGTGAACAAGGCCGACGGCGCGCATGCGACGGAGGCCCGGTCCGCCGCACGTGAGCTGGCCGGGGCGTTACGGATGCTGCGCGGCGGGCACGACGACTGGGCCGTCCCGGTGCTCACCGCCAGCGGCCGGGACGGGACCGGGTTGGCCGAGGTGTGGCAGCAGGTGACCGCCCACCAGGACCGGCGGCGGGCCAGCGGGGAGCTGGACCGGCACCGCCGGCAGCAGCAGCTGCGCTGGGTCTGGGCGATGGTGCGCGACGGGTTGCTGGACCAGCTGCGCGGGCATCCGGCGGTGGTCGCGCTGACCCCGCAGACCGAGAAGCGGGTGCTCGCCGGGGAAATCACTCCCGCGCAGGCCGCGGCCCAGCTGCTGGCGGCGTTCACCGGGCCCGTCGACGGCGGGGGCGACCGGTCGAGCGGTCGGGGGGTGACCGGACGCTGAGCAGCCCCGGGCTGACCGGCGGCTGATCAGCCCGGCTGCGGGCCGGGCAGGATCCGGCGCAGCTGGCCGGGCACCGCCAGGCGGCGACGCCACTCCCGGGGGTAGCCCACCGACACCTCCTCGAAGCGCACGCCGTCGTAGACGGTGGTGCGCGGGATGTGCAGGTGGCCGTAGACCATCACCGCCGCCCGGTACCGCAGGTGCCAGTCGGCGGTCCGGTCGGTGCCGCACCACATGGCGAACTCCGGGTAGTGCAGCACGTCCATTGGCGTGCGCACCAGCGGGTAGTGGTTGATCAGGACGGTGGGCAGTTGCGGTCCCACCTCGGCGAGACGCTCCTCGGTCTCCGCCAGCCGTTGCCAGCACCACTGCTCCCGGGTCGGGAACGGGTCCGGGTGCAGCATCGCCTCGTCGGTGCAGACGATGCCGGTGCGGTGTGCGTACGCGAGCCCTTCCGCCTTGGTGCCGGTGCCCGGTGGCAGGAAGCTGTAGTCGTACAGGGTGAACAACGGTGCCACCGCCGCCGGTCCGCCGGCACCGGACCAGATCAGGTACGGGTCCTCCGGGGTTCGCACGTCGAGCGACCGGCAGAGGTCGACCAGGTGCGCGTAGCGCTCCACGCCGCGCAGCTGTACCGGGTCGTGCGCGGTGGTCCACAGTTCGTGGTTGCCCGGTGACCAGATCACCTCGGCGAACCGCTCGCGCAGCGTGGCCAGTGCCCACCGCACGTCGGCGATCGTCTCGGCGACGTCGCCGGCGACGATCAGCCAGTCCTGCGGCGCCGGCGCCGCCAGGTCGGCGACGATCTGGCGGTTCTCCGGGTACGCGATGTGCAGGTCGCTGATCGCCCACAGCGTCGGTGCCGTCCCCGTGGCCTCCCCGTCGCCGCCGATCTGCCGTACCATCACCGTGGCCGCCTCCCGTCCGCGTTCCGTCTCCGGTCCACCGCCGGTATCGATCATCCGGTACGCGGCCGCCGAGCGGTAGCCCGCCCGCCGATCGACGTCGGCGGGGGTCACCCCGGTCCGAGGCCCCCACCACGACCGGCGACGCCCGCGCTGGCCGCGACCACCTCCCGGTTCTCGCCACGCCGCCGGCCCTCAGGCTCCGGCCCGGCGGCCCGGGTCACCCCGGATCGCTCGGCTGACTCGTCGCTGCTGGTCCGGCGGTCACTCCGGCCGACCAGGTGTAGCCGGCCGTCCTCGTCGAAGCGGCCCAGGTCCCCGCTGTGGTAAAGCAGCTCACCCGGGATCTCCGTGAACGGATTGGCGACGTACCCGGCAGCGGCGCGCCATGGCGTGCCGTGCCGGCCGGGGCCGACGCCGGCCCCACCGATCAGAATCGCGCCGGTGGCGCCGGGCGGCAGCAGCCGCAGCCGATGGTCGGCGACGAGCAGGTGGCAGTTGTCGACCGGCTGACCGACCGGGATGACGTCACCGTCTGTCTCGCCCACCCGGTGGTAGGCGACGGCGGCCGTCCCGACCGGACCGTACCCGGTGCTGACCTCGACCTGCGGTAGCAGGCGTCGCAGCCGGCGGGCGCTTGCCGGCCGCAGTCCCGGACCCGGCACCACGACATGCCGCAGGCTGGCAAGACGCCCGGCGACCGCAGCGTCCCGCTCAATCGCCGCCACCATCGCGTCGAGCGTGTCCGGCTCTGTTTCGATCATCGTCACCTGCTCGGCCGCGACGACGGCGACCACGGTGGACAGATCCGGCCGACCAGCGGCGGGGGGCGGCAGCACCAGCCGTCCACCGGTCGTCAACGGCCAGATAAGGTTGCCGACGGCCGGACCCGGCCCGAGGCCGCCCGGCAGCACGACCTCGCCGCCGGTGACGGCGAAGAAGCGGGTCATGAAGTGCACCCGGTCCGTCAGTGCCACATGCCGACTGACGGTGCAGCGCGGCACCCCGTCCCCGGCGGCGGTGACCAGGGCGTGCGCCGGGTCGTCAGGCGTCCCGGTCGGTTCCGGGCGCCGGGGCGACGGCGGGACCTGACCCGGCCGTACGTCGATCACGCGTGCGCCGGACAGCGCCGGGTCCCCGGGCGGCGCGGCGGCAAGCACGGGCGCACCGGGCACCGAGGCCAGCACGGTCCGTAGCCTGGCCGGGGACCAGCGCGGGTCGACGGTGACGTGGACGGCCCTGATCTTGAGCAACGCAAGACTGGCCACCGACAGCGCCGGGCCGGCGGCGAGCAGTACCGGCACCGGATCGCCGGCCCGTACACCGACCTCGGCCAGGGACGCGGCCAGTCCGTTGGCGGCGTCGTCCAGTTCACGGTAGGTCAGGCGGCCCCCCGGGCCGCTGACCGCGACCCGCCCCGGATGCCGGTCCACCGCCTGCTCGACCAGCAGGGACAGCGGACGGAACGGCCCACGGTCCACCCGACGACCGGCGTACCGGTCGAGGAGCAGGTCACGCGAGGCACCGCTGATGCCGGCGGTGCGCCAGCTGGCCTGGCCGGGTTCGTCGACCAGTTCGCGCAGCACCTCCGCGTACAGCTCGGCGACCGCCGGCAGGCAGTGCCGCCACGGGTCCCCGCCGGGGCAGCTGGCGTGGATGGTCAGGTGGTTCGCGGTGACCCGCCAGTCGATGCGGGCGGTGGGTGGGCCGGGCGGGGCCGCCACCCCGGTGGTCGCCCGCACCAGCAGGGCGTCCCGCCGCTCCGGCAGCAGGTCCACCGGGCGCAGCCGCCGGGACAGCCAGGAGCGGACCGCCGGTCCGGCCAGATGGCGCAGTTGCTCAGGGGGATCGACCAGGTCGAGGCCGAGCGTCGCCGTGGTCGACCGGATCGGCACCGGCCGGTCCAACCGGGCTGCGGTCTCCAGCGCGGCGAGCGCACCGAAAACGGCCGCCTGGGCTTCGTCGATCGACGTCCGGCCGCCGGCACAGGACGTGCGGTAGGTCGCCACAGTCGGGGCCACCCGGGTGGATGCCGCCGTCCCGTCGCTGGCCTGGACACGTTCGGATGCCATTCCGCTGTCCTCCCCTGGCGACGGCGCGCCGCCGATCGACACGACCACAAACTCACTGCGATCGGACCATCACCCAGAGAGGTTATGCCAAATAGGCGGAGGTGAAAACATCTAACTTTGCGTGACGACTATTTCCGACAACACGTACTCCCACTCCCCTACGCCACATAGTTCCTATCCGGCACATGCCGGAAAGGCGGTGGGGCGCCGTGACGACCTTCCAGTTCGGCCGACACGGCGCCACCGGCCGAACGCGAATACTCCCGCTCGGTGGCTAATGCCGGCTTTCAGCGGGTCGGAAAGTCGTCCGCACTGCGAATCCGTTCCCGAATCCAGACGCCCGCTTCCTTGAGCGGGGCGGTACCGGCGTAGGAGCCACTGCCGCACACACCGGCACGGAAGACCGCCCCGGAGCGGAAGTCGTCGGAGTAGTTCCAGTTCACCCAGCTGATCTTGCGCGATTCCAGCAGGTCGATCCACAACTGAGCGTTGACCAGATCGTTGGCTCCGTCGCCGGTGTAGGTCTGGATGCCGAACTCGGTGACGAACATCGGCAGCTGGTCCGCCGCCCGCGACAGCGCCGAGCGGTACGCGTCGTGGTGCGACCCGGCGTAGAAGTGGAAGGTGTACATGATGTTGGTCGCGGCCACCGGATTCGCGATGACCTCGGCCTCACTGCCGCCTTCCGACACGCCCAGCGACGACCAGGCCCGGGTGCCGACCAACACGACGCCGTCCGGGTCGGCCGCCCTGATCACCGGAATGACCTGCTCGGCATAGCTCTTGATCCCGGCCCAGCCGACTCCGTTCGGCTCATTGGCGATCTCGTAGAGGACGTTCGGCTTGCCGGCGTGCCGCTGGGCAATCTCGGCGAAGAAGGTCTTCGCCCGGTCCAGGTTGTAGTTGGGGTCACCCGGGGTCAGCATGTGCCAGTCGACAATGGCGTACATGCCGCGGGCGGTCGCCTCGTCGATCAGTCCGTGCACCCGGTCGGTGAAGCCGCGCGGATCGGTCTCGTAGCCGCCCTCCTGGATGTACATCGAGATCCGCAGGACGTCGGCCCGCCAGTCGGTGGCGAGCGTGTCCAGCGAGGCATCGTCAAGACACTGGGCGTACCACTGCAGTCCGTGCGTGCTCATGCCGCGCAACTGGATCGGGTGGCCGTGCTGGTTGCACAGGTTGACCCCGCAGACCCGCAACTGGCCGTTGATCGCGACCGGCGTGGTGCCGGTCGGCGGTGGGGTCGTCGGTGGAGCCGTCGTCGGCGGCGGGGTGGTCGGAGCCGGTCCGCCGGCGCAGTCGGCCCCGTTGACCGTACAGTTGCCGGGTGTGCCGCTGCCGACGACGATGAACCCGAACGTCGTGCTGCCGCCGGCCGCGATGGTGCCGTTCCAACTGGCGTTGTCGAATGTGTACCGGTTACCGACAGTGGTCGACCGCGCGTTCCACGACGAACTGATCCGGCTGCCGGCCGGCAGGTCGAAGCCCACCTGCCAGGAGGTGATGGTGCCGGCCGTGTCGTTGGTGACGGTGAACCGGCCCTCGTAGCCACTGCCCCAGTCGTTGACCTTCACGAAGGCCGCAGTGGCGGCGCTGGCCGACGGCGCGAGCAGGGCCACCGCCCCGACGACGGCCGCCGCTAGTCCTCCGACTGCGACGACAAATCTCCAACGACGCACGACGCCCTCCCTCAGGTCAGCGGGCACAACATATCGACGTGCGACGTTAAACGGGATCTTCAGTAAGGTCAACCGTCGAGGTTGGACCGCCGGTCCAGCTGTCCCACAGCCGCCGGTAGTCGCCGTCGGCGGCGATCAACTCGTCGTGCGTACCCGAGGCCACGACCCGGCCGGCGTCGAGCACCACGATCCGATCGGCCCGCCGGGCCTGGGTGAGCCGGTGCGCGACGATCAGAGTCGTCCGGCCGGCGGTCGCGGCGAACGCGGCCCGTTCCAGGTCCCGCGCCCCGGCGCTGCCCGCCTCAGCCGTCGCCTCGTCGAGGATCGCCACGTCCGGATCGGCCAGCACCAGCCGGGCCAGGGCGAGCTGCTGCGCCTGGGCGGCGGTCGGCTGGTGACCGCCCTCACCGACTACGCTGTCGATGCCGTCCGGCAATGCCCGGACCCAGCCGAGCGCGCCGACCGTGGCCAGCGCATCGGTGATCTCGTCGGTGGTGGCGTCTGCGCGGGCCAGCCGCAGATCCTCGGCCAGTGGGCCGGCGAACACGTGCACGTCCTGGCTGACCAGCGCGATCCTGCCGGCGAGCCCCGGGTGACCGGCACGGTCCGGCCCGGCGACCGGCACCCCGCCGAGCCGGACCGTGCCCGCGATCGGCCGGAGCAGGCCGGCGACCACGCCGGCCAGGGTGCTCTTGCCCGCGCCGCTGGCCCCGACCAGCGCCACCCGTTGCCCCGGCTCGACACGCAGGGTCACGTCGCGCAGCACCAGCGGGCCGTCCTCGTACCGGTGGCTGACGTCGTCGATCTCGATCCCGGTGTCGGCTGGCACGACCGGCCCGGTCGCGGCCGGCGTCGGGGGCAGGTCGGCCACCCCCACCAGTCGCGCCAGGCTGGCCCCGGCCTGCTGGACCTGGTCGAACTCGGCGACCAGTGCGCCGAGGGGATTGAACAGCCGGTGAAAGTACAGCGCAGCGGCCGTGGTAGCCCCGACCGTCACCAGGTCCGCCCGCACCAGCAGGAAGCCGACCACCAGGACCGAGGTCAGGCCGACACACTCGGCCCGGTTGAGCCGGGAGCCGAACCGGGTGAACATCCGCAGCACGGACACCGACAGGTCGCGCGACGCCGCCGAACGCTGCTCGATCTCGGCGAGATGCGCCGCCTCCAGCCGGTACGCGCGGACCGTCGCCGCGCCGCGCAACGCGCCGATCATCGCCTGGGACCGTTCCCCGGTGACGACCCGTTCCCGGGCGTAGTACGGTCCCGAGCGGGGCAGATACCAGCGCAGCGCCAGCAGGTACATCGGCACCGCGGTCAGCCCGGCCAGGCCGAGTCGCCAGTCCAGCGCGAACAGTCCGGCGACGGTGAGCCCGACGGTCAGCAGCGCGGACACCAGTACCGGCGCGGTGTCGGTGATCACCTGGGTCACCACCGACACGTCGTCACCGACCCGGGCCAGCAGGTCGCCGGTGCCGGTGCGGTCCAGCGTCTGACCGGGCAGGTGCAGAGCGCGGTCGAGCACCCGTTCGCGCAGCCGGGCGAGCACGGTCTCGCCGGTCCGGGCGACCAGCGCGGCACCGATGCCGGTCAGTACGGCGCCGACGGTGGCCGCGAGCACGATCAGCACCACCGAACGGACCACCTCGCCGGTGCCGACGCCGGCTCGGATGTCGTCGACCATGACACCGAGCGCCCAGGGTGCGACCAGCCCACTGGCGCTGGCCGCCAGGACGGTCACCAGCGCGGATCCACTCAGCACACCGGCGCGGCGCAGCTGCCCGCCGAGCACCAGCCAGGTCCGCGCGCCGGTGGCGGTCGGCAGCCGGTCGCGGGCAGGACCGGTCATCGCAGCACCGCCGCGCGGTAGGTCGGGTCAGTCCGGACGAGACCGTGGTGCGGTGCGACGCCCACCACCCGACCTGCGGCCAGGACGCAGACCCGGTCGGCCCTGCTGAGCAACGCCGGGCTGCTGGTCACCACCAGGGTGGCCGGTGCTCCGGGCTCGACTGCCGGATTCACCGTACGGCTGTGGCGGGCCGCCCGCAGACCGGCCGCCAGTCGTTCCTCGGTTGTCGCGTCGACCGCCGTCGTCGGATCGTGCAGCACCAGGATCGGCGGGTCCGCGGCCAGCGCCCGGGCCAGCCCGATCCGCTGTCGCTGGCCACCGGAGAGGCTGGCGCCCCGGTCGGTGACCGGATGGTCGAGCCCGGCGGGATGCGCCGCGACGATATCGTCCGCGCAGGCAGCGCCGACCGCCGCCGGCAACGGATCCGCGGTCTGACCGGGTCGGATCAGCAGGTTGCTGCGCAGCGTGCCGGCGAACAGCGCCGTGTCGTGCGGTTCGACCAGGACCCGTTCGCGCAGGCCGTCGAGGGTCAGTTCGGCGACCGGTACGCCGTCCACCGCCACCGTCCCCCGATGGTCGTCGGCGGCGACGGCGCCGCGCAGCAGGTCGAGCAGCGCTTGGGCGTCGCGCGGCTCGTACGCCACCACTGCGAGCAGCTCTCCCGCCGCCAGCCGCAGGTCGACGTCGCGCAGTGAGCGGTGGCTGACCCTGGTCAGTGCCAGGCGCACCGGCTGCGGCCGGGCCACCGGACGCTGGCCGGGCAGCACGGCGGGTGGCGCGGCGAGCACCCGGGCGACCCGTTCGGCCGAGGCCCGCGCGGCGGCGGCGAGCTGACCACAGAAGCCGAGTACACGGACCGGCTCGGCGATGAACTGGGCCAGACCAACCACGGTGATGAACTCACCGACGCCGATCCGGCCCCGGACCGCCATCGCGCCGGCCGCGCCCGCGACGCCGGCCAGGAGCAGCCCGCTGGCACCGGCGGTGATCCCCTGGTAGACGCCGGCCATGGTGGTCGCCCGCAGGGTCACCTGGAGGGTGTGCCGGCTCGACTCGCGGTAGCGCCGGGCCGCGTTGCGCTGCGCGCCGAATCCGCGCAGCGCACCCAGCCCGTTGACCAGGTCGGTGGCGAGCGCGGTGGTCGCCCCGGCGGCGGCCTGCTGCGCGCCGGTACGCCGGATGACCACTGGGGCGAGCGCCTGCAGGGCCAGCACCAGCGCCGGCACGCCGAGCAGGACACCAAGGCCGAGCGGCACGTCGATGGTGAGCAGGACCACGGACGAGACCGCCAGCGCCGCCACGGCGGCGACGGCGACCGTGGCGGCCCGGATGATCAACGCGGTCCGTTCGGCGTCGGCGGCGGCGATGGCGAGCAGCTCGCCGGAGCGAAGCCCGGTGCGGTGCCCGCGTGGGTCGAGTGCGCGCCCGGCGACCTCCACCCGGAGCCGGTGGGTCTCCCGGTGGATCGCGGTCTCGGTCAGCCGGGCACCGAACCGCCAGGCGAAGGTAAGGACGGTGAACAGAGCGGCCAGTCCGGCCACCGAGACCGCGAGCGCTGTCCAGTCGCCGGTCGCGACGGCCTGCTCGACGATCAGTCCGATGGCCAGCGGTACCGCCGCTTCGGCCGCCTGGTGCAGGCTGAGCAGTACGACACCGGCGGTGAGCCGGCCGCGGTGCCGGCGCAGGGTGCGCCGCAGCAGCCGGGCCGTGGTCAGCGGGGCGGGTCGGGGTACGGGCACGGCAGGTCTCTCTCCGGCGGGGTCGGTGACGGTCCGGCTCACCGACCGGCTACCGGTGAGCCGAGGCTAACCTAAGCCGCGACCGGGCTCCATCGTCGATCACCGGCACCGGACATGACAGTCGCCACGTTGGGGTGACATCCGGTCCACCATGAGATAGGTTATTCTCAGATTGAGTTGTTCTTAATCAGAGACTTTCTAGTAACGAGAAGGACCGCGATGTCGGAGGCCGAGTTCCTCGCCAGCTACGACCCCCGGGCGTTCCCGCCGGTCGCCGTGACCGTCGACGTGGTGGCGCTGACCATCCGCGACGCACAGCTGCACGTGCTGCTCGTGCGGCGGGGCGCGCCGCCACACGAAGGGGCCTGGGCGCTACCCGGCGGCTTCGTCCAGCCCGACGAGGACCTGCCCACCGCCGCCGCCCGGGAGCTGGCCGAGGAGACCGGGCTGGACACCCGGCCCGGCCGGGCCGCCGCGATGGACCGGGTGCATCTGGAGCAGCTGGCCAGCTACGGCGCACCCGAGCGGGACCCGCGGATGCGGGTGGTCTCCGTGGCGTACCTCGCCTTCGCGCCCGAGCTGCCCGACCCGGCGGCCGGCAGCGACGCCGCCGCAGCGGCCTGGGTGCCGGTGGACGCGCTCGGCCTACCCGAACGGGCCGACCCGGACCGGCCGGTGCGGCAACTGCCCGGCACCAGCCGGCGACTCGCCTTCGACCACGCCCGGATCGTCGTCGACGGCCTGGACCGGGCCCGCGCCAAGCTCGAGTACACCCCACTGGCCACCCGGTTCGTCGGCGACGAGTTCACCGTCAGCGAGCTGCGCAGCGTCTACCAGACCGTCTGGGGTGTCGAACTGCACGCCGGCAACTTCCACCGCAAGGTGCTCTCCGTACCCGGCTTCCTGGAAAGCGTCGGCGCCACCACCGAACGCGGCGGCCCACGCGGCGGACCCCGGTCGCGCATCTACCGGGCCGGCGACGCCCGGCTGCTGCACCCGGCGCTGCTGCGACCCGCCCGGGAGGATGAGGTCAGGTGACCGTGACCGAGGCGATCGAACTCGTCCTGACCGCGCACCACCCGGCCGAGGTGTTCGGCACCGACCAGACGACCGGGCGCTACCACCAGCTGGCCCGGCTGCTGCACCCGGACACCGCCGGGGCGGCCACACCCGACCCGCGCGCCACCGCCGCGTTCATGCAGCTGACCGAGCTGTGGCGGGAGCACCTCGCCGACGGCCGGGACACCGTCACCATCGACACCGGCCGGCACCGGTACGTCGTGGACCGGACCGCCCGCTACACCGGCGACCTCGCCGACCTGTACCGGCACGGCGACGACCAACTGGTGAAGGTGCCCCGGGATCCGGCCAACAACGATCTGATCGCCCGGGAGGCGACCGCGCTGACCCGGCTCGCCGAGCAGGGCGACCCCCGCTACCTGCCGTACGTGCCCCGGGTGGCGGACGAGTTCCGGCACCGCGACACCGGCACCGGCGCCGTCCGGCAGGTCACCGTGCTGGGCACCGCCGCCGGGCTACGCAGCCTCGCCGAGGTACGCCGGGCGTACCCGGACGGGGTCGACGCCCGGGACGCGGCCTGGATGTGGCGGCGGCTGCTGGTCGCGCTCGGCTTCGCCCACCGCGCCGGGCTGGTCCACGGCGCGGTGCTGCCCGACCACGTCCTCATCGAGCCCGACCAGCACGGCGTGGTGCTGGTCGACTGGTGCTACGCCAGCATCGACGCAACGCCGGTGCCGGCGCTGGTCCCGGCGTACGCCGACTGGTACCCCGACGAGATCCGCCGACGCCGCAGTCCCGGGCCCGGCACCGACCTCGCGATGGCCGCCCGCTGCCTCGACTGGCTGACCGGCGGTCAGGCACCGGAACCGATGCGCCGGTTCACCGGCAGCTGCCAACTGGCATCGCTGCGGCAGCGGCCCGACGACGCGTGGCGGCTGCTCGCCGAATTCGACGACCTGCTCGAACGGCTCTGGGGCCGCCGCCGGTTCCGGCCGTTCACCATCCCCGACCGCAATCACCGTTAAGAATCACCCGCTTCGAAGGAGGCCGGACATGGGCAGTGGAGCCTGGTCGACCGACGTGTACCGCGCCGCGAGCGCCTACCGCAAGGCCACCGGCGCCAGCGCGTTCGCCTACAGCGACGGCGGCGCCCGCACCGTCCACCCGACCCTCGACCCGCGCGGCGTCACCGCCCGGGAAAGCCGCGACTCGGCCGAACACCCGCAGTCGCTGGCCGTCGCCGTCCTGTTCGACGTCACCGGATCGATGGGCGGCGTGCCCCGGACGCTGCAGCAGAAGCTGCCGCAGCTGCTCGGCCTGCTGCTGCGCAAGGGCTACGTCACCGACCCGCAGATCCTGTTCGGTGCGATCGGCGACGCGACCTGCGACCGGGTGCCGCTGCAGATCGGCCAGTTCGAGTCGGACAACCGGATGGACGACCACCTGGGCAACATCGTGCTCGAAGGCGGTGGCGGCGGGCAGATGATGGAGTCGTACGAGCTCGCCATGTACTTCATGGCCCGGCACACGTCGATCGACTGCCACGAGCGGCGCGGCAAGCGCGGCTACCTGTTCGTCATCGGCGACGAGATGGCGTACCCCAAGGTCAAGGCCCGCGAGGTTCGGAAGTTCATCGGGGACGACCTGAACGAAGACGTCCCGCTAAGCGCCGTCGTCGACGAGGTCCGTCGCCGGTGGGACACCTACTACCTGATGCCGGCCGGCAGCCACTACGCCGGCAACCGCCGCATCCTCGACTTCTGGCGGGACCTGCTCGGGCAGAACGCCGTCGAACTCGACGACCTCGACGCGGTCTGCGAGACCATCGCCACCACCGTGGCACTCGGCGAAGAGGCCTGCGACCTCGACACCGCCCTGGCCGACCTGCGCGACGTCGGTGCCGGCGACGCCGCCACCACCGTGTCGCGGGCGCTCGCCCGCATCGGCAGCAGCCGCACCCCCGCGGTACGCGGCACCCTGCCGGCCGCCTCGGGCCACGCCGACCGGGTGACCCGGCTGTGAACCCGGTGACCAGCAGCATGACCGGGGACCCGACCGGCCGGCACGTCGCCGTGGTCGACCTCGGCTACGGCGACGCCGGCAAGGGCACCGTCGTCGACTGGCTGTGCGCGAGCCGGCCGGTCGACGCGGTCATCCGGTTCAACGGGGGCGGGCAGGCCGCACACAACGTCGTCCTGCCCGACGGCCGGGCCCACACCTTCGCCCAGTTCGGCGCCGGCACCTTCCACGGCGTACCGACGCACCTGTCCCGGTTCGTGGTCGTCGACCCGCTGGCGTTGGCCGGCGAGGCGACGCACCTGGCCGGGGTCGGGCTGCCCGACGCACTGGACCGGGTGACCGTCGACCGGGAGGCGCTGCTGGCCACCCCGTACCACCGGGCCGCGAACCAGGCCCGGGAGATCGCCCGTGGGGCCGACCGGCACGGCTCCTGCGGGATGGGGGTGGGCGAGAGCATGTCGTACGCTCTCGCCCACCCCGACACCGCGCCCCGGGTCGGCGACTGCCTCGACGAAGGACTGCTGCGACACCGGTTGACCCTGCTGCGTGACCGGCTCACCGCCGAGTTGGGGCCGCTGGACGCCCCGCCGGTGGCGGACACCGTCACCGCGTTCACCGCGTTCGCGCGGCGGGTGTCGATCGTCGACCGGTCATGGACGACCCGGCTACTGCGCGCCGGAACCGTCGTCTTCGAAGGCGCTCAGGGGGTGCTGCTCGACGAGTGGCACGGCTTTCACCCGTACACCACGTGGAGCACCACGACGTACGGCAACGTCGACGCGCTGCTGGCCGAGGCGGGCATGCCCGGTACGGTGACCCGGCTCGGGGTGCTGCGAACCCTCACCCCCCGGCACGGGCCGGGCCCGCTGGTCACCGAGGACCCGGCGCTGCGGCCGCCGGAGCGGCACAACGGCACCAACGCCTGGCAGGGGCGGTTCCGGTTCGGCCACTTCGACGCCGTCGCCCACCGGTACGCGCTCGACGTCACCGGCGGCGTCGACGCCCTCGCGTTGACCCATCTGGACCTGGTCGGCGCGCACCGGCTACGGCTGTGCGCGGCGTACGACTGGACCGACCGGTTGCCGACCGGCCCGCCCGGTGACCTCGACCGGCAGGCGGCGCTGACCGCCCGGCTGCTGACCAGCCGACCCCGGTACGCCACCGACCCGGAGCCCGACCCGGACTCCTGGGTGGCGGCGGTCGAGGCGGCGCTCGGCGTACCGGTGCGGCTGACCTCGCACGGCCCGACCACCGACGACAAGGCCGCCCGGCTCACTGCGGCGGCAGGAAGGTGACCTCGGTCGGCCCGCCGCCGGTGATCACTACCGGCGTGGCGCTGTCGAAGTCGGTGCCGCCATGCCAACTGGTGGTGCCGCCGCAGAGACACTGAATCTTGACCTGCTGCCCCAGGACGACCCGGATCCGCACCTTGGAACCGGAGCCGAGTGATCCGACGCCCACCGACTCACCGGTGGTCACGTTGCGCAGCACCACCCGATTGTCCGAGCCCGCCGGCGGGTCAGGAAAGTTGACGATGGCGGATACGCCACGCTTGACAGTGAAGTCGATGATAGGCGAATTGCCCGGTACAGCGGCCTGGATCAGATCAGCTCGTAGTCGGTTGCCGCCACCGCCGCTCCACTGGTCTGCATGGCCGGGGATCCGGAACAGCAGCGGCCACTCGTACGGGCCGAGCCAGAGAATGCTGAAACTGCCGTCGGAAGCGATCCCGGAGGCGTAGGGCTGCCAGCGGTTCTCCGGCTCCGGGGCGACGATCCCGACGGTGCCGCCCTGCCCTGGGGGCGGGATCTCCTCCGGTGCCGGGAGCTTACCCCGAATCGAGCCACGCCGATCAATGAAGATCGTCGGGGCGGTCTTGGTCTCACCTGGCACCGACGCGGTGATCAAACGAGCCGACTGTTGTGTCCCGGTGCCACCGGACGGCCCCACCCACTGTGACCCGTACATAGTGCTGGGCGGAACGAACGCGAACAGGTTGTACGACCCGGGCGCCGCCACCGGCACGTTCACCCGCCCCAGTCCGGTACTCTTCGGCCGGCACCCGTCCGGGAAGCTGAAGGTGCCTCGCGCGGGAACGGCGATGACGCAGACGCCTTTCATCGGCAGGCCGGTGTCGCGGGCGTACACCCAGGTTTTGATGTACGCCTCGGTAGACTGTGCGGCGGCGGCACGCGCCGGTGGCCCGCCGACCATGGTGACGACGAGGGTTGCGATCACGACCGCCACACCTGTCATCCGGAACCTGGTCACCCTCTGATGGTGCTGGCCATGCACCTCACCAGACGATCCCCTGCTGCTGCCTGCCATGTCGTCACTCCCTATTCAAGGACGTCTGTCCGCGCTACCGCATGTCAAGGTTGATGCCTTCGTAGTAGGCCACGGCAATCGGCGTGGCGCTGGCAAAGTCGGTCCCGCCGTACCAGCGTGTCCCGTCGGGGCAGTGGCACTCGACCTTGACCTGCTGGCCACCGACGACTCGCGCACGAGCTGCGTTCTTCCCCCCGTCGAACTCACCTACCCCCATCACGTCCCTGGTAGCGCTGTTGTAGAACACGACCCGCCCCGCCTGGCCAGTCGGCAAGCTGCTGACCTGGACTCCGAAGGCAGCTCCCCTGAACTGCAGCGTGCGGAACGTGTACCGGTCGGCCGAGCCGCCGACGACCGCGGGAACCGTCTCGGCAAGAAGTCGATTGCCAACCTGCCCGCTCCACAGTGCCCAGTCGAGCTGCGGCCGGAACAACAACGGCCACTCGTACGGCCCGACCCAGTCGATGTCGAACGTCCCGTCGACGTCAACCGGCACGGATCGCGGCTCCTGGTGCACGTCGAGCTCCGGCTGCGCGATGGAGATCAGCCCTGCGGGGTCCCCAGCCCAGTGGTCGACCACGCCGCTAATCGTGGCGCGCGGATCCAGCAGGATCTGTGCGACCCGTTTCGTCTCGCCAGCGGCGAGGGTGACCCGCCGGGCGTCCTGCTGCCTGCCGGTGCCGCCGTCCGGGCCTACCCACTGGGCACCGTACGGGCTGTCCAGCTTCGGCAGGGCGAACAGGTTGTACTGCCCCGGCCCCGGCACGTCGACGGTCACCCGACCACCACCGCCGCTGCGGGCCGGGCACGCGTTCGGCAGGCTGAACGTCGGCACCGGCATGGCCAGCACGCAGACGCCCTTGACCGGCTCGCTGGTGGCCCGGTCGAACACCCGGGTGGTGATGGCGGCACCAACGTCGCTCTCCGAGGCTGGCACCGCCGCCGCGCCGCTGGTCATCACCACTGCCAGCGCTACCCCGGCCGCAACCGACAACAGCCGCCGAGTGTGGCCGGAGCGGACACCCGACCGGGCATCCGGAAACCACTGCCTACTGCTCGTCACTGCCCACCTGCCAATCCTTCCTGCACGTCGAGTAATCAAAGGCCTACCACGCGCATGGATGATCGTCGGGGACGTCGAGGGCCCGGACAGCCGGCGTGTCGACGAGTGTCCGTCATCCAGGTGTCGCCGGCCGGTGCGTGGGTAGGTCCGGAGAGGTCCGACCCTCCGCTCGAACACGACCCAGGGAAACTCACCGTGCCGACCGCCTTCCTTCTGCGCCAACAGCCCACCCCCGTCCCGGCCGGCCGGGGCCAGCTCCGGTGGTACGGGCCCGGCTTGCTGTGGATGGTGTCGTCGGTGGGTTCCGGCTCGGTGCTGTTCACCCCCCGGATCGGCGCGCGGTACGGCTACGAACTGCTGTGGCTGGCGCTGATCGTGACCGTCTTCATGTGGATCATGATCCGGGAGGCCGGCCGGTACAGCGTTGCCACCGGCCGCACCCTGCTCGACGGCTTCCGCGACGTACCTGGGTTGGCCAACTGGGCGATCTGGGTGATCTTCGTGCCGCAGATCGTCGCCGGGGTGGTCACCATCGCCGGTATCGCCGCCCTGGTCGGCAGCGCGCTCATGGTGGCGCTGCCCGGCGGACAGGCGGTCTACGCCAGCGCCGTCATCCTCGGCTCCGGGGCACTGGTGTTGGCCGGCCGCTACCAGGGCGTGGAACGGATCACCGCCGTGATGGCCCTGGTCCTGGTCGGCGCAGCCATCACCGCGGCGGCCAGCACGGTCAGCGGCGACATCGCGACGGGCCTGGTGCCGGGCGTGCCGGACGACCTCGACCTGTACTTCGTGCTGCCCTGGGTCGGATTCATCCTGGCCGGTGCCGTCGGCATCATGTGGTTTTCCTACTGGGTGGCGGCGCGTGGCTTCGGCGGGCCGACGGGCCCGTCCTCGTCGACGGATCAGACTGATGCCGGGGCCCGCGACGATGTGCCTTCGAACGGGCAGGTCGGCGGCGACGAGCGGATCGAGCGGGTACGCGGCTGGACCCGGACGATGAGCCGGACCGCCGCGCTCGGCGTCGCCGGCGGTGGACTGGTCATCGTCTCCTTCCTGGTGCTGGGCGCCGAACTGCTCGCCCCGCAGGGGCGGGTACCCGACGGGGTCGACGTCGCCCGCGACCTGACCGCGCTGCTCGGCGACCTGTGGGGCACCTTCGGTGAGGTGCTGCTGCTGACCTGTGTGGTGGTTGCTCTCTGGGGCACCATCTTCGCCAACCAGGACGGTTGGGCGCGCACGTACGCCGACGCCACCAGACTGATCACCGCCGGCCGATCCGACGACGAACCGGCTGATGACGGCGAACAGACCGGCAGGCTGGCCCGCCTGAGCCGCCACCCACGGGCGGTCTACCTGACCTATGTCGCGGTCGCCATGACTCTCGCCCCGCTGGTGCTGTTCCTGCTGGTCCGCAACCCGGTCGAGATCCTGTCGGTCGGCGGTATCATCGCCGCCGCGCACACCCCCGTCGTCGTCGGCCTCACCTTGTACGTCAACCGCCGGCTCCCCGCACGGGTACGGCCGTCGTGGACCAGCCAGGTGGCGCTCGGCACCGCCGGGGTGTTCTTCGGCGCCTTCGCCGTCGTCTACCTGCTGAGCCTGGTCGGAGTCCGGATCGGTTGACCCGGTCCGGCACCGACTCACAGGATCAGGTTCAACCAGTCCCGGCGACGGACCCGCACCGAGGCGGCCGTGGCGAAGTCCGAACCGCCGTACCAGCGGTCGCCACCCGTACAGCGGCACCGGATCTTGACGTGCTGCCCGCCGCTGACCCGCAATAAATCCCCAGGTGGCGTCGTCGCCGATCGCCACCGACCCGACATGCTCGCCGGATCCGGAGTTGTACAGGACCAGTTGCCGGCCGGCGCTCGTCGGCTCGTCGGCTCGTCGGCTCGTCGAGGATGTGAACGGTCAACTCGCCGCCGTGCCGCAGCCGGTAGGTCGCCGGGTCCGGGGTGCCGACGACCGCCGGGACGAGGTCGGCCTGGGCACGCCCGGCGACACCGACCACACCGCGGCGGGCCCCGGACTGGACCCCGGTGCCGCCGTCCGGTCCAACCCACTGCGCGCCGTACGGGCTGCCCGGAGCCGGCAACGCGAAGAGGTGGTAGGAGCCGGGCCCTGGTACATCGATGGACACCCGACCGGTACGGCCGCTGTTCGGCCGGCACTGCGCTGGAATGCTGAACACCCGGACCGGGGTCGCGAACACGCATACGCCAGCCACCCGGGCACCGGTGTTGCGGTCGCGCACCCACGTATCGATCCTGGCGGTCTCGGCACTGGCCGCGGCGGCTGCCGTCATGGACACCTGCCAACATCATCGACCTGCCAGGGGCGGCTCCGCTCGTTATATCCCCACTACGCTCAGACTTCGGTCATGCGCCGTTCGTGTCGTCCTCGCTCCGGAGATGGGCCCCGATCTCGGGCTCATGGTCGCCCCCAGCTCCGCAAGGCCATCCCACCGGCTGCTGCCGAAAAATGATCGCTTTCCGTACCGAGAGCGACGGAATGCGCATCGACCACGCGGACCGTTTCCGCCCACCGGGCAGCCCAGCAATCACCATCAGTGGTGGATCTATGACGCCCGGCTCATCCTTGACGGAGGTACTTGGCGGCGAGGCCGGCCAGCGCGGCGACTATCCCGCCGATCGCGCTCACCGCAGCCGATCGCCCGGAGCCACCGGCCACGAGCATGATGACGACAATCGCCACGACGCCGAACAGGCCCACGCCAAGTGTCCGATTGACGACAGCGACCCGGCGAAGGCCAGGTCGACCTTGATCCGACTGGTCCATTGTCTTCGCTCCTCACCCACCGTCCGGCGCCATCACCGCCGCCCTTCCAGGACAGCAGCGACCAGGTAGCGCCGACACGCCCCGTTACCGGATACGCAAGCGCTTTGCACGCGCTGGCACGTCCGTTGCACAGTGGAGGCAATACCGAGCGTGACCATGGTGGGAGACTGCGATGAGCGGCGACCGCCGGTGGGCTGGCCTTCCCGAGACACGTCGGGCGGCGGCAGCCGGCGACTACGGCAACCTGATCCGGCTGGCTGGCCCGCACGGCCGCCCGGCTGACCCTCGCGGAGGCAGGACGACGCTGCGGCTACTCCGCGGCGAGCCTGTCGCGGATAGAACGCGGCCGCCAGCGCCTGACCGACGTGTCCGCCCTACGACGGCTCGCCGACGTGTTCGACATTCCACCGGAGCTGTTCGGCTTGACCAACTCTGGCACGTCGGCCAGCCACCACGGGTCCACTTCGATCGTTAGGCTTCCCGGTAGCCGATCCTGGCCTGAGACGGGAGAGGACGTGATCCGACGGCGCGCGGTACTGAGCGGTCTGGCGGGGCTCGCCGGTGCGGCCATCCCCACGGGCCCAGGCTCTACCGGCCACGCCACTGCCCGCCCGCCGCAGCTGGCGGCGGGGCTGTCGGGCCTGCTCCTCGGCGCGGAGCCGAGCACCACCCCACCTGTCGGCCCGGTCGAGCTGCGCGCCACGCTGGCCGCCGCGTCGGCGGACCTTCAGGCGTGTCGGTACGCGCGACTCGCCACCCGCCTACCGCAGCTGGTCACCGGCGCGGCGACGGTCACCGCGAACGCCGCCGATGACCGACGATGTGCGGCCACCGCCCTGGCGACCCAGGCGTACCACCTCACCGCACAGGTGCTGATCAAGCTGCACGAGGACGGCATGTCCTGGTCGATCATGGACCGGGCTGGTCAGACGGCGCGGGCCTGCGGGGACCCGCTGCTGCAGGCCGAACATGCCCGGATCACCGCGATCGTGCTCCGCCGGACCCGGCACCGCGACACCGCGCAGGAGGTCGTGCTCACCGGAGCGGCGACGCTCGACACCACGACCGGGCTGCGGCAACGCGATGACGTCACCGCGTACGGACGACTGCTCGCCACCGCCGCCTACACGGCCGCACTCGGCGACCAGCGGGAAACCGCTCTGGATCTACTCGCCGAGGCGGACGAGGCCACCCGGCGAGCGGACCTGAAGGCCGCCTTCGGCAGCGTCGATGTCGCGTTGTACCGGATCGGAGTCTGCCGAGCGCTGGGTGACTTCGGCGCAGCGGTCGAATGCGCTCGGGCCATCACCCCGCAGCAGTTGGGCACCGTGGAGCGTCGGGCCCGCTACTGGCAGGACACCGCGCTGGCGTTGCACGGCCGAGGCGCGAACGCAGAGGCGTACCGGGCGTTGCTCGCCGCCGAGCAGACCGCGCCGCAGGAGGTCCGCTACCGGCCCTGGGCCCAGCGGTTGACCGTCGACCTGCTGTCGAGCGACCGCCACCGGTCTCTGCCGGACCTGCGCACCTTCGCCGCCCGCGTCGGCGTCGACACCTGATCCGACGCGGCAGGCCGACCGATCCCCCGATGGCACGCTGCCGGCACGACGGCACGATGGACGGATGCGTGTTGGTGACCCAGACTTCGACCGAGCTGTCGACCTCAGCATCGACGTACTTCGGGATCTTGCCCGGCAAGCGAGGCGCTTCGAGGATGCGCTGATCACCTACCGCCAGCTCAGCGAGCGGCTCGCCGTTGACGGTCTTCTGGTGCCCTACCACCAGGGGCCGCTGCCACACATCCTTGAGCACGCGTCACGCCGCGAGCACGCCGAAGGCCGTGGGCTGATCTCCGCGCTGGTCGTACAGCAGGGCTTCGACGGTCGGCCGTCGATGCCGTCCGGCGGCTTCTTCGCCATGGCGCGGCGGGCACCCTACAAGCGCTCCGGCAGCAATGAGGCGATCTGGATGACCGAGGTCCAGCGCGTGATCGACGAGTGCGCCGAGCGCAGCTGAGGCGTCCGGTCCGACTCGTGATCCAATGCGCCTCAGCAAACTGTCCATCGGCGTGTCGCGTAGGTGAGGCGCAGTGGATCAGCCACCGCGAGGAGGTGGATCAGCGCCAGCTACACCAGCTTGCGTCCGATATAAGCAATCACGAGAGCTCTACGGCTACTGTCGAGCCGAAGGTGCAGCCGCCCCGGGCCGGGCGTGAACCGCGCATGCAGGTCAAACAGGCGGCGCTCGCCGTCCTCGTCGTCGGTGAACCAGCACAAAGGTTTACGACTGTCGCTGTCCGGCGTCACCTTGCTGCGCCAGCTCGGTAAGGGGCCGCCCGCAGCGCTCCACTCAGCCGCGGCCAACTCCAGCTCTGCCAGCCGAACCTTTACCGCGTCAAGCGCCGTGGCGGGAAGCTTGTGCAGGTCATCAGCGACGCGGGCGAGGAAACGCAGGTGCGGAAACACGTCCTCACGGGCGTCCCACAGATCACCAGGGCTGATCAGGCCGGTCAGGGCGGAAGTGCACATCCACTCCCGATGAACATCGACGTGGCCTGCTGAGAAGGCGTGGCGCACGGACGCCTCGCCGTCGGCGAGGACCACATCACCAGCAGCCGTCTCGCGAAGGGTCCGTTGCACGAGTGGCAGCACGCCGTGGTCCCACTTCGCCTCCAGCGGCAGGCTGAGCGCCAGTCCGCCCATCAGATGGGCAACCCCGAGGCCGTCTGCCGGAACACCGGCGTGGAAATACTCCGCCTCTGAGTCAGCGCTTGTGGTCACCACCGCCCGGAACGGTGCCCGGTTGCGCATGCTTCTGATGTACCGCAGCGCATCGGCGTTGCGCCCATCCGCAGCCCACCTTCGCAGCGAGAAGTCATCCGACATCGGAAGATCGATGAACTGACGCTCGGTGACCAGGGCGACGTCGGTGCGGTGCCGGCGTGCCTGTCGCAGCACCGATACCAGTTTGTGCAGCGCGTCAGAGAGATCATCGTAGCGCGCTTTGACCTCACGGTACGAAAGCTCGTTCAGGACCAACAGCAGCGGCACTGTGGACTCCGAGATCAGGGTCAGTCAAGCAGGCGATCGAGTGCTCTGTCCCATTCGTCAAAGAAACCGATGGGCCACCGCGAGAGCATACCGTCCACATCAATCTGCGGCGAGCTCGTCTCGATCTTGCCGTGATCGTCTCGATCGAAGTAGTGCAGCGCCACACTGTCCGGGCCGACGACCGACTCCTTGACCGCCAGCCTGATCCCGTTGAGGATATGGTCGCTGTGGCTCTCGATGAGGACCTGGGCACCCGCCGCGACGGCCAGCGTGGCCAGTCGCGCCATCGCGGTCTGACCCCGAGGGTGCAGATGAGCTTCCGGATTCTCCAGCATGATCAGACTACCGGGTCCGGCTGCGACGCAGGCGACAATGATCGGCAAGGCGTAGGTGAGTCCGAACCCGACGTTCGTCGGCCGGTACCGGATGTTCGACGAACCGATCCCAGCGGTCCCGCCGAATCCGTAGCTCAGCTTGACGAAATCTGTTCCGCGCACGTCCTCCGCGATCAGGTTGACTCCGGGGCACACCGCCTGCAGCCAGGCCTCGACCTGGTCGAGCAGACCGGTGGATTTCGCCCTGGGATGCCGCACCGGCAAGGCAGCCACCGGATCATCACGTCGTGCCCTGAGGAAGTTGACGGTGTGCTCGCCTCGCGCGCCCAGCGAACCTCTGCGAATAACCGCCTGGTAGGACTTCGGGTAGTGGACGGCGGGAACGATACGGTCAGCCTTCAGGAACTGAAACCCGCTCCCCAGGAGCCCGCCAGCCACGTCCCTTGCGATGCCCGGCAGGGGCTGGCCCGCAGCGAACCGCAGCAGATCCGCCTCACGATCCCGACTGGTTTCGTACTCGGCCCGCCACCAGAGGTCACGGGAACCGACGGTGCAGCCGACCATGATCGGGATCGGCGCGTCGTCTCGCCCATCCGTGTAGTCCTCGTGCAGCACGTCCTGCCCGACACCCAGCTCCACCAAGTCGCCGTTGAGTAGGAACCCACCACCGGCGTCGAGCATGCCTTCGTCGTAGCTCTGCCGCACCAGCGCCAGGCTTTGGATGATCGTGCTCTTACCGGCGGCGTTGACCCCGGTCAACAAGGTGAGCGGACCGAGCCGGAGCTCGAGTTCCCGGAACGCTTTGAAGTTGCGCAGCCGTACGCCATCAATCATGAGTTACCGACCGTATGCAGAACCGCCCGGATCGTCGCGAAACGTCGACGGACCCGCCCAGGGTCACCGGTTCCCTGACTGATCGACAGTTGAAAGTCCACATCCCCCATCAGCTGAACAATGTTCTCTCCCACCGCCTTGCGACGTTGCACAAGACGATCCAGCTCGTCATCCGACATGGCGGCGAGGTTGCCCGCAACCGATTCGAACAGCGCTTTGTTGATCGGGTGCTTCCGCTCACCACCTGCGCGGTCCCGTTTGCGAAAGGCGTGGACCCCGAAGATCTCAGCCGCCGCCACCATCGACCTCTCAAACCTGGTCCAGAGCGCGTCCGACTCGGAACGCGGCAAGGCGTTAAGGCGCTTCATCGAACTGCGCAGGAAGGCGTCGAAATCCTCCTCGCCGTACCTGTATGGATCGGTGAGCTGAAACGCGATGAACCGCAGGACCATCTCACGGTCGGCCATCCGCTCGCTACGGACACTGTTACCGGTCGCCTGCCGGAACACTTCGGACCCGGCCCAGTCACGGAGGATGTCGCGGGCCTGCCCAGGTATCAGGGCGTGTCGCAACTCCTGGCGGGAGAGCGGAAGTCCACCAGTGTTGATGCGGGCGAAGATGTTGAACTTGACCTCATCCGGCGTACCACGCCGGATGAGGTGCACGATCAGCTCGGTCTCTCGCAGCCGGGTCTGCAGCCGACCGGGGAGATCCGCGAACACGGCGTCGTTGTACTCGGTACCAAGATATTCCAGGTCACGCAGCCGTAGCGGCTGCGCCCCGATCGACTTCGGCTCGATGAACTCCACGATGCTGGTCAACCGCTGGATCCCGTCGACCATTGCCCAGACCTCGTCGTCGCCTTCGGCGGCGTAGAATGTCGGCAGTGGGATCCTCAGCAGCAACGACTCGATGAGTCGGCTCTTGTTGCTGGCTTTCCAGATGCCCGCGCGCCGCTGAAAGTCAGGCTGCAGGTCGATCCGCCCGCTCCGCACCCTGGACAGCAGCAGGTCTACGGTGGTGTTACGAGTCACCACGTCGATCTTTTCCGGATCGAACGGGGTACGGATGCTTTCGCCTGACACGCCCTCGCGGGCGTCGGGATCCTCCTCGATCTCGATGCCCGTGCGCAGGCCGAGGGAGTCAAGCTCCTCGACGACATCGTCGGTCACGGATGAAATGATCGCGCACCTCGATTCACAGCAGTACAGCCAAGCGTCACGCGCGCTGGGGCCACCGCCGTGAGCCTAGCCGACTGCCCGAACTTCCCGTTCCCAACCCGGAGTCGACCGAGCCCCACCGAGCTCTACTGGGACCGTCCCGGGAATCGGTCGCCGTCGACGAGCAGGGTCACCCCGTTGTCCCGGCAGATGTCCCGCCACACCACGTCGACCGGAGCCGAGGTCAGCAGAATCGGGGTGACCACCCGGTCGAGCAGGGACAGCCGGTGGCGGTACTCGAGTACCTGCCCGAGACCGAGTCGCAGCTGATCCTCCGGGCTGGCACCGACGAGGCTCTTGACCTCCGCGATGTACTGCCGGCCGTCAGCGTCCTGCCAGGCCAGGTCCACCGGCACCTTCGCCAGCCCGGTGCCCACCAAAACACCGGTGGCGGCCAGAGTGTCGATCAGCCAGCGGCTCAGCCGGTCGTGCTCGTCGCACCCGGCCACGTACGGCTGCTTGTCGAAGGCCCGGATGTCGGTCAGCGCCGCCGGGTCCACCACCGGAGACCGGTACGGACGATCGAACGCCGCCCCCGGTACCGGCTGCGGCATCAGGGAATCGAAGTGCACCTGCCCGGCGGACCAGGCCAGGGCCAGCCGCTCCGGCCGGTGCAGCCGTTGGAACGAGAAGCCGCCGACCGCCAGACACTTGACGTTGAGCAGCCGCGCCGCAGCGAGGACCGGTGGCTGCCGCAGCGCCCACAACGCGCCTTCGACGGTGTCGCACACGCAGCCGATCTTCTCGCCCCGCAGGGTGTCGTACGGGTCGTTCTCATATTCGGCGACCCGGGTGACCCAGGCGTCCTCGTCGATGACACCGGTGTCGAAGGCCGCATCGAGGGCAGCCTTGTCCAGGTGGAAGTTGATCCCGTCGCCGTCCTCGTAGAGCCACAGTGTCTCCAGCCGGCCGAGGGTCACCCGCAGCAGCGACCGGCCCCGTACCCGCCGCTGGTTCAGGAACCACAGTTTGCCGTCGGTCTCGATCGGCTTCGGCACGGTCATCCGGATGTACCAGCCGGCGAGTGCCCACGAGGCACGCGCCGCCTCGTCGAGGTCGGCACCGAGTGGATCCGCGCTCGGTGCCGCCGACTCCCCAGCCGCAGGCAGGGCCGGATCGGCGAAAACCCAGTGGGCCATCTCCGCCGGACTGGTGTAGCTCCACAGGCCGGACTTGGGATGCCGGGCCAGGTCCTTCTCGACGTTGGCGACGTCTTCCGCCGTCCACCATGCCCCAGTTGACACGAGCACCACCCCCATCGTCACCAAATGTCACCAACACTGCACGTTAGGCGACATCTGGTGATGAGGTCCGGCGACACGCGTACGGCGGTGTGCCCTGGTCAGAGCAGCGCGACGCCGATGAGGGAAAGGTCGTCGAGGCCGTCCAACGGTTCGCCGGCCAGTGGCTCGACCCCCGCGCCGACGATGTCGCCGTTCTCGCCGTCGCGACGCAGCCATAGCCGACCGACCGCCGCCGCCCCGGCCCGCCGGGCGAACACGATCCGCCCCTCGTACAGGTCCAGCTGGCCGGGGGTCACCGGTTCGAACACCTCACCGGGTACGTCGTCAATCAGGAACCTGCGGTCGGCGTCGACCGCGGCCGCGTGCTCGGCGAGGGTGACCCGCAGCGCGCCGAGCGGGGTCTGGTCGTCTCGGCCGAGCAGCCGACCCAGCACATCGGCGGCGACACCACGGCGCAGGTGCTCGTGGTAGCGGTCGTTGCGGAACACCCGCAGACACCGGTAGCAGCTGGTCTCCACCCCGCATTCGCAGTCGCGGACCCGCCGCAGCGCCTCGTCGAGGACGTCACGTACCCGCGCCGCGATCCGTTGCACGTGTCCGGCACCGCCCGGCACGGTGTCGTACAACATGATCACGCTGCGGTTGGCTTCGGTCCGGTACACCGTCGCGTCGATGTCGTCGCGGGAGATCTCCAGCGCCTGCACCGCCCCTTCGACGACCGCGTACGCGAGCGACCGCCAACCGTTGTCGTCGATACCGCCCAGCGCGGCGCTGTCGACACTGAGGTCGAGCACGTCGGTCTGGTACTTGTGGGCCAGCGACAGCAGTTCCAACCGGCCCCGGCAGTCCCGGCCGGTGAGCGGGCTGGAGTGCTGGCGCTGCTTCTTGCTGGTGTTGGACTGGGCGAACCCGCATCGGTCGCAGATGAGGTAGCCGGCGCCACCGGAACCGTCGCTGATAGCGATCAGTTCGCCGCGGGAGCCGGCCCGCACCGTCACGGAGCCGCCCGGCAGGTCGACCTTGTCCTCGAAGATCTCGGCGCCGGTGGAGACCACGTGGGTGGCGCCGTGCCAGGTGCGCCGGGGCGCGGTGCTGGGCCGCCGGCCCCCGGACCGGTCGGCGACGAACCCGAACACCGGTACCGCGTACTGCCGGGGGACGCCGGTGGCCGGTGCCCCGCAGGCCGGGCACTGCGGGTCGAGCCGCTCGATCGAGTCCCGGTAGTGGCCGCAGCCGGCGCAGACGGCGTAGTGGCGCCGTTCCAGGTCCCGGCCGGGAAGCCGGTACACCCCGGCCGACTGCCAGGTCTGTCCACCGGCGACCACCTCGGCACCGGGCGCGTACTCGTAGATCGCCGACGACAGGTCCCGGGACAGCTCCAGTTGGCGGGACATCTGGTCGTCGGCGAAGGTGAGCCGCAGTTCGACGGTGTCGACCGGGAAGCCGTACTTGGGCAGGACGTTGCGGTTGGCGAGCAGGCCGAGCAGTTCCCGGCCGGTGATCGTCTTCATCACCCGGCCGAACCGGGCGGCGCTGTCGTCCTTGCGGGCGGCGAACGCCTCGGCCCGTTTCTCCTCGTAGATGTCGACGTCGTTCTGCAGCTCGGCACGCACCGACTCCAGCAGGCCGACCAGGTGGGTGACCCAGTCGCCGGAGGCGACGCCGATCTCGTCGCGGACCTCGGCCGGCAGCACCCGGTCCAGCGATTCGACGATCTCCGCCGGTACCGGGTCGAGGAAGCCTGCGACCAACGTCACCGGCGCGACGCCGTCATCGCTGGCGAGCAGGAACTCCCCCGCCGTACGCCAGATGGTGCCGTAGGTGCGGAAGTGGTGCCGGAAGAACGCGGCCAGGGCCACCGAGTGGGCGTGCCGGCGGTCGATCCGGACGTTGGTCAGCGGCACGTACGGCGCCCGGACCTCACCGGCGATCATCCGGTCCGGTTCGGCGAACCGCGACAGGTCATGTGACCGGCGCTGCGCGTACGTCAGCACCAGGGCCGCCGAGTCGGTGCGCCGACCGGCCCGCCCGGCCCGCTGCACATAGTTGGCGGTGGTGGGTGGCATGTTGCGCAGCATGACGGCCTGCAGCTCGCCGACGTCGACGCCGAGCTCGAACGTGGTGGAGCAGGACAACGCGTTGACCTTGCCCTCGACGAACTGCTGCTGGATGAACGCGGCCTGCTCGCTGGTCCACTGAGCGGTGTGTTCGAGCACCCGCATCGGCACCGGGTTCATCTCCCGGTACACCGACCGGTAGTGGTCGTGGTCGACGTCGGCCGGCGGCGGCACCCAGCGGGTCAGCTCCCCGACGCACTTCATGGTCGGGCAGACTCCTCGGACGGTGTACGGGGTGATCCGCCGGCAGGTGCCGCACTGCCACACCGGGTGGTCGTCGCCCGGGACCGTGCAGGTGATGAGTTCATGGTCGAGCTGGTAGACCTGCCCGATGCCGGGTTCGAGGCTGGGCCGCAGCAGTTCGCTCATCGGCCCGACGGTCAGCAGCCGCCAGATGCCGTCGAGGAGCTGGTGCGGGTCGGCGGTGACACCGAGGCGGGCGAGGACCCGCCGCAGGTAGTCGACCCGCCGGTTGGTGCCGCTGGTCGGCAGCCAGCTCAGCACCTTACGGCGGGCGTCGGAGCCGGTGCCGCGCAGGTAGATCGGCCCGACGCGGGGTGCGAACGCCTCGTCGCGCGGGTCGACCCCGTCGGGGGCGGCGACGGCTCCCTGCAGCCGTACGGAGCGCAGCAGTTCGTCGAGCAGTGCCCACACTTCCGTCTCGGTCAGCCCGAGGCTGATCAGCGGTTGGGGTGCCTGCCAGGCGGGGTCGCGGGACATGCCCCAGGCGAGCAGGCCGCGCCCTTCGAGGGAGTTGCGTTCGTCGACGCCGACGATCTCGGTCTGCGCCCAGAGGGCGACCTGCCGGCGACGGGCCTGGGCGGAGTCGCGGCGTTGGAAGATGCCGTAGCGGTCGGCGGCGCGGGCCGTGTCGTGGACGACGTCGTCGAGCCGGATCTCGGCGTCACCTCGGGCGGCGGCGGCGAGCGCGCCTTCGCGCAGCAGGCGGCGGCGCTGCACCCGCTGGTAGGAGTCTTCCAGGTACGGGGCGAAGTAGGCCGCCGACTGGCGGCTGTCGCTGAACAGCAGCACTTTGCGGCCACCGCCGGGGCGGGCCTGCTGCGCCGCGTCGGTGGCCTGCGGCAGCCGCTGGTAGAGGGCGGTGGCGAGCACCGAGGCGGATGCCTCGTTGCCGCTGGCGAACAACCGGATGAGTCCGTCGCCGCGTCCGCCGCAGCCGACGCAGGAGGTGAGTGCTTCGGCGTTCTGCCGCACGAACCGCACCGTCCGCATCGGACCTCCGGGGCATTGTGGGCAGTTGCCGGCCGGTCCGACCTGGAACACCCCGCAGCGGGCGCAGAGCGCACCGGTCTCGCTGGCTTTGGCGACGCTGTTGGTCTGCAGGGTCTCCTCGTCCTCGTCGGTGGTCACGTCGTCGACGAGGGCCAGCCAGGTCTGTTGTTCGTCGCGGGAGCGGCGGGACCGGAAGACGGCGGTGCTGCCGACCCGTTCGACGGTGCCGGCCAGGTGTTCGGTGCCGCACCGGCGGCAGGTGCCGATCTCGAAGGCGGCGTCGCCGCAGTGGGTGCAGCGTTCGTGCCGGGTCAGGCTCACGTGCGGGCCGTTCGCGCCGAGGCAGGCGAAGGCGCCTTCGGTGGCGCGGGCGAACAGGTGGTAGCGGGCGGACAGCACCGGGGTGCCGGTGCTGTCGTGTACGGCGTTGGCGAGTGCGACGAGGTCGGTGACGGCCGCCTGGTCGGCGTCGGGGAACAGCGCCTTGGCGACCTCACGCAGCGGCATCGGCCCGTGCGAAAGCAGCCGTTTGAGGCGGCGTACCCGCTGCTCCTGCTCCAGCACCGCGGCGGCGGCGTCATCTGCCGACCCGACCGGCACGGCCGAGGCAGCCGGCACATCCGACATGGCGGGCACGCCGTCGCGGCGGGCGTGCTCCAGCAGGGCGGCGGCCGGCGACGGGGCCTCGCGCAGCTGCCGGTACGCGGCGGCGGGCAGTGGACCCCATTCCGGCCCGGCCGGCACCTCCACCCGTTCGGCGGTGATGACGTCCTGCGCGGCGGCGTCGGCCGGGTCATGCTGGAACGGCACCGGGAACAGGGAGCTGGCGAAATCGGCGACGGCCGCCAGGTCGCCGCCGACGGTGGCGCTGGTGGCGATGCACTGCACGGACCGGCCCTGACCGACCCGGTCGACGAGCCGACGCAGCAGCATCGCCAGTTCGGCGCCGCGCGCCCCGTCGTAGACGTGGGCTTCGTCGACGACGATGAACTGCCAGTGGCCGGCGTGGTCGCCTTCGAACAGGTCCATGTCCAGTGGCCGCAGCAGCAGGTATTCCAGCATGGCGTAGTTGGTCAGCAGCAGATGCGGCGGCGTGGCCTGCATCTGTTCGCGGCTGAGTAGTTCGTTGGGCAGCCGCTGCTCACCGGGGTGCTGGTGGGCGAAGACCTCGGCGGCCTCGCGCAGCGTGTGCCTGGTTTCGCCGGTGTAGCGGCCGAAGGTGATGTCGGGGGCTCCGGCGAGCAGGGTGCGCAGCCGTTTCATCTGGTCGTTGGCGAGGGCGTTCATCGGGTAGAGCAGCAGCGCCCGGACACCGGGGCCGAGGGTGCCGGCGGCCCGCTGCGCCATCAGCCGGTCCAGGATCGGCAGCAGAAAGCTTTCGGTCTTGCCCGACCCGGTGCCGGTGGCGACGACGACGTTGCGCCCGGCCCGTACCTTGCCGATCGCCCGTTCCTGGTGCCGGTACAGCGGCCGGTCCAGGGCCAGGCCGGCGCCGAGCGCGGCGACGCCCGGGTGCAGCGCCCCGGCGTCGATGAGCTGACGCGGGGTGCGCCCGGTGCGGTACGGCGGGGTGGCTTCCAGCAGTGGTCCTTTGGTGATCTCCTGGCTGATCGCGTCGGCGATCGCGGTGTCCAGTGCGGCGGCGAGCCGAGGATCTCTCGGCTCGACCAGGCTGCGCAGGTACCGCTGATAGGTGGCGACGATGTCGTCGCTGGTGGCCAGGGGATCCAGGATCATTCGGCGTCTCCGGTGAGGGTGAGTTCGGCGAGGAAGATGTCGATGGTGGTCAGGTCGGGGGCGTGGCGGGCCAGGGTCGCGTGGTGCGCTGTGGTCCGGGTCAGCAGGGCGGCCGGCAGTCGGTCCCGGGCGATCAGCCGGGCGGTGAAGGCGAACGCGAGCGACAGTGCCGGCAGGTCCGGCCAGCCGGGGCCGCACTGCCGGGCCCCGACCGCCGCGTCGACGGCCGGGCCGCCGGCGGCGGCCAGTGCGGGCCGCAGGGTGCGCAGCAGGTCGGCGGCGGCGGCGACCCGGGCCACGCCGGGCCGGTTTCGCACGTCGAACAGCCGGCGGGCGGCGGCGACCCGTTCGTCGGCGTCGAGGAGTCCACCGGGGACGATCCGCATCGCCCGCCAGAGCTCGTCGAGCTGCTCGGCCGGCAGCCGGGCGATCTGCTGCGCGGCCTGGTCGAAGCGGCCGACCACCCGGTGCGGGTCGGGCTCACCGGCCAGGAGCTTGTCGAGCACGTCGCCGCACGCCGTCGCCGCCCGTTCGTGCAGGTCGTCGCCGGCTGCGGTGACCCCGATCCGGTACGCGGTGGCCAGCAGCGCCGCCAGCGGGCTGGTCTGCCACAGCCTCGCCTCGTCGGCTGCGCCGAGGTAGGCCAGCGGCGGTAGCGCCACCAGCGCGGAGTGCACCAGCGGGGCCACCAGTTCGGACGCGGGTGACCGGGAGCGGGTCAACGCGGTCAGCGCGGCGACCGGGTGTCGGCGCAGCACGGCGGCGGTGTCGCGGACGGCGACGGTGACGCCGTGGCGGCGCAGGTCCTCGGCGCGGCGGTACAGCGGGAAGATCAGCGGGGCGACGTCGGGGCGGTCCGGCAGGTCGGTCAGCCCGGCCAGGTGACGCGACAGCGCCGTGTCGGGGGTGTCGGGCAGCGGCGGGTCCCAGTCGCCGTCGACGGTGAAACTGTTGTCCTGTCCGGGCCAGTCGGGCCAGGGTTCGGGCAGCCACGGGTCGTCGACGCGCAGCAGCACCGCGAGCGGCCCGGCCCGGGTCAGGTCGGCGGGCAGCGGCTCGCTGGCCAGGTCGGTGCCGATCGGGGTGACGTGCGGTGGCCGCCACGGGGCCAGCACCTGGTAGACGCCGGCGGTCAGCCCGTTGACCGGGCTGGCGTCGTCGAGGGCCAGCTGGTCGTCTTTGAGGTGGACGGTGCGGGCGAGTTGTCGGGGCAGGCACCGGGCGACCGGGAACTGTTGGCCGCCCAGGCGGACCGAGAGCTGGGCGGAGCCGCAGACCCGGACGGTGTCGGCGATCGCGGCGAGCGGGAACCGGGCGAGTGGCTGGCCGTAGGTGGCCCGGGAGGCGACGGTCTGCCGTTGCTGGCCGCCGCTGGCCACGACGAGGTCGGCGTCGACTGCCGCCGGCAGCCGGACCAGCAGTTCGCCGTCGCCGACGGTTTCGGTGTCCAGGCGCAGCGGCTGCAGCGTCCACGGGGTGGTGCGGCCGGCGCTGACCCACTGGACGGACATGTGCGGCGGGGTGACCCGTACTGTCGCGGTGTGTCCGGCGGCGGTGAGCTGCACATCGGCGCTGGTCTGGGTCGGGTCGAGCCGGGTCAGCGGCGGATCGACCCGCAGCGCCGACGCGGTCGCGCCGAGCCGGACGGTCGCCGGCGCGAGCCCGTCGGGCCGCAACTCCCGCCACACCGGGTGGCCGGCGACGGTCAGCCCTTCGGCGAGGTCGATGGTGCGTGACAGGCCCCGGCCGAGGGGGCCCCGGACGGTGATCTCGTAGCTGCCGACGAGTGGCCGGGGCAGCTGCTGCCACGGGTCGGTGACGGTGTCGTCGGTGATCCGCACACTGGTGGCGGGGAGCAGTTCGGCGCCGCCGGGCCGGCGGACCCGGATCGACCATTCGGTGGCCACGCCGGCCTCGGTCGGCAGGAACAGTCGCGGCGCGGCACCGTATACGGGGGTGCCGGCGAGGCTGGTCACGTCGGGCAGCGGCGGGCTGAGGCGCAGCTGGGCTCGCCGGGCGGTGCCGACTCGCCGGTCCGGTCCGTCGGCGATCCGCAGCGCGGTGACCTGCGCCAGGTCGACTCGGCGCAGGGTCCAGCCGAACCAGCCGTACGGCACCGGCAGGTCGTCGTCGGCCGCCGGGCCGGCACCGCCTGCGCCAGTGGACGCGGCGGCGGCCCGGTCGATGTGCAGCGTGACCGGCTGGTTGTTGCCGTCGTGCGCCGCGTGCAGGATCCAGACCGGCTCCGGCGGCAGGCTGGAGGTCAGCGGCACCCGTCGGCCTTCGTCGGTGAAGATCAGCATCGGTTCGCGGGGGTCGATCAGGTCGAGTTCGAACTCCCGCTCGATCGCGGCGAGTTCGACGGTGACCTGCCGCACCGGCCGGGAGATCGTCGCGACGGCCGGTGGCGCGGTGTCGACGTCACCGGGGATCCGGGATCGGCTGATGATCGTGTGGACGTCCTCGCCGGCCCGGACCCGCCATTCGACCCGGCCGCCGGGTGCGTCGGGCACCGCCGGCAGCCGCACCAGCAGGCCCCGGCCGTACGGCTCCAGCTCCACGTGCGGTCGGGGGGGCGCCGTCCCGCCGGTGCCCCCGGCGGCGGGGCCGGTGCGGGTCGCGGTGCCGGCCCAGTCGAGCTGCCCGTCGTCGACGCAGCGGCGGGCCTGGTCGATCAGGTACGGCGGCAGGCCGAGCCCGTCGGCGGTGAACGCCGGCGCGCGGAACCGGTCCAGCAGGTCGATGCAGCGGTCGACGAGGTCTTCGGCGTATTCGCCGCCGTGCTGCAGCAGCCGCCGCACCGGCATGTCGAGGGTGTTCAGTCGCGATTCCCGGCCGGGTGTCAACGCCCAGGCGAAGAAGTCGGCGACAGTGGTGCCGGGTTCGCGAGACTGTCGTTGCAGCAGCAGGTTCAGCAGATCACCCAGGCAGTAGGCGGGAATCCCGCCGTGCATGAGGATTTCACCGACGTTGATCTGCGGCAGGCCGGGGAATCGGGCCAGGCCGAACTGGTCCAGGTTGGCCCGGAACGCCGCCCCCCAGGCGGTCTGGTCGACCTGGTGGCGGGTGTGCTCACGCACGGCACCCCAGTAGTTGCCCTGCTCGTAGCGGGACGCACCGATCCCGCTGAGGCCGACCAGCAGGCAGGCCGGGTAGCGGTAGTGCAGGCATTGACGCTGCTCATACTCGCTGCCCACGCCGTACAGTTTTCCCAGCGCACTGACCGCTCGGCGGGCTTCGAGCTCGGGCACCGCGATCTCGGCGACCAGCGATACCGCCCGCAGCGCCGGCGCCCACTCACGCTCCCGATCGTGGAGATAGTCGGATGCCCGCACCACGGTCCCCCTGACGAATAGGCGATCTGGGCCGTATCGCGACTATGCAGATGTATCGGCAGCAACTCAAGGAAACAGGTCCCTCCGGAACCTGACCGTGTCCGTTCGGTCAGCGCCGTCGGGCTGACAATCCCATCACACCCGCCGACGCGGCCGGCACGGCAGGCACCGACGACGGGTGTCAGCGCCGCGCCGGCCGCAGCCGCCTTCTATCACTGGTACGGGTCGGTCCCGTTGACGGCACGCGCCGATTCCCGCACTCCGGGCCGGGTCAGCGCCTGTTTGTAGATCGCGATCGCCACCATCCGGCCGTCGCGTCCACCGCCGACGATCGTGGCGATGACGCCGATCACCGGCGACTCGTCGCTGTCGTCGCCGTAGCGGATGTCAGACACCCGTACCCGCATCGAACAGTCGCCGTACACCCAGTCGGCCTTGCCCAGGTGCAGCGTCTCACCGACCCGCAGCGGCTCGTCAGACATCGTCGTCGTCCTCCCCGTGCGGGTAGCCGTCCGGCATCAGCCCGGACAGCTGCAGCACCGCCCGCACCCGCCGGGCCTTCCCCGGATCCCAGCGGTCGAGGATGACCAGCGACCGCAGGAACGGCCGGCACGGCGCGGCGACGTCACAGGTGCGGCATTCGCCGAGCCGCGCCGACGGCAGATGTTCGGCGATGTCGATCCGCGCCCGGTGCACCGCCTGCGCCACCACGGTGTCACCGGGGTCGAGCGCGGCGTCGAGCGCACTGGCCGGGGCGGGGGCGACCGCACGGGCGGCGGTCAGCCGGAACCGCGGGTCGCGGCCGATGTCCGTCTCCCCCGGCGTGCGTCGTGGCAGCGGCGGCCGATTGGGGGTCGCATCGGTACGCCGTGGCGTCCCGATCGACGTGTAGCGGGCCAGCCGGGGCGTCCCGCCGATCCCGTCGTTCCTGTGCACCACCAAGATCCTCCTTGGATAGCCAATGAGTCGTGACATCCACCCTGGACTCGGTGTCACGGTTGGCGGAACCCGACCGGTGACCCCGTGCACGCCGGGAGTCCCATGACGCGAACCTCGACCAGCACGAGGGAAACTGAGGGATGCGAAAGCCTTGCAACGTCAAGAGTCCATCTGATAGAAGCCCGAAGATCAATTACTCAACCTGATCTTGCAGTTGTCCACAGGACCGAAATCCATGCTGGACGCCTCAGCGCTCGTCGAGGAAGATGATTGGCGAAATCACGCAACGGGGACGCCTCTCGGCGATGTCTCCACCGCGTGTGCACGAGGGAATCCGAGGGATGCGAGGGGCTTGTGAGCGGCAGCGAGTATCTGATATCGGAGCTACGGCGAGTACGCGAGTCGATGGGTCTCACCCAGGAGTCGTGGGGCGAGCGCGTCCACTTCTCCGCGAAGCACGTCGGCTCCATCGAGCGCGGCGAACGCCCCGCCCTGCCCAACTACCTGGGCATGGTCGACAAGGTGTTCGGCACCGCCTTCATGAAGTTCTACCGCGAGTTCGTCATCGGCGAACACGCTCCCGTGTGGTTGAAGCCATTCGTCGATTACGAGGCGCGAGCGACCCTACTTCGCGTCTTCCACCCGTTCGTCGTGCCCGGACTGTTGCAGACCGAGGCGTATGCCCGGGAGGTGCTGCGGATCTTTGACGAACCCGCATCCGATCTTGACGCTCTGGTCCAGGCAAGAATTGCCAGACAGTCGATCTTGACCAAGGACAGCCCGATCCGGCTTGTCGCGGTGGTTGACGAGCTGGTCTTCCATCGTGAAGTTGTCAGCCGAGAGGTGATGCGGGAACAGGTCGACGCGCTGGTGTCCGCATGCGAGCTGCCCAATGTCCAGGTACATGTGATCCCGCTCGGCACTGGCCTCTACGCCGGGCTTCATGGCGGCCTGGTGCTCGCGACTGTCGAGGGGCGTACTGTTGGGTTCCTGGACGGCTACCTACGCGGTCGGATCATCGAGGCCCCGTATGACACGGCCAAGCTGGAGGACGCGTGGGAGTCGACCCGAGGACATGCCCTGCCGTACCAGCAGAGCCTAGACCTGATCAAGAGGATGGCCGAGAAATGGACATGAACGGTGCACTATGGCACAAGTCGAGCCGCAGCGACACCAACGGATGTGTCGAGGTGGCCGAGAACCTGCCCGGTCGGGTATACGTACGGGACACCAAGGACCGCGACGGCGGCACCCTCGCCTTCGCCCCGGCTGCCTGGCGGTCGTTCCTCGCCGAGATCACCGTCAACCGCTGAACCACCGGCCGGCCGGCAACTGACCGGCCCGGCCACCGGCGCCACCGTAGCCCCTTGTCCGGCCCACGACGCGGGCCGGACAGGGGCTGACGCCGTACCGCCGGCCAATCTCACACGTTCATCAGCAGCAGCATCGTCGCCATGCCGGCGCTCATGACGCCGTAGCTCAGCAGATGCAGCCGATGGTTGGACGTCGTCGCGGCACGGTACAGCCACCACAGCGCGCCGGCCGCGCTCAGGACCACGAAGACGACGTTTGTCAGGTCCGCCCACGCCGGAGTCTGCGTGGGCGTCGCCCCGGCAGCGGCTACCCCGTGCACGTGCCCGGAGCCACCGCCGATCCCCATCTCCGACATCAGGGTCGGCATCGCCGCGAGCATCCAGATCATCGCCAGGTTCTGCGTGACGTGGCCCAGCACGTCGATGCGCTCCGATCTGCCACGCGCCCGCCCGTACCCGGGCAGCAACGCGAGCACCAGGATGCCGAAGATCGCGACCTGCGCCCAGGCGACCACGCCACCCACCATCAGCCAGGCCATCAGGATCATCGCGGCGCTCATCACGCAGTGATTGATATCGATCAGCTCCGCGTCAGAGAACGCCTGGTCACGCGACACGCCACGGCGACGAATCACCAGGTCACCGACGCAGACGAGCCCGGTCAGCAGAAAAACGATCGTCAGGACGGGAACCCAGGGCGTCTCCAGCACGACTCTAGCTAGTACCACAGGCCAAGCCGCCGAACAACGGGACGATCAGGGAAAGGGCCCACCGCGATGACCACCGTAGAAGCCGAGACACCGCCCTCCGGGGATACCCCGCCCGGGGAGGCACCCCCGTCCCCGGCCCGGCCGCGCAAGACCAACTGGTTCGCCGCGTTCTGGCGCTGGCACTTCTACGGTTCGGTACTCGTCATACCCGTACTCTTCTGCCTCGCCGTCAGCGGCATGACCTACATGTTCCGGGCAGAGGTGGACGCCCTCGCCCACCCCGGGGTGCTGCAGGTGCCGGTGGCCGACGGCGCCGAACGAACGGCGCTGTCGGCCCAGGAGGCAGCCGTCCGCGCGGAATTCCCGGACCGCCCCATCCTGTCCGTGCAGGACGGCACCGGCGACCGGGCGACCCTGTTCGTCGCCGGGCTCGAAGACGGCAGCAGCACCAACATCTACGTCGACCCCTACACCGCCACCGTCACCGGCGAACTCAGCCAGGACCAGCTCATCTCCACCTGGGCCGAACGCGTCCACGGCGACCTGCTCATCGGCGACGGCGGCTTCGGCGACCGCATCGTCGAACTCGGTGCCTCCTGGGCCATCGTGCTGACGATCACCGGGTTCATCATCTTCTTCCTCGGCCGCCGGGCGCGCAGTGGCGCACAGACCAAAGGCAAGCGCGGTGCTCGGCTCCGCAGCTACCACGCCCTCGTCGGGCTCCCCGTCGGCCTCGGCATCCTGCTGCTGGTCGTCTCCGGGCTGCCCTGGACCGGTGTATGGGGTGCTCAGGCCCAGCAGATCGCCGCCGACTCCGGCTCCGGGCTGTGGGGCGACGACCCCGGTGCCGAATCCACCATCCGGCAGCAGATCGAGGACGCCGACGGTCAGTCGGCTCCCGCCGGGTGGGCCTCCGGCAACGCCCCGCAAGGCAGCAGCACCGGAAGCGGCACCCCGATCTCGATCGACCGGGCGGTCGGCGCGGCCCAGGCGCTGGGTGCCCCCGGGCCGTATCTCGTCCTCTACCCGGAGGGCGAGACCGGGGTGTTCAGCGTGATGAGCAGCCAGTGGTACGACGTCGGCAATCCCGCCGAATCCGACGTGACCCAGGAGACGACGATCCACGTCGACCAGTACAGCGGCGACGTCGTCGGCCAGTACGGCTACGACGACTACAGCGCGATGGCGAAGGTGGTCTCGCAGGGCATCGCCCTGCACGAAGGACGCCGCCTCGGCACCTTCAACACGATCATGTCCACACTCTTCTGCCTCGCCGTGATCTTCATGTGCGTCACCGGGCCCATGATGTGGTGGACCCGCCGGGCCACCGCCTCCGGCCTCGCCGCACCGCGGGCGAAACTCCCGGTCTGGGGCAACTGGGTGCTGCTCGCCGCGATGGTCGTACTCGGCGTCTTCCTGCCCTTGTTCGGTCTTTCCCTGCTGGTCGTCCTGGCGCTGGACCAGCTCCTCATCCGCCGGGTGCCCGCGCTGAAGTCCTTCTTCGGCACGGTCTGACCGGCACCTTCTCCCCATCTCGGGTCGACCGCAGTGGCACCGGTCGACCCGAGATGGTAGGGCTCAACGGGTCACGCCTTCGCTTTACGTCCTCGGGTCGCCTTCGGTGGGCGCCACGAGGTCAACGCCTCGTCGGTCAGGTGCAGCCGGTTGGTGGTCTCGTCGAGGAAGCCGGCGTAGATGTCAGCCGGCGACGCGCTCCACGCCACGTCGAACTCGCTGTGCCACTGCTTCACCCACGGCAGCACCTCACGCAGACCGGCGACCAGCGGCAGCAGCCGGTCGGTCTCCCAGCCGTCCTCCTGCTCACGGGCCACGATCAGCGTGGCGAGCGCCTGCGCCTGCTCCCGGTGGTCCCACCCGGCCCAGCCGAGCAGCAGCGTCGGATCACCGTCGCGGCTCGCCCCCGGGTACGAGATGAACCGCTCCTTTGGAACATCCAGCTTCCCCCGATGCCGCCAGTAGCTGTTCTTGACGAAGTCGGCCGACGTGTACTTCGGCGGCACCGGGATCCGCTCCCGCACCCGCTTTTTCGCCGGCTCGTCCGGCTGGGCGTCCTCCTCGCGCTGCAGCTGCCACACCTGCTCCCAGTCGGCCCTCTTCACCAGACCGGACGGCTTGTAGCGCAGCGCCGCCAGGTGCGGCACGTGCTCGTCGGCGACCAGGTCGACGATCACCTTGCCGAGATCCTGGCCGGGCGCGTACAGCTGGGCGACCGCCAACACATCGGCGTCGCGGCGCAACTCGTCGGCCAACTCGGCGGCGGTCAAGGGACGCGGCTGCTCCATCCCGTCGACGGTGTGGAACCACAACTCGCGCGCCTCGCACCGGTCGAGCAACCAGTCCCGCAACGCGGCCTGCTCCATCTTGTCCCAGCCGTCGGTGGACCAACGCCGCTTACACTCTGGCCGCTCGATCAGCCCGATGTTGCGGTTGCTCTCGATCACATCGATCCGCCGCTGCACCACCGCCCGGTACTCCTGCGGCCAGTGCGCCGGGATCTCGGTGATCGGCGTCGACCCGTGCCGGTCGAACCAGACCGTTTCCGCCTCGCCGGCCGCGACCTTGCGGGCCAGCACGATCTCGAACGCCCGCTCCCCCAACCGCAGCTCCGGCACCGATCCGGCCGGCGCGGTGAACTCCTCGTCGAGCAGGCCGTAGAGCTGATACACCTGCCAGTCCAGCTCCTCCTGCAACGCGATCATCTGGGCCCGCGTCGAATGCCACTCGTCGCGCGCCGCCGCCAACCGGTCCCGGGTAGGCACACTCTCGGCGGCGACCGCCGCCGGACTCACCGCCGCGAGCCGCTGCGCCAGCGCGTCGATCTGCTGAGCCACCCCCAACGGGTACGCCGCCGGCAACGGAAACTCCTGCAGCTTCGTCCCCGTGAACTCGTAGAAGTGCTCCCACTCATATCGGGCTGTCGACCGCTCGCCACCCCGGTTCCCCTTGTCCTGGCTGACCTGCTTGAGCCAGAAGCACGCCGTCGAGCTGTTGAGTACGCCGAGCAACCGCAGGTGATCCTCCTCCGAAGCCCTCTCCCCCAACTTAATCACCGGCGCATGGCGATTGAAGACCTTACTCCCGCGCTCAAGAACGAAGTGGTTATGTGTCGCGACTACCGCAAAGGAAATCTTAGACTGCGCCGACCACCTAGTCGGATGGAAGTCGGAGTATTCGAACCACTCAAGCCCTCTTTCCTCCTGAGTCCCAGATAGCGCTTGGCGAGTCCTCAACTGCGCACGACAGGTCCACAACAGCCGTTGCGCCGATACCCCTATCCCCGCACGGCTACCGTCGCCACAGTATGGAAACAACAAGCTCTCCGCTTCCACTACCAGATAGTCTCGCAGGGAGGTGCCTGTAACGAATGGATAAACAGCGGTATCCAGTGCAATCCGAGCGCCTAGTGATCGACCGACGACGTAAGCATCATCCGCTCTTGTAACTGCCATGAATCCGATCGCATCAACGACCGACGCGAGCTTCGGCGTTGCTTGATCGATCACCTGCAACAGGTTCGCCGCACCACCGCCACTTAGACCGCATCTCATTTGGGGTTGCTGTAGCGCGGGGTGATTCGTTGGGTCGGTATGGGTGATGTGGACCCTGATTCTTCGTGGGTCTGACGCCGTTCGATGACCAGCGAGTCTGCATCGTTGGCGGTGGATGTATCGGCTCCGTTGGGTGTGGTTGTGGGCCGGCTGTCGCGCCGGTGGCGTGGTCTCCTGGGGTTCCTCCTGGTCGTCGGGGCGGTGGTGTGGGTGGTCAGGTGGCGGGCATGGGCATCCGGCGGATGATCTCGATGGCGGTGGCCAGGTCGGTGGCCCAGGGCCAGGTGTGGGGTAGGCGTAGCCACCGGTAGCGGCGGGCGCGGACCAGGCGTGCGGGGGTCTGGAAGATCCGGTAACGCAGTGTCTTGGGCTCGGCCTTGGCCAGGGCGCCGGTCAGCGCGTAGAGGCGCATCCACGCGGTGAGGTCCACGGCAATGGTGACGGCGGCGCACCAGGCCTTGTTGACCTGCCATTGTTTGGACGGCAGATGCCCGAGGCCGGTGTCCTTGGTGGTGCGTACGTCGTCTTCGACGCGGGCGTGTACGCGGTGACGGGCGTCGGCGCGTTGCACGGACAGGCCGTCCGGGCCGTGGGCGCCGGTGTTGGTGACGAACGCCGAGTACCGGTAGCCGCAGGTGTCGAACAGGGTGGCCTGTTCGTGGTCGAACAGCTTGCGCCGGCGCACGATGACCCGCATCGTCTTCGGCCACTTCAGGCCGGTCAGCCGCTCGCGGAGCAGGTCGGTGATCTCGGTGACCTGAAGGCCGTCGATGACCTCGCCGGTGGTGTTGGACAGGCACGGGACCCACCAGTCGTCGGGTCGGCGGTTGCATGCCGCCCGGACGTGTTCGTCGACGTCGAACCCGATCGAGTACGCCACTCGACGCCCACCGGTCTGGTCGAGGCTGTGCAGCCAGTCGATGAGCGTGTGTGAGGCGCCGGCACCGTCGGAGGTGATCAGCAGGTCGTCGCGTCGGTCGGCGGGTATCTGCGCGATGGCCTGGCGCAGGACCTCGATCAGATCGGCGGCGGTGTTCGCCCCGGCGTTGCCGGGGCGGGGCATCAGGGCGGCCAGTTCACCGGTGTTGTCGATCCACACGCCGAGGCTGTGGAACCCGAACGTCTTCTTGAACGTCGCCTCGGCGTGTTCCTTGCGGGAATGGGCCACGGTGATGGTGCCGTCCACCCGCAGCACGATCGTCTCGCCCATGCTCAGGCCACCGGCGTAGGTCGCCTCCGGCACGCCGGCCGGTAGCAGGCTCCACAGATGCGCGCGCGACTTCGCCCGCGCGGCGTCGATGCGGTGCAGACCGCTGTCGCTGATCTCACCCAGCGCGCGCAGGGCGGTGGTGTCCGAGGCCACCGGCCCGAACAACGCGGCCTGGGCCCGTAGCGCCTCGATGTCGTACACGTCTGTCCCGCCAGCGGCGATCGAACACGCGATGTCAGTCAGGACCCGGCCCCGGTCATGGACCGGATCGAATCCCGGCCTGGCTAGCACGGTGGAGATGCCCGCCGTCAGGCCGGTGCGGTCGGCGAGCATGCGTAGGCCCGCCACCCCGACCATCGCCACCACCCCGTCACCGTCGGCGGTGACACGCAGGTCCTTCGACCATCCGGTAAGCTCACGCACGTCGGAAGTGCCTCCTCGCTAGAGATCCTGGTAGATGTCGCAATCACCATTTTCCCTTGCCTGGCAGGCACTTCCGCGTTTCCGGGCCTCACGAAACCGTTACAAGATCACGACCCCGTGAATATCCAGGGTGGAGAAGTACTGCCCGGACTCGTTGTGGCACCTCGCGCAGCCGTTGCTGCCCGAGCATCCGAAACGCCATCAGGGCGGCGGCCGGCGACGCATCGACGACCGGACCACGCTGGCGGCGATCCTGTACGTCCTGGACTCCGGCTGCGCCTGGGACGAACTACCGGAGTCGTTCCCGATCTCGTCGAAGACCGCGCACCGTCGGTTCACCGAGTGGGTCGCTCAGGGAGTCATGGCCGCGTTCCACCAGGCGACCCTCGACGTACTCGGCGCCGCCGGCCGCGTGGACTGGTCACGGGCCAGCATCGACGCCATGCACGTACGGGCGGTAAAAGGGGGGACCTGACCGGACCCAGCCCGGTGGACCGAGGCAAGCCAGGCTCCAAGATCCACGCGGTCAGCGACCGCAACGGGATCCCGCTGCACGCCGACATCTCCGCCGCGAACGTCAACGACCAACAGTTCCTCGAGGAGATGGTCGACGCCATCACACCGGTGCGTCAGCCGGTCGGCCGGCCTCGCCGACGGCCCGTGAAGCTGCACGCGGACAAGGGCTACGACGTAAACATTCACCTCTTGTGAGGGCGCGGGGTCAGCCCTGGAGGATGTGGGCGGTCTGCGGCATCCAGGGGTTCCCTGTGACGGCGTCGCGGAGTGCGGTCATGGCGTTGACGCCGTGTTTGACCGCAGTGGATAGGTAGCTGCGGATGGTCAGCCGGTCGCGGGTGGCTTTCTCGCTGGTGAGCCGGCCGGAGATCTTCTGCTGGGTCTTGTTCGGCCGTAGGTCACGCTCGGCGAGGTTGTTCGTCGGCGGAATGGTGGTGTCGTAGCAGAACCGCAGGACGTCGTCGTGGCGGTGGTGGAGATCCTCGAGTAGGTTGCGGCCGGGCGGCTGCCTGTCGCGGGGGCCGCCGACGCGGGGGACGTCCTTACGGCCGACGATCACGCCGTCGCGGAACTCGCGGACCAGCGGGTCACGCACGGCGGGGTCGATCTCGGCCCGGCCGGCGGCGCGGGCGAGGTTCGCGGCGTGGATCAGGCCGCGTAGCGCCCGCTGGCACTGGACCGGCCAGACGTGGTCGGGGTAGGTCTCGGCCGCGTCTTCGAGATCGCGGAGCAGATGTGCGCAGCACAGTTGGTGCCGCACCCCGTCGGCGAAGTTGCCGGCCTGGTCGTAGACGGTGTACCGGTCGTGCACGGCGACCCCGGTGAACGCCGGCCCGATCCCGATGGTGCGGAACTGTTCGCCGCTGCGACGCTCAGCCAGCGCGTACAGGGTGTACCGGCCGGTCGACGCGAGCCTGTCCGAATTTCTGTGTAACGCCCTATCCTGTCCAACTATCGGGCATCGATGGGGATACGGTTCGGGAAGAACAGGTCCAACGCGTTGAGGGCCTGTTTCCAGCCGTGCACGCCGGCGCCTTCGACCAGCCGTGGCGGCGCGGTGCGGGAGTTCGCGGGTCTACCGGCCTCGGCGGCGCGTTGCCGGGCGCGTTTGTCCTCGATGTCGGCGATCGCGAGCCAGATCAGCTTGATCACGGCGTCGTCGGTGGGGAAATGCCCACGGTTCTTGATGGTAAACATTCACGTCTTGCTGGCGGGTTTGCTGTTGGGTAGCGTGACTCGCCGGGCCGAGCTGGGGGTGGTTGCCGTCTCGGACCGATCGTGATCTTGTGCCCGGGTGGTTGATCCGGAGGCGCTGTCGCGGGACGAGCTGATCGCGGTGGTCCGTGATCAGGCCGCTCAGTTGGCGGATCAGACGGCCGAGGTGGAACGGCTACGTGCGGAGTTGGAGCAGATCAAGCGGTTGATCTCGCGGAACAGCCGAAACTCCTCGATGCCGCCCTCGACCGATGATCTGCCTGGCCGGTCGGGTAGGAGCAAGCCCGCCGGCGGTGGGCGCTCGGGCGGGAAGAAGCCGGGGCGAGGTAGACAGCCCGGTGCGCCGGGATCGTATCTGCCCTGGTTGGACGAGGCCGACGTCCGGGTGGTTGACCAGCGTCCGTGCGGGCCGTGCGAGTGCGGGACGGACCTGGCGGGGGCTGTCGACGAGGGGGTGGTGTCGGCCAGTCAGGTCACCGACGTGCCGCTGGTCACCGCGTCGACGGTGGAGTACCGGCAGTACCGGGTCCGGTGCGGCTGCGGCCGGAAGCACGTCGCCGCCCCGCCGAAGCAGGCGGGGGTGGGTAACACCCGGGTGTACGGGGCGAACCTGCGCGCTCTCGCCGTGTACCTGCTGATCGTGCAGCACGTGCCGGTCGAGCGGTGCGTGCGGCTGATCGCCGATCTGGCCGGCACCCGCGTGTCGGCCGGGTTCGTCCACAAGGTCCTCGCCGCGGTCGCGGCGGCGGTGACCGACATCGTCACGATGATCAAGGCGTTGATCACCCTGGCCGAGGTGGTCCATTTCGACGAGACCACGATCCGAGCGGGTGCCGCGGGCCGCAACGGGTACGTATGGTCCGCGTCGACCGGCCGGTACACCCTGTACGCGCTGGCTGAGCGTCGCAGCGGCGAACAGTTCCGCACCATCGGGATCGGGCCGGCGTTCACCGGGGTCGCCGTGCACGACCGGTACACCGTCTACGACCAGGCCGGCAACTTCGCCGACGGGGTGCGGCACCAACTGTGCTGCGCACATCTGCTCCGCGATCTCGAAGACGCGGCCGAGACCTACCCCGACCACGTCTGGCCGGTCCAGTGCCAGCGGGCGCTACGCGGCCTGATCCACGCCGCGAACCTCGCCCGCGCCGCCGGACAGGCCGAGATCGACCCCGCCGTGCGTGACCCGCTGGTCCGCGAGTTCCGCGACGGCGTGATCGTCGGCCGTAAGGACGTCCCCCGCGTCGGCGGCCCCCGCGACAGGCAGCCGCCCGGCCGCAACCTACTCGAGGATCTCCACCACCGCCACGACGACGTCCTGCGGTTCTGCTACGACACCACCATTCCGCCGACGAACAACCTCGCCGAGCGTGACCTACGGCCGAACAAGACCCAGCAGAAGATCTCCGGCCGGCTCACCAGCGAGAAAGCCACCCGCGACCGGCTGACCATCCGCAGCTACCTATCCACTGCGGTCAAACACGGCGTCAACGCCATGACCGCACTCCGCGACGCCGTCACAGGGAACCCCTGGATGCCGCAGACCGCCCACATCCTCCAGGGCTGACCCCGCGCCCTCACAAGAGGTGAATGTTTACTCTTGATGATCTTCCGGATCTGGTAGTTGAAACTCTCGATCGCGTTGGTGGTGTAGATGATCCGGCGGACCTCGGGCGGGAACGCCAGGAACGGAGTGAACCGATCCCACGCCCGTTCCCAGACCGCGACCGCGGCCGGGTACCGCCTACCGAGCGGGCTGTCGGCGAAACCGAGCATCGCGGTCTCGGCCGCCTCCACCGTCGGAGCGGTGTAGATGTCCTTCAACGCGGCGGCCATCACCCTACGGTCCTTGTAGGACACGAACTTCGTCGCCGCCCGGATCAGATGCACCACACACGTCTGCACGGTGGTGTGCGGCCACACCGCCTCGATCGCCTCGGGCAGACCGGTCAACCCGTCACAGCAGGCGATCAGCACATCACGCACCCCACGGTTACGCAGCTCGGTGCAGACCTGCATCCAGAACTTCGCCCCCTCGGTCTGCTGCACCCAGATACCGAGGACGTGCTTGACCCCGTCGGTGTTGACCCCCACGACGAGGTAACAGGCCTTGTTACTTCACCATCAACGCGTCGACGTAGACGATCGGGTACACCTCGTCCAACGGCCGGTGCTGCCACGCCTTCACCTCCTCCAGAACTTCGTCGGTGATGGTGGAGACCGTGTCGGGTGACACCTCGGTGCCGTAGACCCGCTGCAGGTGGTGACAGATGTCGCGGACCGGAGCCGGTCAAGTCAAGTGAGACAGATTCTTGATCTTTCTTAGCTTTGTGTTGCTGGGTGTGTGTTCGTGGGCGGGGTGGTGCTCTGGTCGGGGGCGGTGTTGTCGGGTTTGTTGATCCATGCCCGGTCCGGTAGGCGGGGCGGCTGGGGCCGTCGGCGGCCGAACCGGTGTGGGTGGGCCGCGCGGGCGGCGTCGAGGGTGTGTTGCCGTTGCTGACGGATCTGTCCGGCGGTGCCGTGGTGCACCGAGGCGGGGGTGTGCAGCCCGATCCCGGAGTGCCGGTGCTCGTGGTTGTAGTAGGTGTAGAAGGCCTCGCAGTGCTGCCGGGCGTGCTGGATCGACCCGAACCGGTCGGGAAACGTCGGGTCGTACTTCAAGGTCTTGAAGCTCGCCTCGATGTACGGGTTGTCGTTGGATGTCTTGGGTCGGCTGTGACTACGGCCGATCTTCAGGTCGGTGAGGAGCTGGGTGATGGTCTTGCAGGTCATCGCCGCGCCCCGGTCGGCGTGCACGGTCAGCTGGTCGGGGTCGACGCGTTCGCGGGCGGCGGCGTCGGCGATCAGCGCTTCGGCCAGTTGGCCGTCCTCGTGCGCGGCGACCAGGTGACCGACGACGTAGCGGGACCAGATGTCGATCACGGTGTACAGGTGGTACCAGACGCCTTTGACGGGTCCGCGTAGCTTCGTGATGTCCCAGCTCCATATCTGGTTCGCCGCGTCGGCGACGAGTTCCGGCTTGGTGCGGGCCGGGTGCGTCGCCTGGTTACGGCGTTCGCCGTTCTGTCCGGCGGCACGCAGAATTCGGTACATGGTGGACTCAGAGCACCACCAGCGGCCCTCGTCGAGTTCACGTGCCCATACCTGTGCGGGTGCCAGGTCCTGGTAGGGCTGGCTGTTGAGCAGGTCGAGGACCTGTTGTCGTTCGGCCTGGGTCAGTGCGGACGGTGGTGGTCTGCGGGGTGTCCGGGGCTTCGGCGGTGTCGGGTTGCGGTGGCGGTAGATGGTGGCTCGGGACAGGCCGGTCAGTCGGCACGCCGCGGCGGTGCCCCACAGTGGTGTCAGCGCGGTGTGCGCCTCGTCGAGGACGGCGGGGGTGTCGCGGTGTCCGCGCTCTCGGAGAGCAGTTCCAAGAGCGCGTGTGCTTTTCCCATGATGTCCAGTGCTGTGCGTGTCTTGGTCAGCTCGTTCTCGAGGCGGGCGTTCTGTCGACGTAGCCGGGCGAGTTCGGCTGACTCGGTGTTCTTCCGGGTCCGTTCGGCGGACTGGCGTCGGTCGGTCAGGCCTGCCGCTGCGCCCGCATCACGGGCCTTTCGCCAGTCGAGGATGTGTGATCCGTACAGGCGTTCCCGGCGCAGGATCGCACCCCGGGCCGCAGCGTCGGGGGCCGCGTCGTATTCCGCGAGGATCCTGGCCTTGAACTCTGCGGTGAATGTCCGACGAACCGGCTTGGCGTCCAGATCGCCGGAACCGATGGACTTGTCTGCCATGCTGATGATCTCCCCTCAGACCCGTCCGGGGAGCGTATCCCCTGGTAGACGACCTGTCTCAACTCAGCCTGACAGAGAGGGGACCGTCATCCCACCCGCGTACAGGCTGATGATCACGTCCGACAGGCCACCGAGCCGGCGGGCGTTCTTCGGCACCAGCATCGGGGTGAACGTGCCCGCCCGGTCCCGGGGCACCTTCACATCGACCGGGCCGATCTCGGTCTGCACCGTCTTCGCGGTCGACCCGTTACGCGAGTTACCCGAGCCGTTACCCGACGCGTCACGACGGGCGTAGCCCAGATGCTCGGTCAACTCGGCCCGCAGCCCCCGTTCCAGAACGGCGCGCACCAGCTCGGACAGGAACCCGCCCGGCCCGGTCAGCCGCAACCCGTCACCCTTGACCTGGGCCAGCAACGCGTCCAGGGCCTGCTTGTCGATCAGATCCGCCACCGCCCGGCGGGCCGATTCACGCGCCGCCGCCTCGTCCGGCACCGCCGCCAGAGGCAGCCGGGGACCGTCAGCGGCGATCCGCCGCGTCAACGCCGCGACCTCCGCGTCGGCATCGACGCCGGAGTCGTACTGCTCCACCGTTGAAAGTGTCATCGAAACTGGTCCTCACTGTGTCGACCGGCTACCCACCGGTCATAACGGACTTCTACTGACATCCGTTACACAGATCTCCCTACAGGCCCGTCGACGCGGACCATACGTACCCGTTGCGGCCCGCGGCACCCGCCCGGATCGTGGTCTCGTCGAAATGGACCACCTCGGCCAGGGTGATCAACGCCTTGATCATCGTGACGATGTCGGTCACCGCCGCCGCGACGGCGGCGAGGACCTTGTGGACGAACCCGGCCGACACGCGGGTGCCGGCCAGATCGGCGATCAGCCGCACGCACCGCTCGACCGGCACGTGCTGCACGATCAGCAGGTACACGGCGAGAGCGCGCAGGTTCGCCCCGTACACCCGGGTGTTACCCACCCCCGCCTGCTTCGGCGGGGCGGCGACGTGCTTCCGGCCGCAGCCGCACCGGACCCGGTACTGCCGGTACTCCACCGTCGACGCGGTGACCAGCGGCACGTCGGTGACCTGACTGGCCGACACCACCCCCTCGTCGACAGCCCCCGCCAGGTCCGTCCCGCACTCGCACGGCCCGCACGGACGCTGGTCAACCACCCGGACGTCGGCCTCGTCCAACCAGGGCAGATACGATCCCGGCGCACCGGGCTGTCTACCTCGCCCCGGCTTCTTCCCGCCCGAGCGCCCACCGCCGGCGGGCTTGCTCCTACCCGACCGGCCAGGCAGATCATCGGTCGAGGGCGGCATCGAGGAGTTTCGGCTGTTCCGCGAGATCAACCGCTTGATCTGCTCCAACTCCGCACGTAGCCGTTCCACCTCGGCCGTCTGATCCGCCAACTGAGCGGCCTGATCACGGACCACCGCGATCAGCTCGTCCCGCGACAGCGCCTCCGGATCAACCACCCGGGCACAAGATCACGATCGGTCCGAGACGGCAACCACCCCCAGCTCGGCCCGGCGAGTCACGCTACCCAACAGCGAACCCGCCAGCAAGACGTGAATGTTTACGCTACGACTACCGCCACTGCCGGGACACCCTCGCCCGACGGGGCATCAGGGCACGCATCGCCCGCAAGGGCATCGAGTCCTCGAGACGGCTCGGCCGCCACCGCTACGTTGTCGAACGCTGTCTGGAGTGGATCACCCGGTTCCGGCGCCTGGCCCGCCGCTACGAACGCAAGGCTTCCCACTTCCTCGGATTCGTACAGCTCGCCTGCGCTGTCATCTGCTACCGCCGAGCAGCCCGTCTCAACCTGTTGACCAGCGACAACCCCAAATGAGATGCGGTCTTAGGCTCCACGGATAACGATGAAGGCGCGTGCGAGGTAGGTCCGCAGAACTCACCCAGGGGGACTCGGAGCCGGGGCGGCCGATCTGGTCGACGATGGCTCGCCAGACGTGGCCCTGGCTCGGGTTCTCCGGGGCGCTGGGCTCGCCGCGGATGCCCATGACGGTCCGGATGGTGCCGGGGCGGCTGCGGTTGGTGTTGCGGCCGACCAGGATCACCGTCGGCGTACCGTGACCGGGGATGTAGGCACCAGAGGTGTCGATGACATGGGTCAGATTGACGTCGAGCGCGAAGAGTTTCTCGATCAGCTTCTTGCCGAACTCCCGCTTCATGAACGAGTTCGCAGTGATCTGCCCGACGAAACCCGCACTCTTGCCGTCGCCGCCGCCCGACTTTGCCAGGTTGAAGAAGCGCTGCGCGAACGGCACCGACAGCGCGTACTGCCCGGAGCAGGCGTCGTACATCTCCCGGTACGCCTCGTTGAGGCTCTTGTCCTTGACGGTGATGTAGGGCGGGTTGCCGACCACGACGTGGTAGCGGCCGACCTCACGGATGCCGGGGTGCTCGTCGATGTCTTCGGTGGCGTAAGCGAACTCGACCATCGGGTCCTCGCCGAACAGTGTGCCGGCCCGGTGTTTGATCAGGGCGTCGCCGACGGCGAGATGCATGGGGAAGGTGTAGCCGGCGACGTCGGCGAGGGACTTGAAGCCGCAGGCTTGGATCGCGGCGATCAGCAGCCGGAAGCGGGCGATCGACACGGCGAACGGGTTGATGTCGATGCCGTGCACGGCGTCCAGGGCGAGCCGGACCCGTTCCTGCGGGTCCCGGTTCGGGGCGTGCTCCTCCCACTGCTTCAGCAGCCGGTCGAACGCGCCGAGCACGAAGTGCCCGGAGCCGCAGGTCGGGTCGATCATCTTGACCACGTCGTGGCCGAACTCGTCGATCGCCGGGGTCAGCGTCAGGTCGAGGATGAACTCCTCGACGAAGTCCGGGGTCTGCAGCAGCGCGTACGTCTTGCGGGCTGCCTCGGACAGGTCCTGGTAGAGGTCGCCGAGGAACCGCGTACCCCAGTCGGGGTCGGTGAAGTCGTGCACCAGCGCGCCGTCCGCGCCCCGGGTCCGCCAGAACGCGACAAGTGACTTCGCCGCGTCGTGCGAGAGCGGAATCTGGTAGAGCGGGTTGTGCCGCTTGTCGAACAGTGACCGGCCGGCCTGGCTGGCGGCGATCGCGTCGAACGCGGTCAGCAGCCAGCCGCGCAGCGTCTCGTGTGGCTGGTCGCGGAAGAACTGCGCCTCGGCCTCCTCGGCGATCACCATCCGCTCCCCCGGCCCGGCCAGGTACGGATCGGTCAGCAGCGAATTGTCCTCACAGAAACGGACGAACACGCTGCCGAGCACCCAGGCCACCGCCGCCTGCGTCACCCGCTCATCGCGCCACACGGCCCAGGTCGCCGCCGTACGCCCGATCTTGAGGGCCCGGTCGTATTCGCCTTTCAGCCGGTCGCGCACCTCCTCGACCGCGTCGACCTGCCCCCGCAGGTCGTTTTCCAGCGATTTCACCTGGTTCTTCAGGTCAGCAAGTAGCAGTTTTCGGTCGATCACGGCACGACTCTAGTGCCCCCGCCACCCCACCCGGCACCACCCAGCCGGCCATCCTCCCCCAACAACCAGCCATCCCTCGACGGCACAGCACCGACTCACGCCAGATACTCCTCCAGCCGTTGGCGCTTCTCTTCCGGCATCTTCTGCAGAATCGACTTCGCGCGGTCCTCAGGTACCAGAGCAAGTAGTACTAAGGCTCGTCCGTCCGGCAACTCGGTGACGGTTTTCGCCGCCCGTTCGACGGATAGCCCAGCCACAATGTGACATACCCGCCGCGCCGGCACCTGCAGAAGCAGCATGATGAGACTGATGTTGTGAACTTCCGATAGTAGATCCGAGGCCCGCTCGAACAGCACATCAGTGGGCATCTCGGTAAGCCATTCAGCCACCACCGCCTTTTCTGATACAGCCACCACCCTGGCGGCTTGACCTACCGACATCGCGGCCAGGAGGCTGGCGGATTTCGATGATGAAATGCCGTAGAGCAGCCTCTCGACGGTCTCAGCCGACATGACCTCTATCAGCGCCAACACTTGGTGCGAGGAAAGCTCTGCCAGGAGGTTGGCCAGGCGAGGTACCGGGATCGCAGCGAAAAGGGCTGTGTTCTTGGCGGCGGTAAGCCTGGGCGACAAGTCTGAGGCGAGTGTGGCTGCTTGCTTGGCCGGGATGCTCAACAGGATCCCGGCTGTCCGCTCGGGCTCCATCTTCGACAGCAGCCGCAGCCTCGACTCCTGCGAGTGCTGTACTACCAACTCGGCGGCTGGTTCGGCGGGCATGTGACCCAGGATGGCGGCAGCCTTCGTGTCGGGGATCCTCACCAGCCGTTCGTAGGCCAACTGGTGGTCCATCCGGGCCAGGATCTGCCCAGCCGACTCCGGCGGCATCGCCTGCAGCCGGAGGCGGGCTACCTCCGGATCCATGTCGGCGACGATCACCACCGCCTCGTCCCGAGTGTCGGCACTGGCCGCCATCTCGGTGAGGACCTGCGCCGCCGCCGCGACGTTGAGCACCGTCAGCTTGCGGGCATTGACGTGCGGCTGGCCGGAGATCACGATGTCCCGCCCAGCCTGAAACACCTGCCCCTGCCCATCCGCCGAGGCGTTCATGCTGGTGTCACCCGCTGACGACACGCCGACCCTCCCGCCCAATCATCGGTCGCTGGTGGTGACCACCATAGACACCAGCGTCACCGACGTGCCGCCTACCACAGGTGAGGCTTGACAGCCTGTTGCTTCGTCTCCGGCAGCTGCCGCACGATCTCAGCGGCCCGCTCCTCGGGTAGCCGGGCGAGCAGCACCGCGCAACGAGTCTCGGGCAGATCCGCCAGGGCGGCGGCCACCCGGTCATCCGCCAGTCCGCTCAGCAGCGCACCAGCCCGCCAGACCGGCTGAAGGAAAGCGAGCACCGTGACCAGGTAGCTGACGTCCACCTTGGACAGTAGCCCTGACCCATGACCAACAAGCGCTTCATCCGACATACAGGCGAAAATCACAGCCGTTGCCTCAGCAGATGCAGCAGCCACCACACGAGCGGCCTGTGCGAGCGGCAGGATCAACAGCCAAGTTGCAGCGTATTCCGTAGAGAACGGATGCGCAAGGAATCCTTCTAAAGTGTACTCCTCCCTCGTATAGTTAGCGGGATTCGTGATAATGATTTCACCCGCCAGCGAATCCGGAAACTCCGCCAGAATCGCAGCCGCATGCTTGGGTGCTATCTGACCCAGTAGACTCAGAGTTGTATCGCGCGGAACGTCCTCCACAAGCTTGGCGGCCACCCGGGCCGGCAGGTGGCCGAGGATGGCACCACCTTCACCGCCACCCCAGCTCGGAATCAGTAATAGCCGCTGGCGGGCCAGCCGGTGGTCCATCCGGGCCAGGATCTGCGCGGCCGACTCCGGCGGCATCGCCGCGAGGCGACTCGCCGCCACCCCCGGTTCCATGTCGGCGACGGTCAGCACCGCCTCGTCGCGGGTCTTGGCGTTGCCCGCCATCTCGGTAAGGACCTGCGCCGCTGCTTCGACGTTGAGCACCGTCAGCTTGCGGGCGTTTGCGTGCGGCTGACCGGAGATCACGATGTCTCGCCCAGCCTGAAACACCCGCCCCTGCCCATCCGCCGAGGCGTTCATGCCGGTGTCACCTGCTGACGGCACGTCTACACTCCTGGACAATCGTCGGTCGCTGGTGGTGACCACCATAGACACCAGCGTCACCAAGACCTGAACGGCAGCCCTGGCCGACAGACGGCGCGTGCACTTGACGGCGAGTCACGCGGCTCACGGCTCGCGGGTGGTCGGCCAGCGGCGGACGACCTTGTCGGCGTAGACGACGTAGAAGCCCGCTGGCCCGTTCGTCGCGTACCGCCAGATCTTTGCTTGGTGCCGCAACAGCCGGTCGGCGCACTCGTCGACGTGGAGGTTGCCGCTGCTCAAGCAGTGGATCGTCCCGCCGCTCTCCCGGACCCACTCCAGCACCGGGGCCTGGGTGCGAATTCGCCGATCCTGGGTGAGCAGCGACCAGCCACGACTCAGGCCCAGCCTGACCCACTCGGGATCCGAGACGTCCTGACCGTCGTTCGGGTAGACGTCCCGAGAGCAGGTGCACCCGCCAGCCGGCCTCGGTCAGGGCACGCGGGACGCGTTTGCCGACACAGCGGTCGACAAAGAACTCAGGCAGCGACTCCGACGACCGCTTCGACCTCGGCAACGGTCAGGCCGTACTCGTCGGCGACAACATCGACTGACTCACCCGCACGCCACATCCCCACGACCGCATCCACTGGGACCTTACTGCGTGCGATGACAGGAGCGCCCCAGCTGTACTGCGGGTCGATCACCACTTCGGCTTCGGCTGGATAACCGCTGAGCCGCAGCCGGGCCGGGTACTCGTCGGACGGCTCCCACACGATGTACTCCAGGTAGTCAGCGATCACCTCCCGGATCGGCATCTGCTGATCCCCCATCCGGGCCATCTCGTCGCTGTCGAGATAGTGCACGAAGACGTCGATCCCGTCCGTGGCGATCCGTCGGTCGGCAAGCCCGTACGGGTTGCCGAACTCGTTGCGGACCTGCTCCGCCACATCCCGGATCTTGTCCTTGCGCAGCCCTATCTCCCGCAGCGAACGCAGCACGTACGCCTCGACGACAGCGACGAACGGCACCGACGGCCAGCCGCGCTTGACCGGTGGGACGCTGTGCACCAGCGGTGCACCGGCGGCCCGCTCGGCGAGCCACGAGTACATCGTGCTGCGCGGGATCCTGAGGTAGCGGGCGGTGTCGACCGGGGTGAGGAGCGCGTCATGCAGCTTGTCGATCACCGCTCCCCTTCCGTCCGCCAACACGCTCACAGCATCGCATCTGGCACACAGGTCTACCGGCCAACCCCGGCCGCTCGCTACCCCGTGTCCCGTCACAGGTGCCCTGAGTCGCCTTCCGGACAGCTGGACGTCGGCGGTCCGTCAGATCGGATGCGGGTGATCGGAGAGGGTGTCGGCGTGGCGAGTCGACCAGGCGAAGTGGATCAACGGTGGTTCCGCGGTAGTGGATCACGGGTGGTCCCTGGTCGACCCCTCGCGCTCGGTCACGCCGGACGCCGGGTCACAATGATCTGCGACGGGCCGGACACAGGAAGTGATCATGTGGCGTAGTGAGACAGGGTCGGGCACCCCACCGCAGGCACCGGTCGACCCGCCGTCGCTGCCGAACGCGTTCACTGTCATCGTGCCCGTGATGATCACGGCGGGCACGATCATCGGCTTCGCCGCTGGAGGCGTCGATGGTATGGCTGTCGGTGCTCCGGTCGGCGGGGGCATCGGCCCCTTCGTGGCCTGGGGGTGGTACGCGGCGCAACAGAGGCGCATCCGGCAAGGCCGGGTGGCCGTACCGCTGCCGTGGTCCCTGCTGCTCCTGGTGCTGGTGCTGCCCGTCGCACTGGTGGTGTGGCTGCCCTCGGCGAGTGGCCAGCCCCGCCCCGAGGACGAGAAGTCACCGACGCCCATCTGGTCTCCCACGCCGTCGCCGACCCCGACGCCCACCGGGTCACCCGCACCGACACCGACGCCCACCCCGACGCAGTCGCCGACCCCGTCACCCAGCCCCACCGAGGATCCGGTGCTCGGCTGGCCGACCGACGCCAACGACGGGCCGCAGAGGCTGTACCTCTACTTCGGCTCGGAGTTCTTCTTCCCCGACTGGGTCTCCTGTCACAACAATGACTGCCTGGTCGGCGAAGGCACCAAGGTGCACGTCTACACGCTCGACCCGTTGGGCCGCGACCGGACGTTCCGGGGCGACGTCGCCGACCCGGTTACCACCCTGCTCAGTGCGGGCTTCACCCCGGCGCAGGCGTACGCGCTGCTGAAAGTCGACTACTGACGCGGACCGGCTGACCGGCGCGGCTGGTCAGCGGCGGGCGGCCAGCACGGCGAGAATCTCCCGGCGCACCTCGGCGGTGTCGTGCACCAGCCGCCGGTGGCTGAACCGCACCACCTGGATGCCCAGCGTGGCCAGCCAGGCGTCCCGGCGCAGGTCCACCTCCCGCTGACCGGGCGCGCCGTGCCCGCTCGCGCCGTCAAGCTCGAACGCGACCCGTTGCGCCTCGGCGTACACGTCGAGGTAGCAGGTACGTCGCCCGTCGCTGACCCGCACCTGCCGGCGCAGCGGCGGCATCCCGGCACCGGTGAACACGTGGTCGTGGCCCCAGATCTCCAACGGGCTGTGGCAGCCGGCCGCCAGCTTGCCCAGCAGGTCCCGCAGCTGCGCCCGGCCGGGCAGCTTCGGTGCGCCGGCCAGCGCCGCGCCGATGCGCGCCGGGGTGCTGTGCCGCCCCGCCACCGCCTGGATCACCGGGCCGCGCCGCTCCCCGGCAGGTAGCAGCGGCCACGAGTCGACCAGGGCCCGGTCCAGCCGGGTCACCGGCACCCCGTGGCGCGTCAGCGTGTCCGGCGCGTCGAGGCTGAACCCGCGTACGTGGTGCACCACCAGCCCGGGGTGGTTGCTCAGCCGTACCGTCGCCGGCACCGTCAGGTGCACCGGCTCGCCAGCGGCCGGCTGCCACAGCCCCCACAGGTGCAGCGCGGTCAGGTGGCTCAACGCGCCCCGCCCGTCCGCGTAGCCGAGTGCCGCCCGCCGGGCGCGCGCCGGGTCGAGCCCGCCCAGCCCGGCGGCCGGGAACCGGCCGTGGTCGCCTGTGCCGGTCGCGTCAACGGTGCCGGTGGCGTTGTTGGTGCCGAGCAGCGTGGTGTCGGCGTACACGCCGGGCAGTATCCGGCGCACCCGCCCTTCGCGGCGGGCCACGTCGATCGCCCAGGACGGCACCACTTCGGCGGCGTCGCGCCGGCAGAGCACGCCATGGTTGCGGTCGAGCAGAGTACGCAGCTGCGGGTCCATGCCGCCGAGGGTGCCCGCCCAGCCGCGCTGGCGTGGCCGTCACCAGCGTGGTCTGTGGACAACCGGGGCGGCTGTGGACGGGGTTGCCCTGATCGGATGCTGGTGATCTGACGAGGTGTCGGCGTGGCGAGTCGACCAGGCGAAGTGGATCACAAGACCAGCAGGAGAGCGGGCAGGAGGACAGCGAGAGTCAGGCCGCTACGCTGCGGTGGGCGTTGGCCACCCAGGCGTCGGGCAGCGGGATCCACTCGTTCTCGCTGACCCGCACCACCTCGCCGTCGAGTTTCGGCAGCGCCTGCGGATCCTCGGCCGGGCAGAGCAGCCACAGGGTGCCAGCACCGGAGCGGGCCGCCTCCGCGAGCATGTCCAGCCGGGGCATCGACCGCCAGCGGGCCAACGGTGCCGCGTCATGCAGCAGCAACGGCCCGGCAGACCAGCCGGACGCAGCGGACGAGCCGGAGACAGCGGGTGAGCCGGAGTCAGCGGGTGAGCCGGAGTCAGCGGGTGAGCCGAAGTCAGCCGACGCGGTCGTCGCACCCAGCTCGGCCAGCAGTTCGGGCAGGGCCCGCTGCCACGCCTCGTCGACATACTCGCCGAGTTTGAGCGCCGCCCGCGAACCCGGCTCGGCCAGGTCCGCGCCGAGCACCGTCGCCCAGGTCGGCTTCGGCCGCGAGTCGACCAGGGCCCGCAGGTGCCGCAGGAACCGGTCGGCCACACTCACCGGCCGGGCACCGAAACGGCGGACCAGCTCGTCGGCGGCGGCCGGGTAGCGGCTCAACCGCACCGTCAACGCCCGGAAACCGTCACCAGGGGCGGACAGCCGCTCCTCGGCGCGCAGCGCCGCCGCCAACTCCGGCGAGTCGGCCAGCCAGGACGTCGTCGGAGTCGACGCCGACGACCGACGCCGGATGATCGACATCGACGACGATAGTGGACGGGGTGGAGCCACCCACACGTCACCGACCATCCGCAGATCGAAGCCGGCCTGGGCGAGCAGTTTGTCCAGTTGCGCCGGTGGCGGCAGTGGGGCCAGCTCCGGGAACCGGCCGCGTACCCGGGCGGCGATCTGCTCGGCGGTCAGCGTCGCCTGCCGGTGCACCGCACCGGGGACACCTGACGTCGCGCCCGACCCGTCAGTCGACGGCGTGGACGGTGCGGTCCTCGACGCGGTCGGCTGGCCAGGGCCGGCCGCCGGCAGCACACCGGCCTGGGACAGCCGCAACGCCCGCACCGGCGACAGATCCTTCGGGTAGATCTCCAGCCGGGCGTTGGCCGCCGCCCGCTGGGCGGCAGCGGCGGCCAGGGTCACCCGGCGGCGTTCGTCGACCACCTCGGCCGCGCCGCCCGGGGCGCTCACCCCGGCGAGGGTACGCAGCACCGTCGCCGGGCTGGGCAGCACCTCACTGTCGGCGAGCCGGTCAGCGGCCCGACCGAGCGCGTCGGCGTAGTCCAGCAGCGCCGGCGCGGTCGGCGTGTCCGGCTGGTCGTCGTCACCGGCTTCCAACGCCACCAGCAACCGGTCCGCCACCGGCTCCCGTACGGTGGACTGCGGGCCTGCGGCGGTGCCGCCGTCGCCGGCCGACCCGGAGTGGGTGTCGCTGTGCCGGCGCAGCAGCAGCCGCTGATCCTCCTCCAACGCGTCGATCTCGATCGCCGCCCGCACCGCCGCCCGGGCCACCGCCATCCGCACCTGCTCGCCGGTGCGCACCGAACCGCGGCTGGCCAGCAACGCGGCCGCCAACTCGTCGACCGACATCACCCGGCCGCTGTCGGCCAGCAACCCGATCACCTGGGTACGCAGACTGCGTACCACCGGTAGGCCGCGCCACCGGCGGCGCTGCTTGCCGAGGATCTGCGCGATCCGGCCTGGAGTGACCGACACCGCCTTGGCGACCAGCGGCTGCCGGGGCCACGGCGGCAGGTCCGGCAGCACGCCACGGGCGTCGGGCAGGGCCAGCAGCAGCCGGGTGGCCTGCGCCTCGGTCGGGTTACGGGTGTTCGGCGCGGGCACCAGCAGCGCGGCGACCGCGTCGAGGCCGACCCGCAGCAGCTCCACGTCGCCGTCGGCGCCAGCGGCGACCGGGGTCGCTTCGGCGGAGGCGGCGCGGCGTTCCGCCTGGCTGGCCGCCAGCGGCTCCCGTTCACCGAGCCGGGCCCGCCACTCCTTCACCCGGCGCTGCAGCTCCTGGCGGGTACGGGCACCGAGCCCGCGCAGGTGTGCCAGCCGGGGCGCCACCGTGAGCAGGTCACCGACAGTGTTGGCGTCCAACCGGTGGGCGGCGGAGATCGCCCGGGGAGTCAGCCCGGCGGACTCCAACGCCGTCGCCCGGGTCGCCCGGGTCGCCGCCTCGTCGCGGGCCGCTGCGGCGGCGTCGGCGTCGATCTCGTCGTCGACCGGCTCCGGATGGTCGGTGCCGGCCGGGGCGCTCGCGTCAGATTGGCGGAACAGCCGCTGCCAGGCGTCGCGCATGTCCTTGAGCGAGCCGAACCGGCGACGCGCGTCGCGGTGCAGCGCCTCCTCGAAGAAGGCGATCAGGCCGTCACGGATCGCCGGGTCGAACGCCTCGGCGGCCAGCAGCGGCGGGCCGTCGGTCAACTGCGGCTCGGTGGCCCCGTCACCCCACACCGGCAGCTCACCGGAGGCCATCTCGTGCAGCGTGACCGCCAGGGCGTACCACTCGGCCGACCGGTCGAACACCGGCCGCTCGGCGGTGCCGAGGAACGGGTCGAGGTAGCGCGGCGTACCGGCGGTGATCTCCTTGACCGACACGGCGGCCAACGAGAAGTCGAACAGCACCAGCTGACGGGTCCGGTTGGTACGGATCCGGATGGCGATGTTGTCCGGCTTGATGTCGCGGTGGTAGACGCCCTCGCCTTCGAGGTAGTCCAGCGCGCCGAACAGGTAGTCGCTGTAGTTTTCCAGCTCGTCGACGGTGAGCCGGCCCTCGTCGCGCAGCTGCCGGGCCAGGGTCCGCTCACCGGCGTGTTCGAGCACGATCAGCGTACGGTTGCCGATCCGCAGCGGATCGGGTCGGGCCAGCCGGATCACCCGGGAGTCGGTCAGCGGCCCGAGCACCTCGGCTTCGCGGGCCAGTCGGGCTGCCTTCTCGTCGGAGAGGCCGACCTTGAGCACCTCGTCGCGGCCGGTCCGATCGTTGTGGGCCAGGAAGGCCCGGCAGGTCGACCCGGTGCCGAGCCGTTTGGTGATCGTCCACTCGCCGACCGTGTCGCCCGGCCGCGCCTCCAGCGGATCGATCTGGACCCGCTCCTGGCCTGACACCGGCCCCGGCTCCGGCGCGGTGGCGCTCGCGGGATCCGTGGCGGTGCCGGTCGTCGGGTCCGTGGTGTCCGCTGGTGCCGTCGTCGAGGTGACCGCTGGCGGCGACGGTGGGGCGGTCAGCTCGTCCTCGACCACCTCCAGCATCTCCACGAACTCGGCGACCGTGGTCAGCCGCTGGGTCGGCACCGGTGCGGTCGCCGCCTGGATCAGCTCGTCGGCGAACTGCGAGGCCGTGTCGGTCACCGCCGACGCCCGCAGCCCGTTCTCCTTGGCGAGCCGGGCGAGCAGTTCGGTGCGTTTGCCGGCCGGCGGCTGCCCGGTGAGGATCAGGTACGCCACCGCGCCGAGCCCGAAGACGTCCATCGCCACCGGGTCCGGCGCCGGGGAGCTCAACTCGGGGGCGAGGTACGCCTCAGCGGAGCGTTCCAGATGGTCGGCGGCGTGGCTGGAGGCGAGGATCGGCTCGTCGGAGCCGGTGCCGACGGTGGCGCTGCCCGCGCCGTCGGCGGCCCGGGTCGCCGCCTGCCAGTCGCTGACCAGCAACTGCGGGTAGAGCCAGCCTTCCTCATCGTTGCCGCGCCGCCGCCGGCCCGGTGCCGGGGTGACGAAGATGCTGCGCGCCGACAACGCCCGGTGGTGCAGGTGCCGGCCGTGGGCGTACGCCAGGGTCTCGGCCAGTTGCCGGATCATCGTGACCCGACTGGCTGGTTCGAGCCGGTCGCCGTACTGCGCGAGGTAGTGGTCCAGCCGCAGCCAGCGCGGGTCGTGGCGGAACACCAGCGCCGGGCCGGCCTCGTGCGGCTCCATCGCGTCGACCTGGACGATGTTGGGGTGGCTGATGCCGTGCAGCACCCGCATCTCCCGGCGGGCGGCCCGCTCGATGCTGGCCCGCTGGGCCTGCACCGCGTTGCGTTCCACCAGGTAGATCCGCACCCGGCGGCGCTCCCGGGGCAGGTCCCGGTGGGTGGCGTGGTGGTCCTGCCAGGTGGGCCCGACGTCGAACGGGCGGGGCTGCAGCTCCCAGGAGCCGATCTGCAGGTGCCGGCGGCTGCGGGCGATGCCGACCTTCTCCAGCAGGCCCGGCAGGGCGCGGGACAGCTCCGGGGTGACCCGGTGGCGTTCATCGGTGGGTGGACGTAGTAGCAGGCCGGTGCCGATCGGCGGCAGGTCGCCGCCGTCGCGGCCGGCAGATTCACGGTCGGCGGGCGACTGTGGGCCGTACACGTTGTGCCGGTGGTGGTCGGACAGGGCCACCTTCAGGCCGGGTTTACTGAGGAAGACCGCCGCCTGGATGAACGGCACCCGGATCCGGTTGCGCCCGCCGCCGCTGGCCGCCGCAGCCGCCTGCAGGAGTGATTTGAGGCGTTTCGCCTTGGCGTCGGCCAGGTGCAGCGGGTTGTCGAGGGTGTGCACACCGCCACCGGACTGCTGCTGGATCCAGTTGGACCCGCTGGAGATCAGCCGACCGGTGAAGCTCTTGATCTCGATCAGGTGCAGCCCGCCGGGCGTGGCGACCAGCAGGTCGACCTCGTACGGATGCCCGGTGTCGGCGGTGAAGGTGAAGTTGGACCAGGCCCGGAACGGCTCGGTGTCGGGCAGCAGCCCTTGCAGGTGGGCCAGCGCCTCGCGCTCGTGTGCGAACTGCGACGGCGTGATCGACGTCCACCGGCCCTCCTGCATGCCTGCGATCCTATGGGCCGGGGCAACCTGGGTCGGCGGGCCGTCCCACGCGGGCCGGGTTGGCCGTGATCGGATGCGGGTGATCTGACAGGGTGTCGGCGTGTCGAGTCGACCAGGCGAAGTGGATCAACGCGCTGGGGGCGGCTAGGGACGGCGCGGGCCCTGGTGGCCGTGACCCGGGTCCGGGTCACGGCCACCAGGGCCCTTCGCGGTGTGCGTGACGTCAGTCGGCGGCGGCCAGCCGGTAGGCGTGGACCACCGTCTGGGTGAACGTGTTGCCCCGGCGGTCCTCGGCACCGAACCGCAGCGACACGTACCCGTCGCTGTCCGGGTGCTGCACCGTGGCCACCCAGTTGCGGCCGTCAGCGCGGACCGGGGCCGGCAGCCAGGTGGTGCCGTCGTCGTAGGAGACCTCGACCGACAGTGCGTCCAGGTTGACGGTGACGCCGGTCTGCCGGCGGACCGTCACCGGGATGTCGACCTGCTCGCCGGCCGGGGCGGTGCCGGCGTCGTCGACCGGCGGCGCGGGGCGGGCCACCATCACCGGCAGCCTGCGCCACTCGTCACCGCCTGCCCGCCCGGACTGGAACGTCCAGGCCAGGCTCACCTCTGTGGCCAGGTCACCCACGTCGCGGGTGGCCGCGGTCTCCAGTCGGTAGTCGGACTGACCGGGCGGGACTAGGAAGTAGCCGAACCCACCGACCTCCCACTCGTCGACGAGTTCGCCGTCGCGGTAGAGGGCGGTACGTGCGGTGACGGTCTGCGAGTCGCCGGCGTGCCCGGCGGCGTCACCGAACAGCGGGACCTCCGCCACGATCTCGTCGCCGATCCGGCCGACCCAGCCGCGCGGTACGGTCGTCGCCGGCATTGCCGGGCCGAACGGTGGCAGGTTCCAGGTGTCGGTGTGCCGGGCACCGGCGGTGTACGCGCGGGCCGGGTCGAACAGGAACGACACCGGTGTCAGCCAGCCGTCCTCACCGGGGTCGGAGAAGTACAGGTCGGAGAACCAGTTCACCTGGTCGGTGCTGAACCATTCGACCCGTTCACCGGGGACGGGCACGACAGTGACCTCGCTGAGCGCGCCCAGCGCCGGGTCGTCGAACTCGGCGACGAGCAGCCGGTCGGAGACGTCACCGGTCGGGGTGCCCCGGAAGTCCTGCCGGACCCGGGCCAGGTCGTCGGTGGCGTAGTCACGCTGGTACCCGGTCGGCAGCCGGCCGTCGAAGACCTCGCTCAGCGCGTAGGCGAACGGGCTGTTGGCGTACCCGCCGTCGGGGTCCGGCTTGAACCACTGGTGGGAGATGGATGAGCTGAACCCAGGTGCCCGGTCGTCACCGCCGAGCTGCTTCGTCGACACCCCGTCGAATCCGGGGTACGCGGCACCGATGCCGGTCGGACCGTCGACGGTGTCGAAGCCGGCCGTCACGTCGACGATCGCGGCCCGGGCGGCCGGTTGCGGCACGGTGGCCCGCACCGGTGCCGCCTGCCGGGCGTCCAGGGTGACAGTGGTCTCCCCGGTGACGGTCAGTCGCGGCTGGGCGAGGATGGCGCTGCTGGTGGCCTGGCCCTCCTCGTCGAATTCGTCGATCGTGGCGAACAGGCCGTACTCGCCCCTGGGCAGCCGGGTGACGACGGTGCCGTCCTCGTCGTAGGGGAAGTCGAAGTGCGACGTGTCCAGGCCGGCCAGCACGGTCCAGTACGACTCCGACGGTCCGCCGTCCGGGTCGATGTGCGACACGGTCACGTCGTAGCTCTCGACCTCGCGGTGCACCCCGACGGGGGTGACGACCCGGGTCTGCCCGGCGGTGGCGACCAGGTGTCCACTGTAGTAGCCGTCGACCGCGTCGGCGCTGGTGTCGGCGGTGGCGTCGACGCTGGCCGTACCGCCGGCAGGCACCTCGACCCGCGCGGCGCTGGTGGCGAACATGCCGGCCGGCACTGACGCGCCCGCCGGTCCGGTGATCTCCCAGGCCAGGTCGAGGGTGACCGGCTCGGTGCCGGTGTTGCGGTAGGTCACGGTCCGGCTGACCGGCTCGTCGTCCTGGTGCGGCCAGAGGGCGCGGCCGTAGGAGATGCTGGCCGGCGTGGCGGTCACCGTCTGGGTGACGGCGCGGGCGACGTCGACCAGGCCGGCGCCCTGCTGGTACGCGCCGGTGCCGGGGTGTGGCGCGGCGGACCCCATCAGGGTGGACTTGAACTGCTGCGCGGTCCACTGGTGCTGTTGTTGGGCGAGCAGCGCGACGGCACCGGTGATGTGCGGCGCCGACATCGAGGTGCCCGGCGCGGAAACATAGTGCTCGTCGATCGGGACGTCGAGGGTGGTGCCCTCGGCGCGGGCGGCGACGATGTCGACACCGGGTGCGGTGATGTCGGGTTTGACAGCGTCGTCGCCGACCCGCGGGCCACGGCTGGAGAAGTCGGCCAGCGAGCCGTCGCGGTCGACCGCGCCGACGGTCAGTGCCGCGTCGGCGCTGCCGGGTGACCCGACGGTACGGTCGGCGCCGGCGTTGCCGGCGGAGATGACGAACAGGGTGCCGGTCTGCTCGGTGAGGGTGTTGACCGCCTCCTCGAGGGGGTCGATCTCGGGTCCGTCGCCGCCGCCGATGCTGATGTTGACCACCGGGACCTGTTTGTCCACGGCGAACCAGTGCATCGCGTCGATCATCGCCGAGTCGTCGCACCAGGCCGCCGGACAGACCTTCGCGGAGATGATCTTCGCGTCCGGGGCGACGCCCCGGTACCTGCCGCCGGACGCGGCGCCGCTGCCGGCGATGATCGAAGCGACATGGGTGCCGTGGCCGGTGGTGTCGCCGTCCTCCGGCGCGTCGGTGAAGTTGCGCGTCTCGATGACGACGTCGGCCAGGTCGGGGTGTCCGGTGTCGACGCCGCTGTCCATGACGCCGACGGTGACGCCGGCGCCGGTGAATCCGGCCCGGTGGGCGGCGGGTGCACCGATCTGTGCGACGCTGCGGTCCAGCAGCATCTGCCGTTTTCCGTCCAGCCAGATCCGCTCGATACCGGTGTCGGTGCCACGGGCGGCCGGGCCGGCGGACACCGTGGTCCACAGATCGGCGATGGTGGACTTGTCGGCGGTCACCGCCGCGCCGTCGATCGCCGGCAGGTCGCGCTGCACGTCGAGGCCGTCAACGGCGAGCACGGCGGCGCCACGGGCGGCGACGTCGCCCCGCGCGGCGGTGACGATCAGCGGCAGGGTGTCCCGCGCGGCGTCGTGGTAGCCCCACTCGATCAACTTGGTGACGTTGAACAGTCGGCGGTCCAGCGTGCCGCGTTGAACCAGCTCGGCGGCGTCGCGTGGGACGACGTGCAGCTCCCCGTCGATCCGGTAGGTGCGGAACTGCATGCCGTCGCGACCCTCGCCCGGGCGCAGTGCAGCGGCGCCGGAACCGGTGACGGTGACCTGGTCGCCGGTGAGCAGGGTGACCGTGGCGCGCTGACCGGCCGGCGCCTGTCCGGCAGAGGTCCGACTGGCGCTGTCTCCGTCCGTCGGCGTGGCCCGGCCAGGTTGCCCCGGCCCGATCACGAGTACGGCGGCCAGTCCGGCCGCCACGAGTCTTCTCGAACGTGTCACCAATACCTCCCCATTGGACGTCTGTCAGGACGTCGGGCAGATGCGAAACGTCAGCGTTACACACCCGACGCTCAGGACAACAGGCCTGAAGATGGCTTTCTGGGTCAATCCCGGGCAATCGGCTCATTGTGCAACGGATCCGCGGTCACCCGGTCTGCCCGGCGACCAGTTCCGGTGCGATCTGCGTTCCGGCACGACCTGCGCTCCGGCACGGACCCCGCCACAGCCGCTGGGGCCGACGTCAGCGACAACGAAACCTGGTTCTCGCAGGTCCGGCCGGGCTTGCGCGGGGTCACCGGAAGCGACGATGATCGGCGGACCAGATCCGGCCCGGCAAGTGACGGGCGGGTTCGACAGCCCACGTCCTGATTTGAGATCATCGATTCTCGTGGAGACCGCTCAAGATCGCCCGTCCGCCCCCCGGCCCCCGCTGTGGCGGTTCCTGCGGCACGAATGGACCTTGGCCGTGCTCGGCGGACTGCTCCTCGCGGTGGTGCTGACCTGGCCCACCCTGCGACATCCCGCCAGCACCATCCCCGGCGACATCGCCGACCCCACCCTGCAGGCCTGGCAGGTGGCCTGGGGCGGGCACGCGCTGTCGACCGACCCGACCGGGCTCTGGCACTCCAACACGTTCTTCCCCGAGCGTTACACCTACGCGTACAGCGACACACTCCTCGGCTACGCACCGGCCGGGATGATCGGCTCCGGCTTCGAAGCCGCGCTGATCCGCTACAACATCCTGTACGTGCTGCTGTACGCGTTGGCGTTCATCGGCGCGTACGCCCTGATCCGACAGCTCGGCGCGGGCCGGATGGGCGCGGCGGTGGCCGGGGTCGCGTGGGCCTTCGCCCCCTGGCGGCTGGCCCACTCCGGGCACATGAACATCCTCTCCACTGGTGGGATCGCGCTGTGTCTGGCGATGCTCGCCCGTGGCCACGGCTGGTCGTTGCGGCACGGCTACCGCCCCGAACGGCGCAGACCGGGCTGGGCCCTCGCCGGCTGGCTGGTGGCCGCCTGGCAGATCAGCCTCGGCTTCGGCATCGGACTGCCACTGGTCTACTTCCTGCTCGCCGCCGGGATCGTCGCCGCCGGCGGCTACGGGATCTCCTGGTGGCGACACCGCCGCCGCCCACCGTTCGGCCGGCGGCTACTCGTCGCCGACGCCGTCGGCGGGGTGATCTTCGGCGCGGTCACCCTCGCGATCGCGGCGGCCTACTTCCGCGTCGTCGAGCTCAACCCGCAGGCGGAGCGGAGCCTGGCCTGGACCGAGATGTTCTCCCCGCCGGTGGTCGGCCTGATCACCGCACCCGCCGAGTCCTGGCTGTGGGGAGAACGGCACGCCGGCACCCGGGAGCAGATCTTCTGGCCGCCGGAGATGACGCTGCTGCCCGGGGTGACGCTGATCGCCCTGGCAGCCGCCGGCCTGATCGTCTCGTCGTTGCGGATCCGGCACCGGGTGGCGCTCGCCGCCGGAGTCATCGGCACAGCGCTGCTCGCCCTCGGCGCCACGCTCGGCGGCGACGGCGACCCCGGCTACCTGACGCTGTCCAAGCACCTGCCGGGCTGGGACGCGCTGCGTACCCCGGGACGGATGATGATCTGGACCAGCCTGCTCCTCGCAGTGCTGGCCGCCGGAACCCTCACGGCCGCAGCCGCCGCGCTGCGCCGGGCCACCACCGGATGGTCGCAGTGGTCCCGGCGGGCCGCCGGTGCCGTCCTGGCGATCCCCCTGGCGCTGGTGGTGGTCGAGGGGATGAACCGGACCGCTCACCCGCAGGTGCCCACCCCACCGGCTGCCTGGGACCAGCTCACCGGGCCGGTACTGGTGCTGCCCAGCGACGCCGGCGCGTTCGAGTTGAACGTAATGCTGTGGACCACCGAGGGAGATTTCCCGCAGGTTGCCAACGGCCTGGCCGGTTTCGTCCCGGCCAGCCAGGAGCAGACCCGGGCGGTCACCGCGTTCTTTCCCGACCCGGCGAGCGTCGGATACCTGCGCGACCTGGGGGTGCGTACGGTGCTGGTGATGCCGGACCGGCTGGTCGGGACGCCGTGGGACGGTGTCGCCCAACGTCCGGTCGACGGGCTGGGCATCGCCCGTGAGGAGATCGACGGTGTCCTCGTCTACCGGCTCGACTGAGCGTCCCGGGCCGGCCGGACCACAGGCCGAACCACCCGCGCCGGGCGGTCGGCCGCTGCGGCTGTCGGTCGTGGTGCCCTGCTTCAACGAGGACGCCTCGCTGACCCGGCTGCACACGGCGGTGACCGCCGCGGTGACCGCGCTCGACGACGTCGAGGTCGAGTACGTCTACGTCGACGACGGCAGCACCGACGGCACCTTGGCCGAGTTGCGCCGGCTGGCGGCAGCCGACCCGGCCGTCCGATATCTCGCGCTGAGCCGCAACTTCGGCAAGGAGTCGGCGATGCTCGCCGGGTTGGACCGGGCCAGCGGGGACGCCGTCATCGTGATGGACGCCGACCTGCAACACCCTCCACGCCTGCTGCCCGATATGGTCGCCCTGTACCGGCAGGGGTACGACCAGGTCATCGCGTGCCGCGACCGACGGGGTGACCGGTTCGTCCGTACCGTCGCGTCGCGGACGTTCTACCGGTTGATGAACCGCTGGGTGGACGTGCAACTGCTCGACGGTGCGGGCGACTTCCGGCTGCTGTCCCGCCGGGCGGTCGACGCGCTTCGGGCCATGCCCGAGTACAACAGGTTCTCCAAGGGCCTCTACTCGTGGATCGGGTTCAACACCGTGGTGTTCGCGTACCCGAACGAGGCCCGCGCCGGTGGTGGCAGCCGCTGGAGTTTCCGGTCCCTGTTGAACTACGCGTTCGACGGGCTGCTGTCGTTCAACGACCGGCCGCTGCGGTCGGCGATCTACGCCGGTATGGGGCTCACGTTCATCGCCGTGGCGTATGCGGCCTGGGTGGTCGCGGCCGCGCTGATCCGGGGGATCGACGCCCCCGGCTACACCACGATCATCGTCAGCGTCATCGGTCTCGGCGGTATCCAGATGATGATCCTCGGCGTGATCGGCGAGTACATCGGTCGGATCTACTACGAGACGAAGCGCCGACCCCGTTACCTGGTGATGGAGTCCGACGGGGCCGGTGGTACGCCGCAGGTGCCGACACCTCGGCGGGAGACGACCATCCCCGGCCCGGCGGCCGACGCGGAATGATCCGGCGGGCGGGGTCGTTGTGCATGGTCGCGCCACGCACTCCGGCCCGCAGCCGCCAATCGGCAGTCAGGCTCCGGGCCCGGCCGGGCAGCCCCGGTCGGTGGGCCCGGTCGGGAATCGTCGGCGGGCCGGCGTGGTTGTACATGGTCACGGCGCGCGGCAGCGCACCCGCGCCCCACCCCGGGGCGTGCCGGAGCCGCCCGCGAGCCGACGTCGCACGTCTGAGATCCCGTACCACCCGGATGACCGTTTACCGCGCACCCGCCCGCCCGTGACGGGTGTGCCCCCTCGGCAGACGGAAGGTGGACCCCCCATGACCACGATCATCACCCGTACCCTGCGTACCAGCCTGCGCACCACCGCCCTCGGCATCGCCGGGCTGACCCTGGCCGGCGGCGCGGTCGCCGCCCCCGCCCTGGCCGCCGAGCACGCCCCCACCGCCCTGGCCGCACCCGTGGCCGCCGCGAGCAGCGACAGCGTCGACACCGACAAGCTCACCCCGCACGGCGTGCAGGGCGAGCAGTCCCGCATCAGCCTGTCCGGCGAGCAGACCGACAACGTCAAGGGCATCATCGCCGCCACGAAGAAGGCCGGCATGGACGAGCGGGCCGCCGTGGTCGCCATCGCCACCGCCCTGCAGGAGTCAAAGCTGGAGAACCTGGGCCACCTCGGTGACCGCAACGACCACGACTCGCAGGGCCTGTTCCAGCAGCGCCCGTCGTCGGGCTGGGGCACCGTCGAGCAGATCACCGACGTGGAGTACTCCACCACCGCGTTCCTCACCGGGCTCAAGGCCGTCGACGGCTGGCAGGACATGCCGCTGACCCAGGCCGCCCAGACCGTCCAGGTGTCGGCGTTCCCGTTCCACTACGCCCAGTGGGAGACCCAGGCCGCCGAACTGGTCGCCCAGCACTGGAACAGCTGACCGCAGACACAGCGTCGAAGGGCCGGACCCCGGGTGCGGGGTCCGGCCCTTCGACGTATGCCCAGGCGAGGTCAGCCGGCCGCAGCCGCCGTCCGGTACCGGGCGGCGAGGTCGGTAGCGCCGACGGTGGTGAGCCGGCCGAAGAGCCGCAGCCGGGCCATCCCGCCGTCGGGATGGATGTCCAGCCGGACGTGGCTGACCGGGCGGGGCCGGTCCAGCCGGAAACGGTGCCGGGTGTCCGGTTGCAACGGGGTCAACGGCAGCAGCTCCGGCCAGTCGGTGGAGTCAACGCCGGAGCCGCCGTCGAGGGCCGGACCGGTGCCGGTGAGGTCGGTGCCGATCAGCCGGGCCGCCGCCGGGGCGTTGCCCTTGAAGTGGCTGGTGTCCAGCTCGACGAACTCGACGACGCCGACGGCACAGAGCCGGACCTGGACCCAGTCGTTGCCGTCGTCGCGGCGGCGGGCGGTCTCCCAGCCCTCGCCCATCGTGCGGGCCGGCCCGGGTAGCAGCAGCTGCTGCGGGGATCCGTAGAACCGGTCGCTGCATGCCTCGACCCGGCCACCGTGCTCGACCGCGGCAAGGTCGAGCACCTCGGTCAGCAGATCCGGGTCGGGCACCGGTTCGCCGTACACCCGCAGCCGGGCGACCCCGCCGTCGGGAAAGATCGTCAACCGTACGTGGGTCTGCCGTGCCGGCAGGTCGACCGGGACGATCAGCTGGCTGTCCCCGGCCAGCGCGGTGCGCGGCACCAGTGGGGTCCACCGCGCCGCGGCGAGTTCCTGCGGGCCGGGATAGCCGTCGAGTGAGCAACCGTCCACCGCCGCGTACGGCGGGTAGTTGCCGGTGAAGTGCGCGGTGTCGATCAGCACGGCCCGGACCACGCCCGGGGCACCGAGCCGGACGACGGCGTGGTCCGCGCCGGGCTGGCGGCGGCGGCGGGTCTCCCAACCGTCGTACACCTGGCCCTTCGCCCCGAAGGTGCCGGCGGCGAAGACCGGCGGGTTCGGGTCGACCAGGTTGTCGGCGGCGGCGAAGAACTCGTCGTTGGCGGCGACCACTCCCCCGCCGAGGGCACGGGACGCCAGGTCGGGCAGTCGGGTCGGGTCAGGCAGTCGGGTCGGGTCAGGCCCGTCCGGCGGACCGGGCGGTGGCGTGGATGCGTGGCTACCGGTCAACGGTCCCCTCTCGCGACAGAAGGCGGCCGCGCGGCGCATCCGGGGTGACCGGTGCGCCGCGCAGCCAGGTGGCCCGGACGATGCCGGTCAGGCGTCGTCCGGCGTACGGGGTGATGGGATGCCGTTGCCGCAGCCGGCCGGGATCGACGTGGTAGCTCGGCGCCGGGTCGAAGGCGACCAGGTCAGCGTCGGCGCCGACGACGAGCCGGCCCTTGGCGGGCAGCCCCACCAGGTCGGCCGGGCCCTGGCACATCCACCGGACCACGTCACCGAGACCGAATCCACGCCGACGGGCCTCGGTCCAGACCGCCGGCAGCCCCATCTGCACCGAGGCGATGCCTCCCCAGGCGGCGGCGAAGTCCCCGGTGTCGGGTGCCTTCAGCGCGGGCAGGCAGGGGGAATGGTCGGAGACCACGCACGAGATGGTGCCGTCGGCCAGGGCTGCCCACAGCGCGTCCTGGTTGTCGCGCTGCCGGATTGGCGGACAGCATTTGAACTCGGTGGCGCCGTCCGGGATCTCCTCGGCGGCCAGGGTCAGGTAGTGCGGGCAGGTCTCGGCGCTGACCGGTACCCCGGCCCGGCGGGCAGCGGCCAGCACCGGCACCGCGCCGGCGGCGGACAGGTGCAGGATGTGCAGCCGGGCACCGACCCGACGGGCGACGTCGATGGCGGCGGTGACCGCCTCGATCTCGGCGGCCGGCGGCCGGCTGGCGAGGAAGTCCCGGTAGCGGGTCGAGGAGGCGGCGGCCATGAGCTGGTCGGGTTGTTCGGCGTGCACCACGAACAGGGCGGGTACGGCAGCCAACGCGGCGGCGAGCTGACCGGTGTCCAGTGGGGGGAACTCCGGCACCCCGGAGTCGGCGAGGAACGCCTTGAACCCGAAGACCCCGGCGGCGTACAGGTCGGGCATCACCTGCTGGTTGCCGGGGACCGCGCCGCCCCAAAAGCCGACGTCGACATGGCACTGCCCGGCGGCGGCCCGCCGTTTGACGGCCAGCGCGGCCGGGTCGACGGTCGGCGGAAGGCTGTTCAACGGCATGTCGACGATGGTGGTGACGCCGCCGGAGGCGGCGGCCAGCGTGGCGGTGGCGAACCCTTCCCATTCGGTACGGCCGGGTTCGTTGACGTGCACGTGGGTGTCGACGAGTCCGGGCAGCAGCGCGACGTTGCCGAGGTCGCTGTCGACCGTCGCCGGCACGTGCTCCCGGTAGTCGGCGACGGCGACGATCCGACCGTCCCCGACGGCGATGGCGGCCGGACGCTCGCCGTCGGGGAGCACCGTGCGGCGGGACCGCAGTACCAGATCAACGGGCATGGTCGGTGGGCTCCTCACCGGACGCGGTCGGCAGGTGGGCGGTCGGCCCGGCATCGCGGTCGGCGGCCGGAGCGGCCTCGGCGGAGCCCGGACCGGCCAGGGTGGTCAGTACGGTGCGGTCGAAACCGGCGTCGGCCGGGTCGACGGCGCCGCAGTCCAGCCCGCGCAGCAGGAACCGGGCCAGCGCCCGGGCGGTCGCCGGCTCGTCGAGGATCCCGCCGGACCGGCGGGCGAGGTAGGCGTCGAGCCGCCGGACGGTTTGCTCCCGGCCGGCGCGGTAGAACGCGTAGGTCGCGGCGAACCGGGTCGGCAACTGGTGCGGGTGCAGGTCCCAGCCCTGGTAGAAGCCGCGTTCCAGGGATCTGCGGACCAGGCCGGCGTGGCGCTGCCAGGCGGAGCGCACCGTCTCGGTGTCGCCGACCGGCAGGATGTTGGTGGAGCCGTCGCTGAGCGGTACACCGGTGCCGGCGGCGGCCACCTGCATGACGGCCTTCGCGTGGTCGGAACTTGGATGGTCCATACTCAGGTAATCGGCGGCGATGCCGCAGGCGGTTCCGTAGTCGTAGGTGCCGAAGTGGAGTCCGGCACACCGTCCGGCTGACTCACCGATCAGCCGGGCGACGGTCGCGGTGCCGTCGGGAGCGAGAATCGCCGCCGGAGTCTCGATCTGGATCTCGAACCGCAGCGCCCCGTCCACCAGCCCGTACGCCTGCTCCAGCCGGCCGCAGACGTCGACCATCGCGGCGACCTGGGCCGGGTGGCTCACCTTCGGCAGGGTGACCACGAAGCCGTCGGGCGGCCCAGCGCAGGCGTCCAGAAAAAGGTCGAGGCTGCGGACCGCCCGCCGCCGGGTGGCCGCCTCCAGACACTTGATCCGCACCCCGACGCGCGGTGGGCCCACGCCGGCGGCCCGTGCCTCGGTCAACGCACGTGCCGCGGCCCGCAGGTCGGCGTCCTCGATGGCGTCGTCGCGTACGCCGTACCCGTCCTCGACGTCGATGCGCAGGTCCTCGACCGGCTCGCGGGCCAGTTTGGCGCGTACCCGCCGGTCCAGCTCGACCGGGTACGGTGCCGGCGGATGGGCGTCCAGCGCGGCCAACGCCGCCGCACCCCAGGTCGGCACCAGGTCGGCGGTGACCCGGTCGGCGGGCACGTACACGGTGTGCACCGGCTGGCGCCCGGACGCCTCGCCCGGATAGCGGGCCCGCAGCGCGGCGTCGACGTCGGCGAGCCGGTCGTCCAACGCGGCGTACACCGCCGGATCGAGCCGGGCCATCAGTCGATCAACCGGTACGCCGGCAGGGTCAGGAAGTCGACGTAGTCGGGACCAAGGGCGACCTCCTCGAACAACGCCCGGGCCTGCGGGAACCGGCTCGCCGTCCAGTCCGGTTCGGTCAGCACGGCGCGGATCGCAGCGAGTTCGGCGTCACCGATGGTCCGGACCAGATCGGCGGTCACCAGGGTGCCATCGGGCAGCCGTACCTCGTTGCGGATCCACTGCCAGATCTGGGACCGGGAGATCTCGGCGGTGGCCGCGTCCTCCATCAGGTTGTCGATCGCCACCGCACCGTTGCCGCGCAGCCAGGCCTCCAGGTAGCGCACCGCGACGGCGACGTTCGCGCGCAGCCCGGCCTCGGTGACGGCACCGCCGGTGGCGGCGACGTCCAGCAGCTGCGCGGCGGTGACCGACACGTCCGGGCGCTGCCGGTCGAGCTGGTTGGGCCGGTCGCCGAGGACCTCGTCGAACACCTCGCGGCAGACCGGCACCAGGTCGGGGTGGGCGACCCAGGACCCGTCGAAGCCGTCGGCGGCCTCCCGCCTCTTGTCGGCCCGGACCTGGTCGACGGCGCGGGCGGTGACGTCGGCGTCCCGCCGGTTCGGGATGAACGCCGACATCCCGCCGATCGCCATCGCGCCGCGCCGGTGGCAGGTGGCGACCAGCAGCTCGGTGTAGGCCCGCATGAACGGCGCGGTCATGGTCACCGCCGCCCGGTCCGGCAGCACGAACCGCCCACCGGCGTCGCGGAAGTTCTTGATGAGGCTGAACAGGTAGTCCCACCGGCCGGCGTTGAGCCCGGCGGCGTACGGGCCGAGTGCCCACAGGATCTCGTCCATCTCGAACGCCGCGGTGATCGTCTCGATCAGCACGGTGGCCCGGATGCTCCCGGCCGGCAGGCCGAGCGTCTGCTCGACATGGACGAACACGTCATGCCACAGCGCGGCCTCCTCGTGGCTCTCCGTCTTGGCCAGGTAGAGGTAGGGGCCGCTGCCCCGACGCAGCAGCTCGGCGGCGTTGTGGAACAGGTACAGGCCGGCGTCGACCAGCGCGCCGACGGCCGGCGCGCCGTCGAAGACGAGGTGCCGCTCGTCGAGGTGCCAGCCACGGGGCCGGACCACGATCGTCGGGTACGGCCCGGGGCCGAGCCGGTAGGTCTTCGTCTCGGTCCGCAGCTCGATGGTGCGTCGCACGGCGTCGGCGAGGTTGCGTTGCCCGTCGACCACGTTCGCCCAGTGCGGGGTGTTCGCGTCCTCCAGGTCGGCCAGCCAGACCCGGGCACCGGAGTTCAACGCGTTGACGGTCATCTTGCGGTCGGTGGGCCCGGTGATCTCCACCCGCCGGTCGGCCAGGTCGGGCGGGGGCGGCGGCACCGTCCAGCTGCCGGCCCGCACCTGCGCGGTGTCGGCCCGGAAGTCCAGCCGGCCGGTGCGGGCGATGTCGGCCCGGCGGCGGCTCCGGGCGGCGAGCAGCTCGGTCCGCCGGCCGGCGAACCGACGGTGCAGCCCGCCGAGGAACGCCACCGCGTCGCCGGTCAGCACGTCGCCGGTAGGTGGCAGCGGGTCGACCTGGCTGCGGGGTATCAAAGGTCACTCCTGTTCGACGGGGCCGGGGACATCAGGGCCCGGTGCGCGCGGGCGGCCCGGCGGGCCAGGTCGGCGGCGTCGGCGGTGCGCAGCTCGGCGCGTTCGACGACCGGCCGGCCGCCGACCAGGAGCAGCTCCACCGGTGCGGGTGGGCCGAGCACCAGTGCGGCGACCGGGTCGTCGATGCCGGCGTGGCCGAGCCCGTCGACCCGCCACAGCGCGACGTCGGCGAGCTTGGCCACCTCAAGCGAGCCGATCTCGGCTGCCCGGCCCAGGCAGCGCGCGCCGCCGATGGTGCCCAACGCGAGGGCGTCGCGGGCGGTCAGCGCCGCCGGCCCGCCGCGCAGCCGGGCCGCGTACAGCGACTGGCGCAGCTCCGCGCCGAGGTGGCCGACCTCCTGGCTGGCGGCGCCGTCGACGCCCAGGCCGACCGGTACGCCGGCGGCGAGCAGATCGGTCACCCGGGCGGTGCCGGCGCCGAGCCGGGCGTTCGAGCTGGGACAGTGCGCGACGCCGGTGCCGGTGGCGCCGAGCCGGGCCACCGCCGCGTCGTCGAGGTGGACGCCGTGTGCCAGCCACACGTCGTCGCCGAGCCAGCCGAGCTGTTCGGCGTACTGCACCGGGGTGCAGCCGTGCGTGGTCCGGCAGTACTCCTCCTCCTCGACGGTTTCGGCGAGGTGGGTGTGCAGCCGGACCCCCCGGCGGCGGGCCAGTTCGGCCGACTCGCGCATCAGCCGGGGGGTGACCGAGAACGGCGAGCAGGGGGCCACGGCGACCCGCAGCATCGACTCCGGCGCCGGGTCGTGCCAGCGGTCGATCGCCGCCTCAGTCGCGGCCAGCGCGGCGTCGGTGTCCTCCACGGTGGAGTCCGGGGGCAGCCCACCGGCCGAGCGGCCGAGGTCCATCGAACCCCGGCAGGGATGGAACCGCAGCCCGATCCGGCGCGCGGCGTCGATCTCGGCGGCGAACAGGTCACCGCCGTCGCGGGGGAAGACGTAGTGGTGGTCGGTGCTGGTGGTGCAGCCGGACAGCGCCAGCCAGCCGAGGTTGGCCGCGGCTGCGTCATGCACCGTGTCGGCGTCCATCCGCGACCAGACCGGGTAGAGGGTGGTCAGCCAGCCGAACAGGTTCTGCTGCTGGGCCAGGCCACGGGTGGCCCACTGGTAGAGGTGGTGATGGGTGTTGACCAGGCCGGGGGTGGCCAGGCAGCCGGTGCCGTCGACCCGGCGTACCCGGCGCTGGTCCCCGCCGGTGAGCGTGTCGAGCAGGCCGGCGGGCACGTCGCCGGGGCCGACGGCGGCGATGTGGCCGTCGTCGCCGACGACGAGATGCCCGTCGCGGTGCTCGGTGCCGGCGGCGTCGACCGTGGCGACGGCGGCGCCGGTGACGACGATCACCACTGCCCCAGCTCCGGCGGCGCGTCGTCGCGGGTGACGGTGCCCTCGATCAGCCCGTACGGCCGGTCGGCGGCGACGAACACGCTGTTCGGGTTGTCCAGGCCGAACGGGCTCAGGTCGACCAGCAGGTGGTGCTTGTTCGGCAGGGCCAGCCGCACCTCCACCACGTCGGGCCGGTCGGTCAGCACCCGCTCACCCATCGCGTACAGGGTCTGCTGCAGGGACCGGCTGTAGGTGCCGACGAACGCGTCGACCAGCGCCTGCCGTACGGCCGCGTGGGCGGCGTCGAAGCCGCCGGGCGGCGCGGTGCCGGCGTAGCGCCACCAGGCGTCCACGGCGGTGGCGAGGATCCGGTCGTCGGCCTCCGGCAGGGTGGTGTACGGGTCGACGACGTAGCCCCGGAACTCCGAGTCGGTGGAGTTGAGCAGGACCAGGTCGGACAGGCCGGCGATCACCTCCGCCCGGTCGCCGTCGTAGCGGACCGTGACGGTACGGGTGGAGCCGCCGTCGCGTTCGAACGAGTGCGGCCCCAGCCGTCGCCAGTCGTACTGCTCGATGTCGACGCGGGCCCGGCTGATGCCGGGCTGGCTGTCCACGAAGTGCCGGGCCAGCAGCAGGCCGAACTCCTCGGCGCTGGCGACGCCGTGACGACGGGCGAACGCGTACACCGTGTTCTTCTGCGTGTCGGTCGGCAGCACCTGGCTGTTGTCGCCGGTGAGGTGAGTGGCGGCGAGGTCACCGGCGAGCGCGACGGAGACGTTGAGGTCGCGCAGGGTGTGCCGGTCGCCGTCCCGGTCCACCCGGACCACCCGGGTCTGCGCCTTGCCGTACCGGTTCGGCCCCAGAACGATTCCCATCCGGTCAGCTCCCTCGGTAAGTGGTGTAGCCGTACGGGCTCAGCAGCAGCGGCACGTGATAGTGGCGGGCGGCGTCGCGGACGGTGAACACCACCGGGATCTCGGTGTAGAAGGCATCCACCCCGAGCCGGTCGGCCACGTCGAACACCAGCCGGTAGGTGCCGGCGGCCCAGCCGGCGCCCGGCACCCAGTCACGCAGCCGGCCGTCGGCGTCGGTGTGTCCGGTGGCGACGGTGCGCCAGCCGCCCCCCGGGTCGGCAGCGTCGAGTCGCACGGTGATACCGGTCGCCGGGGTGCCGGTGGTGGTGTCCAGCACGTGGCTGGACAGCGGCGCCGGCCCGGCGAGGTCGTCGACGAGTCGGCGCAGGCGCAGGGCGGCGATGTCGCCGAGCTCGGTGCGGACCACGCCCTGCTCGGTGTCCGGGTCGTGGTGCAGCCGCTGCCGGGCGGCGGCCACCAGTTCCGCGGCGCCACGGCCGTTCGCGAAGATCAGGAAGCGGTACCCGAACCGCTGCTCGTAGGCGTCGTTGACCTCAGCCAGTTCGGTCGCGACGCCGGGGCCGGAAGCGACGGTGCCTGGGCCGGGGCCGGAAGCGACCGTGCCGGAAGCGGCCGTAGCCGCCGCCTGCTCGCGACGGGACCACTGGGCGTCCCGGCCGGTGCCGGTGGGCGGCCGACCGATCCGCGGGTGGACGGCGACCGCGTCGGCCACCTCCGGCCAGGGCAGCGCACCGACCTGCGCCCGCGCGGCGGCGGTCAGCGCCGCCCGGTCGGCGTACGGCCGGCCGGCCGTCACGGCGGCGGCCCAGCCGGGCGCGGCGCAGCAGCTGAGCAGCAGTTCCCGCACGTCATCGGCGGGCAGCGTGTTGAACACGTCGAGTCCGCGGTCCAATCCGGTCCCCTTTCGCTGGGCAGCAGCAGTCAAGCAGTTGCGGCGAGCCGGCCGATAGCGGCGCAGGAACCAAAGACGAAACATCGTCACCGTACGCTTTTTGGAGATTCATCCAATCACCGTGACCGGAGGCGACCCCCGTGCTGCTGGCCGACGTGCTCGACAAGGCCCACCTGAAGCTGGTGCCGCTGACCGGCGACGACGGTCGGGACCGCACCGTCGGCCGGGTCAACGTCATCGACCTGCCCGACCCGGGCCGCTACGTGGCCACCGCAGATCTGGTGCTCACCGGCCTGATGTGGCACCAGGGGCCGGACGACTCCGAGGTCTTCGTCGTGGCGCTGGCCGCCGCCGGGGTGACCGCGCTGGGCGCGGGTGAGGCGCTGCACGGCAGCGTGCCCCGCGACCTGGTCGCCGCCTGTCGCCGGCACCGGCTACCGCTGTTCGAGGTGCCCGCCGACGTGTCGTTTCGCGACATCATCGACGACGTCCATCCGACCCTGTGGGCGCAGCGGGCCAGCTCACTGGCGGCGGTGCTGGGCCGCCAGCGCGGACTGGTCGCCGCGATGGCCGCCGGTGCCCGGCTGACCGATCTGCTGCCGACAGTGGCCGCTGCGGTCGAGACCGACTGCTGGACGTTGACCACCAGCGGCCGGGTGGTAGCCGGCACGGCCGAGCTGGCCGATCCGGTCGCCGAGGCGCTGAGCCGTGCTTTCCTGACCGCGCAGCGGCTGCCCGCGACGGTGACGGTCGACGGCGCGCGGTTCTCCGTGTTCGGGGTTCCCGGCCGAGCCGAGCACCGGCTGGCAGCCTGGTTGGTGGCCTGCCGGGGCGCGCTCGACACACTGCCCGGCACGGTCGACGAACTGACCAGCGTGGTGGCGCTCGAACGGGCGCACCTGGACGAGGCCGCCCGGGTGGAGGCGCGGCTGGCCGGCCAACTGCGAACGGCGCTGCGGGCGCCGGGGGACCTCGCCGGGCTGCGGGCCGCGCTGCTGGCCGCCCGGCTCGACCCGGATGCCACGTTCGTCGCGGTCGCCGCCACGCTGGACGAGATGCGCGCACCGGCGACGCTGACCGTCGCCGTGGTCGACGAGTTCCTCAGCCGGCTGGCACCCGACCGGGCGGTCACCGTCCTCGAACCCGACCTGCCCTGCGGAGCGCTCGCCGTGCTGGCGCTGGCTCCGCAGGCCGCCGGCACCATAGGGTCGGCACTGGTCGCCGCCGCCGACCGGATGGTGCCGGGACTGCGCGGCGGCCGGCTCGTCCTGGGCGTCTCCGCCGCCAGCGTGGGTGCCGCCGGGCTGGGCGGAGCGGTCGAAGAGGCGTTGCACGCGCACCGTTCCGCCACCAGCACCGCGACCGGTCCGGTCAGTGTGGTGGCCGCCGGTGAGTTGGCGTCGCATTCACTGCTGCTGGCCGGGGTGCCGGCCGGCACCCGGCAGGGGTTCCGCAGTCGGCTGCTCGGGCCGGTCGAGGAGTACGACCGGGCGCACCATGCCGACCTGCTGCGTACGCTGTCGGTCTTTCTCGACTGTGACGGATCGTGGAGCCGCTGCGCGCAACGGCTCCACGTCCATGTCAACACGTTGCGGTACCGGATCGGCCGGATCGAGCAGTTGACCGGCCGGGACCTCGGCCGGTTCGAGGACCGGGTGGACTTCTTCCTGGCGTTGCGGCTCACCGCCGACTGAGACCCGTGTGCCGCAGGCCCGGGTGCCGCAGGCCCTACACCGCGGCGTGGATCGAGCCCCGGCCTGCGGTCAGCCGTCCGCCGTCGCGGCCGCTGCGGGCCGCCACGATCTCGGCGGCGATGCTGACCGCGGTCTCCTCCGGGGTCACCGCCCCCAGGTCCAGCCCGATCGGCGCGCAGAGCCGAGCCAACGCGGCCGGCGGCACCCCGACGGCACCTAGCCGGGCCGCCCGGTCGGCGGCGCTGCGCCGTGACCCCATCGCCCCGATGTAGGCCAGCGGCAGGTCGAGGGCGGTCCGCAGCAGCGGTACGTCGAACTTCGGGTCGTGGGTGAGTACGCAGAGCACCGTACGCGGGTCGATCCGACCGGCGGCGGCCTCGGCCCTCAGGTAGCGGTGCGGCCAGTCGACGACCACGTCGTCGGCGTCCGGAAACCTCTGCCGGGTGGTGAAGACCGCTCGGGCGTCGCAGATCGTCACCCGGTAGCCGAGGAACCGGCCCTGCCGGGCGAGCGCGGCGGTGAAATCGGTCGCCCCGCAAATGATCATCCGGGGCGGCGGCAGGATGCCGCGGACCAGCAGGGTGGTGCCGGCGGCGGGCTGGGCGAGCGTGGTCCGCCCGGTGTCCAGCGCCGGGCGGGCGACCCGGACCGCAGCCGCGTCCAGCGTCGGCCCGCCGAGCGAACCCCACTGACCTTCGGCGTCGACCAGCAGCCAACGACCCTGGCTGGCTGGCGGCCCGGTGAGGCAGGTGACCACCGCGACCGGGCGGGCAGCCCGGGTCGCCGCATGCAGCCGCTCCAGCTGCGGCACGCTGTCGCGGTCCACCCGCTGCACGTACACCTCGATGGTGCCGCCGCAGGTCAGCCCGGGCTCGACGAGCTCGTCGCCAGGGTCGCCGAAGCGCGCCAGCCGCCCCTCGCCGGTGTCCAGCACGGTACGACACAGCTGGTAGATGGCGGCCTCGACGCAACCGGCCGAGACGCTTCCGGTGACCGTGCCGTCCGGGGCCACGAGCATACTCGTGCCCGGTGGCCGGGGTGCGCTGCCGGCGGTGGCGGTCACCGTCGCGACGGCCACCTGCTCACCGGCGTACCACCAGCGCATCGCCTCGTCGAGGACCGGCCCGTTCATCCGGTCGCCGCCGTCCGGGCCGAGGCGCCGCCTCCCGCGCGGAGCCGGTCGGGGTCGCGGAGCCAGTGGGGGTAGGCGAGCTGGTCCAGGTCGCCGGGCCGGTCCAGGTCGCCGGGGCGGTCCAGGTCGGTCGGGTCGCCCACGTCGCCGCAGGGCACCAGACGCAACTGGTCGGGGTGGGCCCGCAGATAGTCGCGGGCGCCGGTGTCACCGGTCGCCGACGCCGCCACCGCCGTCCAGTGTTCCCGACCCAGCACCACGGGATGCCCTGGCCGCCCGTCGACGTAGCTGGCCGCGGCCAGCGTCCGCCGGTCGGCGCCGGCCGCCACCCGGCGGACCGCCGCTGGACCAATCCCCGGCATGTCGACCAGCAGGACAGCCGCGGCGTCCGCCGGGCTGGTGCCCACCGCCGCCAGGCCGACCCGCAACGACGAGCCCATCCCGGTGGCCCAGTCAGGGTTGACCGCCGGCACGGCGCCGGCCAGGTCGGCACTCGCACGCACCGCGTCGGCCGCCGCTCCGAGCACCACGATCACCGGCCGGCAGCCGGCCGAGCGCAGCGTCTCGACGGCCCGGGACACCAACGGGGTCCCGTTGAGACGGACCAGCGCCTTGGGCCGACCGTAGCGGCGGCCGGCGCCGGCGGCGAGGACGATTCCGGCAAGCACCCGTCAACGATGGGCAGCGGCTGATCACCCGGTCAAGGCGCCCCGGTACGCCTTGTAGCTTCGTCCAACCACCTGCCTGATTGGCGGGTCGGGATTGTGTTCCGCCGTCATTGTCCGGGCCGGCGGCGGCATCGGACGATGCGGACTGTGGATCTGCATACCGTCTCCGACGTGATCGCCGCCGACGGCGACGCCTGGCGCCCCGGCGACCGCTGGCTCGCCGGCGGCAGCTACCTGTTCTCGCAACCTCAGCCCGGGGTGCACCGGCTGCGTGACCTGACCCGGCTGCGCTGGCCGTCGATCCGGGTCGACGACGACGGGCTGGAGATCGCCGCCACGTGCACCGTCGCCGAACTCGCCCGGTTCGCCCCGCCGCCCGGTTGGAATCGGGTGACGGAGCTGGCCGCAGGCTGCTGCGACGCGTTCCTCGCCTCCCGCAAGATCTGGAACGTGGCGACCGTCGGCGGCAACATCTGCGCGGCGCTGCCGGCCGGTCCGATGACATCACTTGCGGTGGCGACCCGGGTCGAGTACCTGCTCACCGATCTGGCCGGCGGGCAGCGCCGGGTGCCCGCCGACGGGTTCATCCGCGACGTCGGTACGACGGTGCTGGACACCGGCGAGTTCCTGCGCAGCATCCGGCTACCGGCAGCGGCCGCCCGGGCCCGGTACGCGATGCGCCGGGCGTCGCTGTTCCGGCACGGCCGGTCGGCGGCGCTGGTCATCGGCTCGGTCGACCAGGACACCGGCGGGTGGACGATGTCGGTGACCGCGGCCACCCGCCGCCCGGTGGTGCTGTCGCTGCCGGCGGCGCCGACCGGGTCCGAGTTGCTGGACCGGGTGGACGCCGGATGCGCGGCGGCCGGCTGGGGCGACGACGTGCACGGCCTGCCGCACTGGCGGCGGCACCGCACGCTGCGGATGGCCGACCAGGTCCGGGTCGAACTGGCCGCGGCCGGCACCGACGGAGAGTGCAGCCGGTGAGCGTCGTGGTGAACGGCACCGCCGCCGCCGGGGAGCCGGCCGCCGGCCAGTGCCTGCGCACGTTCCTACGCGAGCAGGGCTGGTACGGCGTGAAGAAGGGCTGCGACGCCGGGGACTGCGGAGCGTGCACCGTGCACGTCGACGGAGTCCCCGTACACAGCTGTGTCTACCCTGCGGTACGGGCCGAGGGCCGGTCGGTGACCACGGTCGAAGGACTGGCCGACGGCGACACGCTGCACCCGGTGCAGCAGCGGTTCCTCGACGCGCAGGGATTCCAGTGCGGGTTCTGCACCGCCGGGCTGGTGATGACGGTCGCCGCGCTCGACGAGACCCAGCGCGCCGACCTGCCGCGCGCGCTGAAGGGCAACCTGTGCCGGTGCACCGGCTACCGGGCGATCCGCGACGCGCTCGACGGGGTACGGCACGTGAGCGGCACCGCCGACGGCACCCCCGGCGGTGGCCCTGGCTGCCCGGCGGTCGGCGGCAACGTGGCCGCCCCGGCCGCCCGGCAGATCGTCACCGGCACCGCCCGGTTCACCTTCGACGTCGACGTTCCCGGGCTGACCCATCTGAAGCTGGTCCGCTCGACGGTGCCGCATGCACGGATCGTCGACATCGACACCGACGACGCGATGCGGGTCCCCGGGGTCCTGGCGGTACTCACCCACCACGACTGCCCCGACCTGCGGTACTCCACCGCCCAGCACGAGAACCCGCGCGAGGACCCGGCTGACACCCGGCTCCTTGATGACGTGGTCCGCTTCGTCGGGCAGCGGGTGGCGGCGGTGGTCGCCGAGACCGAGGCGGCCGCCGAGACGGCCGCCGACCTGGTTCGGGTCAGCTACCAGCCGCTGCCGGCAGTGTTCGACCCAGCGGCGGCGATGCTCCCGGGCGCGCCTGTCCTGCACGACGTGGATCCGGCGGTCAGCGGCATCGCCCGGCCGGCGGACAACGTGGCCGGTGAGGTGCACGGTGAGATCGGCGACGTCGACCGGGCGCTGGCCGACGCCGACGAGGTCTACACAGCGACGTTTCGCACCCAGCGGGTGCAGCACGCTCACCTGGAGACGCACGGGGCGATCGCCTGGCCGGAGCTGGACGGCGGGCTGACCGTGCGGTCCAGCACCCAGACGCCGTACCTGACCCGACGGGCGCTGGCCCGGCTGTTCGGCCTGCCGGCCGAGAAGGTCCGGGTGGTCGCCGGCCGGGTCGGCGGCGGGTTCGGCGGCAAGCAGGAGATGCTCGTCGAGGACGTGGCGGCGCTGGCCGCGCTGCGCACCGGACGACCGGTGAAACTGGAGTTCACCAGGGCCGAACAGTTCACTGCGGCGACCACTCGGCATCCGTTCGACACCCGGGTGACGGTGGCGGGGCGCCGCGACGGTACGCTGACCGCGATCCGGCTGCACGTGGTCGCGGACACCGGCGCGTACGGCAACCACGGCCCGGCGGTGCTGGCGCACGGCTGCAGCGAGTCGGTGGCCCTCTACCGGTGCCCGAACAAGCAGGTCGACGGTTGGTCGGTCTACACCAACACGGTTCCGGCCGGCGCGTTCCGCGGCTACGGACTGGGTCAGGTGTCGTTCGCGGTGGAGTCCGCCGTGGACGAGCTGGCCCGCCGGCTCGGGTTCGATCCGGTCGCGTTCCGGGCCCGCAACGTGATCGGCCCGCAGGATCCGCTGGTCACCCCGGTCGGGCACGACGACACCGTACGGGTGCACAGCTACGGCCTGGACCAGTGCCTGGAGCTGATCCAGCGGGCCCGGACCGAGACCCGGCAGGAGGACGTTGCAGCCGGCTGGCTGGTCGGCGACGGCATGGCGGTGGCGATGATCGCCACCGGACCACCGGGCGGTCACCACGGCCGGGCCCGGGTCACCCTCGACGCCGACGGCGGCTACCAGCTGGATATCGGGATGGCCGAGTTCGGCAACGGGTCGACCACCGTGCACCGGCAGTTGGTCGCCGACGCGCTGACCAGCACCGTGGATCGGGTACGGATCCGGCAGTCGGACACCGCACTGGTCGGTCACGACACGGGCGCGTTCGCCTCGACCGGCACCGTGGTGGCTGGCACCGCCGCGCACCGCGCCGCGGTCGCACTGCGGGAGGTGCTGGTCGACGCCGCCGCACGGGCGACCGGCGTCGACCGGCGGGACTGCCGGGTGGACGGGACGACGGTGCGGTGCGCCGGCCGGCTGGTCGATCTGGTCGACCTGGCCCGGGTCGCGTCGGCGGCGGGCCGGCCGCTCACCGCCGACGGACACGCCGACGGGGCGCACCGCTCGGTGGCCTTCGACGCGCACTGGTTCCGGGTGGCGGTCGACCCGGACACCGGGGAGATCCAGATTCTGCGCAGCGTGCACAGCGCGGACGCCGGGACCGTCCTCAACCCGATGCAGTGCCGGGGGCAGGTCGAGGGCGGGGTGGCTCAGGCGCTCGGTGCCGCCCTCACCGAACATGTTGACATCGACGACCAGGGTCGGGTGGTCACCGACGACTTCCGCAGCTACCACCTGCCGACCTACGCCGACGTGCCGCTGACCGAGGTGCTGTTCGCCCGCACCAGCGACCCGCTCGGGCCGGCGGGCGCGAAGTCGATGAGTGAGAGCCCGTTCAACCCGGTGGCCGCCGCGCTGGCGAACGCGCTGCGGGACGCGACCGGAGTCCGCTTCACCGACCTGCCGTTCACCTCCGACCGGGTGTGGAACCGGCTGCAGCACGACCGGGCCGACGGCGAGTAACGACATCGGCGAGTAACGACTGAAGGAAGAATAGATCATGGTGGCTGTTTCGTTGGCGGAGATTGTTCGGGCGCCGAAGGTGTTGCTGCATGACCATCTGGATGGTGGGTTGCGGCCGGCGACGGTGGTGGAGTTGGCGGACGAGGTGGGTCATGTGCTGCCGGTGACGGATCCGTCGGAGTTGGGTCGGTGGTTCGTGTCGGCGGCTGATTCGGGGTCGTTGGAGCGGTATCTGGAGACGTTCGCGCACACGGTGGCGGTGATGCAGACGGAGGCGGGGTTGTTCCGGGTGGCGGCGGAGTGTGCGGTGGATCTGGCGGCGGACGGGGTGGTGTACGCGGAGGTGCGGTTCGCGCCGGAGCAGCATCTGTCGCGGGGGTTGGGGTTGGGTCAGGTGGTGGAGGCGGTGTTGGCGGGGTTCGCGGCGGGGTGTGCGGAGGCGGCGGAGGCGGGTCGGGTGATCCGGGTGGGGACGTTGTTGACGGCGATGCGGCATGCGGCGCGGTCGCAGGAGATCGCGGAGTTGGCGGTGCGGTACCGGGATGTGGGGGTGGTGGGGTTCGACATCGCGGGTGCGGAGGCGGGTTTTCCGCCGACGCGGCATTTGGACGCGTTCGAGTTTTTGCAGCGGGAGAATTTTCATTTCACGATTCATGCGGGTGAGGCGTTCGGGTTGCCGTCGATCTGGCAGGCGATTCAGTGGTGTGGTGCGGATCGGTTGGGGCATGGGGTGCGGATCGTGGATGACATCGAGGTGGGTGGGGGTGGGGTGCGGTTGGGGCGGTTGGCGTCGTATGTGCGGGACAAGCGGATTCCGTTGGAGTTGTGTCCGTCGTCGAATGTGCAGACGGGTGCGGTGGGTTCGATTGGTGAGCATCCGGTGGGGTTGTTGCGTGATCTGCGGTTCCGGGTGACGGTGAACACGGACAACCGGTTGATGAGTGGGACGTCGATGTCGCGGGAGATGTGGTTGTTGGTGGAGGCGTTCGGGTGGGGGTGGTCGGAGTTGCGGTGGTTGACGGTGAACGCGATGAAGAGTGCGTTCATCCCGTTCGACGAGCGGCTGGCGGTCATCGACGACGTCATCAAGCCCGCGTACCGGTCCCTCGTCGAGGTCGAGGTGGCCGACCGTGTCGGTTGACGCCCAACCCCGCAGATGCGGCGGTGCGACCGCCGGCCGGTGGGGTGCCATCCCGCACCGCAGGCTGCTCGACGCGGTCGCCGCAGCGGTCCCGGCCGACCGGCTGCCCAGAGTGGAGACCGCCACCGTGACCCATCTGCTGCGGCCGGTGCCCTGGCAGCGGCGCTCCGGCCTGGTCAGTCTGGTCAGCACCGCCTACCCGGCGCTCGCCCACCGGATCGCCACCGTGGTCGACGGCGAGTTCCCCTGGGTGCGGATCGCCACCACCGCCCGGATGAGCGGACGCGACGACCGGGACCGGTTCGACGTACTCGTCCCCAGCGGCCGGGCCGACGAGGTGCTCAGCTGGCTCGCGCGGCTGTGGCAGACGGCGGCTGAGCAGGTCGGCCCGCACGCCCGGCCGGATCTGCGTACGCCGGCCGCCCGGACGATGTGGCGGGCGGCGCTGCTGGTCGCCAACGGCTCCCGCCGCCGCAGCCAGGTCCGGGTGCGGGTGCCGGATCCGGCTGCGTTGACCGCGCTGGCCCAGGCGGGTGACGCGCTCGGCCTGGCCGTGCACCAGCATGTGCGGCGGGGCAACTCCTACTTCGTCACGGTGGACGATCCGGCCCAGTCGGTCCAGTTGCTCCGGATCGTCGGCGCCGGGCCGCACGCCGAGGCATGGGTACGCGACACCGCTGCCTGACCGGTTGACCACGCGGACCGGTCCGCAGAGCCTCCGGACCGCGTTGCTCACTCATAGCAGTCATGTAGTCACCCCGAGTCGCTATGATCCCGGCAAAGCGCAGGGCGGGAGGCCGAATGCAACCGGTAGATCCGTACCAGCTCGTCGAGATGCTGGGATCATGTCCGGCGGGCAGCGTCTGGTCGGCTGTGGAACCCCACGGCGAGCAGATCACCGTGGCGATACTCGACGCCGACGCGGCCGCCGACGAACGGTGGCGGGAGGCCTTCTCCTCGGCCGCCGAGGCGCTGGCCGACCCGACGGCGGGAGCGCCGACCTTCCGCTACGCGAACTTCACCGCCCGGATCCCCTGGGTCACCTGCGGTGCCGGGCCCGGTGAAGGGGCAGAGCGGGTCTTCCTCACCCTCGGCCAGGACTATCGACCGGCTTACCCTCCGGTGCCCCGGTTCGCCGTGTCCGGACCACCGCGCCGACGCGTTCCGCGCCCGCTGCTGGCCGGGGCGGCGGTCGTGGCGGTCCTGCTCGCCGGCGCCGCCGCCGTCATCCGGTGGCCGGACCGTTCCGACGACTCCCTACCGGTGGCCGGGCCGAGCGCAACGCCGAGCCGGGCGGGCGCCACCCCGCCGCCGGCCACCCCGGACCAGCCCGGGCTGGAGCCACCGGCGCCGAGCTCCTGGCGGACCGACTGGCCCCGGTTCACCCCGGAGGACACGGTCCGCACCTACACCGACCTGGCCGACGTTGGTCTGGTCCTCAAGGTGCCGTGGAGCTGGGACTGCTCTCCCGTCCCGGACGACCGGGACCCACAGACCCGCCGGCTGCGGTGCGGCGGCACGTTCGGCGATCAGCAGCAGGACGAGGTCGGTGGCGAGGTCGTGGTCCGACCCTGTCCACAGCGGTGCACCCCGCATCGGCAGGCGACAATGCGTCAGGCCGAGGAGGCATGGAGTCAGCGATGGCTGCAGGCAGGCATCGCGACCGCGTACGCCGAGATCAGCACCCTGCAGATCGACGGTGAGCGGCGGCACGGGCTGGTGATGGTCGCCTACTGGCGCGGTGGGCAGGACGGGTCGATCGACCGGCAGTTGGTGCTACGGATGACCGGCCCGGCCGACGGGGCCAGCCCGCTGCGCATGATCGCGAACTATCTCCGCACTTCACTGCTGCTGTAGTCGGCTGACGGCGGTGCCGTCAACCACACTCGGCTTCGATCCAGTCGGCGAGTTTCGCGGCGAACTCAGCCGCCGCGAACGACTTGGCATGTGCCTCGATACCGGCGGTGTCGAGCTGGTCGAGCCGACGCAGCAGTGGGACGTAGTCGTCGGCCCGGGTCGAGTCGACGAGGTGTCCGGTAGCACCGTCGACGACGGTCTCCAGCAGCCCGCCACGACGCAGCCCGAGGACCGGCGTACCGCAGGCCTGGGCCTCGACCGGGATGATGCCGAAGTCCTCGTGTACCGGGAAGAGCAGCGCCCGGGCGCCCCGGTAGAGCTGCCGCAGCCGGGCCCGGTCCGGACGTACCTCGAAGGTCACTTCGGCGCCGACCAGATCGGCGTGCCGGCGCAGATAGGCCTCCTGAGGCCCGGAGCCGGCAATGACCACCGGCATCCGGGCGGCCGCGGCGATCGAGATGATCAGATCGAAGTTCTTGTACGGGATCCAGCGCCCCACCCCGAGCAGGTAGTCGCGTTGCGCGACGGGGTCGTCCGGCTGTGCCGTGGCGAAGTAGTCGACGTCGACCGGCGGATGGATGACCACCGCGTCGCGGTGCCAGAACCGCCGGATCCTGTCCCGCACCTCACGGGAGTTCGCGGCGTAGCTGGCCACGTGCCGGCTCAGCCGCACGTCCACGGTCTGCAGGACGCGCCGGGGCAGGGCGAGCAACCGGCCGGAGCCGCGGCCGTCGTGGTCGGGACTCCACACGTAGCGGGCCGGCGAATGGACGTAGCTCAGATGCCGGGTCCGCCCCGGCACACCGAGCCGTACGGTGTGCGCGAAGGCGTGGCTGGACGACAGAACCACGTCGAAGTGCTCCCGGCTGAGGGTCCGCCACACCAGCGGCATCAGCGGCAGGGCGAGGGTCTTGCTGCGGCGCAGCGGTGTCCGGGCCAGCCAGGATTCCCGCAGGCCCTGGTCGGTCACCCCGGGGTCGGACCACAACACGAACCGTTGGGCGTGCGGGACGAGGTCGGCGATCCGCCGGAACACCTGCTCCGACCCGCCGGTTTCGCCGAACCACTCATGGACGAGGGCGACCGAACGGCCGGCAAGTGGTGTCGTCAACTCGGCGAGCTCCCCTCGTGGGCGTCGGTGCGCCGGTCGGCTGGATCAGCGCCCGCGACCACGGAGCACCTCGGCGACGGTACGCAGCACCACCTTGATGTCCAGCCACAGTGACCAGTGCTCGATGTAGAAGTTGTCGAACCGGGCCCGGTCGGAGATCGGTGTGTCTCCCCGCAGGCCACTGACCTGGGCCAGCCCGGTGAGGCCCACCGGGACCCGGTGACGCATCGCGTAGCCGGGCAGCTCGGCGGAGAACTTCGCCACGAAGTACGGACGTTCCGGCCGGGGACCGACCACGGTCATGTCGCCGCGCAGAATGTTCCACAGCTGTGGCAGCTCGTCGAGCGACGTACGTCGCATGAACCGTCCGATCAGGCTGACCCGGCGGTCGTCGGCGATCGACCAGGTGGTCCGGGCCTCCTGGTCGGTTCCGGGGCGCAGCGACCGGTACTTGATCACGTTGAAGGTCCGGCCGTGCTGGCCGATGCGCTCCTGCCGGAAGAAGATCCCCCGGCCGCCGTCGATGAAGGTCGCCACTGCGCACAGGGCGAGCACCGGGCTGAGCAGGACCAGCGCCACCGAGGCGAGTGCCACGTCGGAGGCCCGTTTGACCATCCAGCGCGGACCGGACAGCGCGATGTGCCGTACGTGGACCAGCGGGATCGCGCCGATGTGGTCGGGTTGCCGACCGTACGATCCCGACCCCCACAGTCTGGCCACCGCCCAGAGGTCCTGGCTGGCGCACTCGGGTCGGCGCAGCAAATCCATCAGCCCGGCTTCGGGGCAGTCCGGATCGGCGATGATGAGCACCTCGGACTCGACCATGTCGATCAGCCGGCCGAGGTCGTCGAAGGTCCCGACCAGCGGCAACGACGCGCCGTCGGTCTGCCGGGTGACCGAGTCCACGCAGCCGGCGAACCGCAGGCCGTAGCTGGGGTAGCGGCGCATCAGCCGGGCCAGCTCGGCCGCGACCGGACCGCTGCCCAGGATCAGGGCGTTGTGTTCGACCCAGCGGCGACGGCGGGCGAACACCACCACCGCCCGGGTGACCGAGCGTCCGATGATCAGCAGCACGGCCGACACGGCGATCCCCCGCATCAGGTCGGCCACGTACTCCACCGAGTCGTGCCGCAACCCGGCGATTATCGCGACGGTGCCGGACGCGGTGAGCAGGCGTCCGCACAGTGTCGGCAGTTCGTCGAGGAAGCTGACATGGCGTCTGGCCCGGTAGAGCCCGCTGAACGCGAAGACTGCGATGGTCAACGCCGCCATGAACAGGGTGCCACGCCAGTAACGGTCGGAGATCAGCAGCGGAGCGAGCAACGCGGCGAGGTCCACCGGCGCGGCGATCATCCAGGCCCGTAGCGGCCGAGTGCGGCTCGATGCCCGCGAACCAGCGTACGGCAGGACCGCGGTGGCGCCAGCCGACGGGTCCGGCCCCTCGTCCGGCCGTGGCCGGGGCACCAGCGGCAGCAACGGGGCTTCCACGACTTGGCCATGCCTTCCCGGTTCGATGGCTCGGGGCTGGTGGTCGGTACCGGAGGTCACTGCGCCGCGGCGAGAATCTCGTCGACCGCGTCGCGACGGACCGCGTCGTAGAAGGAGTCGGCCGCCTCGGTGTCGGCGAACACCACGCTCTCGTCACCGACCCGCCCGGTGCCCTCGGTCGGGCTGGTGACAAAGGTGAGGTCGTCGCCGCGCAGGTGTCGCAGATCCATGCCGAAGTCGATCAGGGACAACGTCTCGTCGACCGCCACCGCGTCGGCGGTGGCCCGGACGAACGAGTTCAGCGTGGCCGGGCTGGACAGCACCCCACCGGATGCCGCCTTCTCCAGGATGGCCTTGATGACCTGCTGCTGGTGGCGGATCCGGGCGAAGTCACCATCGGCGAAGGCGTACCGCTCGCGGGCGTAGTCGAGGGCCGCCGCGCCGTCCATCGTCTGAGGGCCGGCGGCGAACGACCGTCGGTTGTCAGGGTTGAGGGAATGGTTGGAGGTGAACGCCTCCTCGACGTCGATCTCGACCCCGCCGAGCGCGTCGACGATCTCCCGGAATCCGGCGAAGTCCACCAGGGCGACGTTGTCCACCCGCACTCCGGTGAACTCCTCGACGGTCTGCACCATTAGTGGAATACCACCCCAGGCGTACGCGGCGTTGATCTTCGCTTCCCGTCCACCGCGTGTTCCTTCCTGGTTTTCCGGCACGAAGACCCAGGTGTCCCGGGGAATGGAGATCAACTGGGCACTCTGCCGGTCCGCCGCGATGTGCGCCAGGATGATCGTGTCGCTGCGGGAGCCCGACGTGCTCTGCGGGTCCCGGGTATCGCTGCCGAGGATGAGAATGTTCGTGGCGGTGGTCACCTTTTCCGGCCGGAACTCCTCCGGCACGTCCACGAACGCCTCCACCCGCTCGATCCCGGACTCGATCGACCGCAGGTAGAGCCCACCGGCGAGCAGCCCACCGCCACCGAGTAGCGCCAGGACCACGAGCACCGTCAGAACGACCCGCAACCCGCGGCGACGGCGACGCGGTGGCGCGGCGGCGGAGTCCACTACCGATCCGGGATCCTGCGTCCCCGGCCGCACCCCGTCGGCCACCCCGCCCAGTTCCTGGGCGGCCGTCGGGTCCGCGAGCTGTTCTCGACGTGACATGTCAGTGATAGTACTGGCGGAGATTTCCGGATGATGTCCGCCCGGGACAGTCGAAGATCCACCTTAATCATCCACGCCGGTCTTATCCGCATTCACCTTCCTACCGGGCGCGGCCCGGGACAGCGGATCATCGTTCCTAACTGGCCGGCGGACCTGACAGATTCCCGTCAGACCGCCGGGCATTCTGCCCTAATCGTCCGGTCCGCAGAATCGGCGGGTGGCAGCCTGACCGACACTGGATGGACCGTCCGCTTAACTGCAGGATCGGAGTGCCGAGGTGACCATGGAGGCCGGTGCTGACCGGGCACGTGACCGGCTCGTCTCCCGGGGCGTGGCCGAGTTGCTGACCCTCGTCGGCCGGCTGCTGCGCCGGCCCCGGCGCGGCGAGCACGACCTGCCGGTCGTCGTGGCCGTTGGCGCCGCCGGGTCCGAGGTGCACGCCGGGGTGCTGCGCCGGCTGCGCCGGCCGGCCCGCCGTCGGGTGCCGCACGTCGACGTCGACGCCGCCGAATTCCCCGACGCAGCCGGGATCCGCCCGATACTCGACGCGATGCACCACCAGCTCGCTCTCGACGCGTTCGGCGGTGAGCCGTTCACCTTCCGCCACTATCCGCTGGCCCGTTGGCTGATGGACCAGCGGCTGGCCGACGTCGAGGTCTCCGAACGCCGGGCCCGGCTCACCCAGATGCTGCGCGACTGGCGCCGCCGGCCCGCCACCGAGAACCTGAGCGGCGCCTCGGACGCCGAGACCATGTTCGCCACCGCGTACCGGCTGCTGCTCTGGCTGGTCCTGCGGGCGGTCCCGGACGTGGTCTTCCGGGCCGCGTTGTCCGGGCGGCTACCGGTGATCGGCGGCCGGTACCGCTGGTTCATGCGCCAGCAGTACCTCGCGCCACGACAGAGCGGCACCTTCGTCGGCTTCGCCGAACGACTCACCACCGACCTGCGTACCGGGGAACAGCCCGGGCAGGTGCGCAAGCTGCTGGTGCACGCCTTCCTGGAGGACCTGCGCGCCGGACACCTGCGCCGCGTCTGGTCACCGAACGGCTGGCAGCGCACCGCCTACCCGGTGCTGCTGCTGCGCGACGTCGCCCCGGACAACGCCGGGCACGCCCTGCTGCGGCTGGTCAACGATGTCCGCAACGAGACCGGCCGGTGGGACCCCCTGCTGATCCTGGCCACCGCGGCCGAAGGCTACACACCGGTACCCGGTGCCGCGACCCCGATCCGGCTGACCGAGGTGGACATCGGACTCGACGAGTGGCGCGAGGCCCTGCCGGAGCAGCGGCGGCTGCGCCGCGCCGACGCGTGGATGCTGCCGCTGGCGGCGACCGCCGACCCCGACGACCGGTACGGACACCCGACCGCCACCGATCTGGCACCGCCCGCGCCACCGTGGTGGGCCCGGCGTACCGTCGCCGCCGCCGTGGTCCTGGCCCTGCTCGCCGGTGGGCTGTTCTGGGCCGGCGGGCGGTGGGGTCCCGGTTGTCTGCCGCACCCGGGGCAGGGCGAGATCTCGCTGCGACTGATCGACGGGGAGTGCATCGGCTACAGCGACAATCCGGCGTACGTGTTCAACCACGACCCGGGCCAGGAGGCGCTGCGCGGGGTACAGGAACGCATTTTCCGGCAGAACGAGGAGGTCATGCAGGTCTGGCGGAGCAGCCAGCGCCGACGCCCGCTGATGACGCTGGTCTATCTGGGCATCATGACCGGCCAGCGGACCGGTCCCCGGGAGGTTTCCTACGTCTCCGAACGCGAAGAGCTGGAAGGGATGGCGGTCGCCCAGTATGCCCGGATGAAGGCGTCGGCGAGCACCGACGGCCAAGCGCTGCTGCGCATCGTGGTGGCCAACGGTGGCAAGCAGATGCGACACGCGGAGCGGACGGTGGAGCTGCTGGCCGGGCTGGCCCGCCGGGATCCGACGGTGGTCGGCGTGGTCGGCCTGGTGGAGAGCCGCACCACCACGGCACGGGCGCTGCGGCGACTCAACGAGGTGGGGCTGCCGGCGGTCGCTCCGACGCTGTCCGCCGACGGGCTGCACCGCAACTCGCGGCTGTACCTGCAGATGGTCCCGCCCAACGCCGACCAGGCCGAGCTGGTGTCGGCGTACGCCACCCGGGTGCTCGACCTGTCCGAGGCGCACATCTACTACACCACCGGCGACAACAGCCCACTCGCCGACGACCTGTACGTCAACACGCTGGTCACCGGCCTGACCGACCGGCTCGGCGAGCAGGCCACCGCGCGGCCGTTCCGGGTCGGCGACTCGCTCGGTCACGAATGCGGCTACCCCGGTTTGCTCTTCTTCGCCGGCCGGTACTCGGAGTTCGACGAGTTCCTGGAGGCGCTACGGGGCTGCCGGAACAATCCCCCGCTGCACCTGGTGGCCGACGACTCGGTCAACCGGTACCTGGCCAATCACCAGCTGCGGGCGAACGCGCCGGGCAACCTGCCGGTGACGTACGTGTCGAAGGCCGCGTTGGCGATGTGCACCAGGCTGGTGGCCGACGCGGTCGCCGACGAGTCACGCCGCCGGTTCCTCGACCTGATCCGCCGCGACGACCTGCTCGGCGAGCGGCGGTGCGTGGACGGCTCCGGTCCGCCGGTCGGCGAACGGGTGGCGCTGGCCTACGACGCGACGATGATGCTGATCGCGGCGGTGGAGCAGCTCGCGGCCCGGCTGAACGTCGGCTCCCGGCCGTGGGACGCGCGGGCGGTCAGCCCGGTCGCGGTCTTCACCGAGGTACTGCGGCAGAATGCCGCGGCGGCGTACCCGGGGGTGACCGGGCCGACCCGGTTCTCGGCCGACACCGGCGAGCCGGTGGAGAAGCGACTGTCGCTGATGTACGTGGCCAGCGTGCCGCAGGTCGACCGGGAACCGCATGAGGTCTTCTACTGCGGCCGGGCGCAGCCGGAGGACCCGCCCGGCTGCCATCCGGCACCGGCGGCCCCGAGCGGTGACACCGGCTGACCGCCCACCGGGCGACCAATGGAACCTTCCGGACCGCCGGGGAGTCGGGCACTGCATGGGAGAATCCCCGCCGGACGCCGACGGCGGCGGCCCGGCGCGCCCTGACGACGTCATCGGCCAGGTGTACGCCGGCAGCTACCGGCGGCTCGTCGTGCAGCTGTACGCCGTCACCGGCGACCTGGGCGAGGCACAGGAGACAGTGCAGGAGGCGTTCGTCCGCGCCCTGCTCGCTCCGCACCGCTTCGCGGAGCTGGACAACCCGGAGGCGTGGCTACGCCGGGTGGCGGTCAACGTCGCCCGCAGCCGGCACCGCCGCCGGGCCGTTCTCGCCCGGCTGCTGCCCCGGCTGGCCGCCCCGGTCGACACTGAACGGTTGATCGCCGACAGCTCGGCCGAGCACGTCGCGCTGATGCGGGCGCTACGCCAACTGCCGGCTGGTCAACGACACGCGATCGCCCTGCACTACCTGGCCGACCTGCCGGTCGCCGAGGTCGCCGACGCGCTCGGCGTGACTGAAGGCACCGTCAAGTCCCGACTATCCCGGGGCCGGACGGCCCTCGCCGGCCTGCTCGTCGACACGTCGACCAGTCACACCCGGAGCAGCCATGCCTGACCTGCGGCTGACCATTTTCGACCGGGAGCGAATCAGCGAAGCGGTGATCCAGCCGGCGCTGGACCGGCTCCGGGCGCGGGCCCGACGCCGGCGGCGGACCATGATCGTCGCCGCCGCGCTCGGCCTGCTGCTGGTGGCGCTGGTCGCGCCGGGCCTGGCCGCGACGGTGGGCCGCCACCGGTCCGACAGCCCTGTGCCGTCCGGCCCGCTGCGGATCACCGTGTGGGACGACCGGACCGTGGTGGGTGTCGACGGCCCCGGCGACGACTGCCGGTTCCGGTTCACTCGCAGTGACGACGCCGGATCGACGTGGCTGCCGCTGAACGGACCGGACACCACGGCGGACTGCCTGCACGACGCGGCCAGCCACCCGGTGTCCCGGGCGGTGGCGTTCAGCCTCACCCCGGACGTCTTCCTGGTCGGCGTCGGCGTCACCGATCACGTGTCCATCGACGCCGGCCGGACCTGGCGGGACGCCACCGCGACGACCCGCACCGTCACCGCGTTCCCACCCGGAGCGCAGCCGGTCGACTGTCTGACCCCCTGCGCCGACCTGCGCCCGCCGGTCGCGGTCGACCCGGTCGACGGCACGGTGTACCGGCTGGCCGACCCGCCCACGGTCGGCGGGCGGGTGTACGTGGCCCCAGACGGGGCGATCTGGACCGCCGGGCAGGCCGGAACCGGGCCGGGCACCGTGACCGCGGTCAGCACCGACCGAGGCGCCAGCTGGCGGACCACCGCCGGACCGGCCGGCGCCCTGGTCGCCGGCCTCGCGGCCCGCGACGCCCGGCAGGCGTTCGTCCTGTTCGACCCGATCGACGCGGGCGGGACCGGCTCGTCGGCCGCCCGGCCGGTGCTGTGGCGTACCACCGACGGTGCACGCAGCTGGCAGGACCTGGCCGCCCCGCTGCCCCGGCTGGGCCAGAGCGCGCTCACCGTCGGCGACGACGGCCGGCTGCTGGTGGGCGGCATCGGCCGGCACACGGCGCCGACGTGGACCAGCGACGACGACGGCACGACCTTCACGGCCGGCACCGCCGGCCCGTACGGCGAGCTCGGTGCCCTGCCGGGGCTGCTGTGGGTCTCCGCCGGGCAGCCCGGCGCGCCCGGCTCGGTCACCGTCGACGGAATCAGCTGGCGATCCGTACCACGGCCGACCCAATGACCTGCCACCTGGCCTGAGCTGCACGGATTCATGATCACGTGACAGCTGCGTCACGGTGCCGACATCAACCGGCCGGAGATTGTGGCCACCGCTTCACCGCCAGGAGGTTCCATGGCCCCCACCCCTCCGACCGACGACGAGTTGAACACGTTCATCGTCGCCCAACTCGCCTCGCTCGGCATCGACCTCGACCAGCTGCCGGCCGGCACCACCGCCGACCCGGTCACCGGCTCTCCCGGCCGCGACTCGGTCCTCGCCTCGCTGCGGTCCTTCATGCGCAGTACGGTGCCGACCCTCGCCGCGTACCAGATGCCGACCCCGGACGCCGACGACCCGGCGACCGCCATGGCGCTGTCCCAGCAGCCCGCACCGGTCCTCTACCCGTCGATCAGCACCGAATGGCGCAAGCCCCGATGACAACAGAGGACGCCATGACAGACTCATCCACAGACGTACAACTGCCGCTCGACCGGCTCCTCGACCGCCGCGCGTTCCTGGCCCGCACCGCCGCGCTTGCCGCCACCGCCACCGTCGGCACCGTGGCGCTGCCCGGCCTGGCCGGGCTCGCCTCGGCCGCGCCGAGCGGCACCAGCGCCCCGGCCGTGAAATTCAACCCGGAGCTGGACCGGGGGGCCGCGTACAACAAACCACGCGAGTCGGCCATGTCCGACCCGACCGAATGGACCATCTCGGAAGCCGCCTGGATGATCCGGCACAACAAGATCGTGCCGGTCGAGCTGGTGCAGGCCTATCTGGACCGGATCACCGCGTACGACTCGACGTACCAGGCGTTCAACGTGGTGCTCGCGGAGGCGGCGGTCAAGGCCGCCCGGCAGTGGGCCAACCGACCGCACCGGGGGCCGTTGCACGGCATCCCGCTGGCCATCAAGGACAACTACTTCACCGAGGGCGTGCCCACCACCGCGAACTCGTACCTGTTCCAGGACTTCGTCCCACCGTACGACGCCACCTCGGTCGCCAAGCTGGTCGTGCAGGGCGGCATCGTGCTCGGCAAGACCCAGATGGGTCCGCTGGCCACCACCCGGGCGACCCTGCCCAATGGTCAGGTCACCACCGTCAACGCCTGGACGCCGACGAACCCGTCGACCAACCCGGGCGGATCGTCGACCGGCACCGCGACCGCCGTCGCCGGCCGGCTGGCGAGCTCGGGGATCGGCACCCAGACCGGTGGCTCGATCACCTCGCCGTCCAACGCCCAGAACCTCACCGGCATCAAACCGACGATGGGCCGGGTGTCGCTGGCCGGGATCGTCCCGCTCACCTACACCCGTGACCACCCCGGCCCGCTCGCCCGGGATGCCAAGGACGCGGCGATCATGCTGATGGCGATGGCCGGGCCGGACCCGGCCGACCCGCGCAGCCAGGGCCTGCCGCCGGTGCCGAACCTGATCAACGCGGCGACGCCCCGCTACGACGGCGACAACCTTCGGATGCGGTGGAAGACCCGGATCGGGGTGCTGCCTGGCTACGCCGACGGCAGCTCGGAGACGGCGGCCGCCCGCCGCGCGTTCCTCGCCGAGATGGCCGCCATCCCGGAGTGCGAGCTGGTTGAGGTGCCGTTGCCGGACGAGTGGAGCCTGCTCACCGGAGGCGCGTTCAACAACGTACGGCTGCCGGAGCGCAGCGAGCCGTTCATGCCGTACCTGCGCACCGACCTGCGTGGCTTCGGGGTGTCGGTGACCAGTTGGCTGCAGGGTGCGCTGCTGGGCGCCAACGGCTGGGTCACCGGCCAGCGCGCCAAGCTGCTGCTGCTGGACCGAATCCTGGACCAGATCTTCAGCAGCTGCGACGTGGTGGTGCAGACCAGCCCGGTGCCGTTCGACATCGTCGGGCTGCCGGAGATCGCGTTCCCGATCGGCTTCTCCGGTGGCGGGGTGCCGATCGGCACCATCCTCGGCGGGCAGCCGTACGCCGAGGACCGTCTGCTGTCGGTGGCCGCCGCGTACCAGGCGGTCACCGACTGGCACTGGCGGCGACCGGCCGACCCACCGGCGGTCGCCCCGGCACCGGCCGGGGCGGCCAGCGCCGCCCGGTCCACGGCGGCGACGCCGTCGCGGGGTCGGATGACCGCCGAGGAGGTCGCCGAGCTCACCCAGTGACCGACGCGCTTCGGCGTGGTGCGGGCCGTTCACCCGGTGGGTGGGCGGCCCGCAGTTCGCCACCCGGCGGAACACGGTGCCCCGACGCTCGCTGCGGGTCGGCCTTCCGGACACCAGCACCACCAACTAAGGTTAGCCAAACCTGACCACTCCGGGAGTCCGTGGCCACGCCAGCTGCACCGGCCGCTGCCGCTCGGCCGGGCGCGCTCCCGCGCGACTTATGGAGAGCGATGAGCTTCAAGGACGCCAAGAAGCACACCACGCTGTGTGTGGTGAACGTCGTCGGCACCGAACGGATCAGCCCGAACTTCATCCGGGTCACCCTCGGCGGCGACCAGTTGCAGCGCCTGCCCGACCACGGCTTCGACCACTGGTTCCGGCTTTTCCTGCCGCAGGAACACGGTGAGACCACCTTCGACCTGCCCAACCGGGCCGACACCATCGGCTACCTGAAGTACCTGCGGATCCCGTCGGCGACCCGCCCACACCTGCGCAACTACACGGTCCGCGCGTTCCGGCCGCAGGCCCGCGAACTCGACATCGACTTCGTCGTACACGGCGACGAAGGGGTCGCCAGCCGGTGGGTGCAACGCACCAGGGCCGGTGACACGGTCGCTCTGCTCGACCAGGGCCGCGGCTACGAATTCGCCCCCGACACCACGTTCCACCTGCTGGCCGGCGACGAGACCG